>PMMM01000068.1 GCA_003162245.1 Phycisphaerales bacterium
CGATCGAGCGGCCCGGGCACCCGGGCCGGGCCGGTGGGACCGCTGGGGCGGGCCGCCGTCCCGGGCTGTGCCGGTTTGGGCTTCGCGGCCGACGACGCGCCGGGCGTCGCGCTCTTCTGGAGCGGCACGACGTCCGCCACGTCCTTACCGGTCTTCTTCCCCTGGTTCAGCATGAAGATGACCCCGCCGCCCAGCACCAGCAGGCCAATAATAAGTCCGATCTTCACTTCGGTGCGCATCGCAGTGCCTCGCCAAGCCAAGCTGCCCGGCCCGCGGACGGGCACCGGTCCGGCGCCGGCGTCACGCGAGTCGGGCAGCAGTATAGCACGGTCAGCGAAACCGATACAGCGCAGCGGGCGCTACGCCATCGCCACCGGCCTCTCGGTCTTCCGGAACCAATGGCCCGCCAGCAGCAGCGGCGAGCAGATGGCGATGGACGAGTAGCACCCGGTCAGCACGCCGATCAACATGCAGTAGTTGAACCCGCGGATGCTGCTGCCGCCGAAGATGTACGCGNNCGGAAGTGCCTCGCGCCGGCTCAGGCGAAGGTTCTCGCGGATCCGGTCGAAGACGACGATCGTGTCGTTCACGGAATAGCCGATGATCGTCAGCAACGCCGCGATGACCGTCATGTTGATTTTGAAGTCCTCGACCAGCAGTGCGCGGCCGATGCCGGTCGCGGCGATCCAGCCGCTGAAGCCCACGAACGCCAGGGCCAGCAGCACGTCATGGATCAGGCCCACCACGCCGCCCACGCCGTACATCAGCTTTCCGAACCGGATCCAGACGTAGGCGACGATCATGGCCCAGGACAGGACGAGGGCCATGGCGGCCTGTTGCGTGGCACGGGTGGCGATCTGCGGCTTGAATTGCATGACCTTGCGCAAGGTCTGCTCGGTACTCAGCGCGGTCTTGATGAGTTGCTGCTCGCCTTGGGCAAACCCGGCCCACCAGACCTGCGGATCGTCCTGGTAGCGAAGGTCGGGATCGGCGACCGCGATCACGAAACCGCTGTACAGCGGCTGGCCCCGGTCGTCCGTGCGGCCGGGCAGCGCGTGGACGCCGATCACCGTGGAGTCCCGCTTGGGCATGTCGGCGAAATCCGGCTGGAAGTGCATGTCGTCGAGGCGCTGACGCAGCTCTTCCACCGACAACGGCGGATCGACCTGCTCCAAGTCGATGGCCGCCCCGCCGAGGTAGTTCGTCAGATCGGCGTTGATGCCCGGCGGCAAACCGGGGACCACCGTGTCGAGCAGGCGATCGGCCACGGGGTAGGGCCGGTCCCCGACGCCCTTGAACACGTACGACACCTTCGGCTGGATCTTCATATCGTTGCCGATCGCGGTCGTGAGCGCGTACTCGAACAGTCGCATGTTTGTGGCCGTTGTGGTGACGTTCCAGGTGAGTCCGGCCTGCGCCGCCGCGCCCAGTTCCAGCACGGCGTTGACGTTGGCGCGGCCCAGGTTGTCGCAGGTCGACGTCAGCGCCGTGGCCAGCGCGTGGATTTTCTGCGCGAGCTGGTCGGCGGTCAGGTCGCCTTGGATTTGCAGCGTCACCGCGTCGCGGCCGGCGCTGGTCGACACGCCGCCACGGGCCAGCACGTTTTCCGCCTCCAGCGGTTCCGTAAGCAGGGCCGCCAGCCGCGGGCCGTCCACGCCGGCCAACCGCACGTTGAACGCCCCGAGCTGGTCCGTCACGGGCTCAACCGTCGCCTGGTCGAGCCGGCGGACCTCGCCGCCGATCTCCTCGGCCACGCGGCCAAGCCGCTGGGCGATGGCCACGTCATCCAGGCCCTTCTGCTTGAGCTCCAGCTCGGCCGCGACGCCGCCGAGAAACTCGATGTCGAAGACGTTGCTCTTGCCGCGGCTGATGAGCAGGATAACCCCGAGCAGCGTGACGCCTACCGTCACAGGCACCAGGAACTTGGCCATGCGGTACCAGTCGATGGTGGGCACGCCGATGAGCCGCAACATCTTCACGTCTTTGATGAGGTTGTGCTTCAGCAGGAAGTCGAAGAGAGCCCGCGTGACGAACACGGCGGTGAACAGGTTGAGGGCGATGCCCCAGCCCAGGGTGAGGCCGAAGCCCTTCACCTCCTCGCTGCCGACGTAGTAGATGATCACGCAGGTCAGGATCGTGGTCATGTTGGAGTCGAAGATCGTGGCGAAGGCGCGCTCGTAGCCGTTGCGGACGACCATGCGGAGGGAGGCGCCGCGGGCCTTCTCCTCGCGCATGCGTTCGTAAATCAGCACGTTCGCGTCCACGGCCATACCGACCGACAGGATCAGGCCGGCGATGCCGTCGAGCGTGATGCGGGCGCTGAGCATGGCCAGGACGGCCAGCGTGAGGAAGACGTTCATGAGCATCGCGACGACGGCGACGGTGCCGCAGAAGAAGTAGTAGCCGAGCATCACGACGATGACGGCGATCGTGCCGATCAGGCCGGAGCGGACGGCGTTCTTGCTGTTGGTCTCGCCCAGGCTGGAGCCGATGGTCCGTTCGGAGAGCGGCGTGTCCTTGAGGCGGGCCGGGAGCGTGCCGCCCTCCATCGTCTGCACGAGGTACTGGACCTTGTCCTGGCTGAACTCGCCGGTGATCTGGCCGCTCGTGCGAATTGCGCTGTGGATGTTCGGCGCGGAGTAGGCGACGTCGTCCACCAGGATGCACAGGGGCCGGTCGATGTTGTTGCGGGTGAGCGTCTCGAACATCTGCCCGCCGACCGGGTCGAGCGTGAAGTTGACGCACCAGCTCCCGTGTTCGTCGCGGTCCTGCCGGGCGCGTTCGAGGCGCCAGCGGCGTTGGGCCCGCTCGCCCTGCAGGAGGCCGTCGTTGGGGCCGAGCTTGCCGAGCACGTAGTAGTCCTCGCCCAGCTTGTCGACGACGTAGCGCGGGTCGTTGTGGTAGTCCTTGGCGGCGAGTTCCGCGGGCGAGTTCAAGTTGAAGAACTGGAGGGCGTTGTCGACCTTGAACCAGCCCAGCTCGTCGCCGGGGGGGCGCAGGCGCCCGTCCTTGAGCTGCTTGCGATAGCGGTCGTACTTCGTGACGTTGTCGGCGCTGGGCTGAGTCAGGATGCGGAACTCGAGCTTGCCGGCCCCGCGCAAGAGGCGCTTGAGGTCGGCCGAGCTGTCGAGAAACTGCCGGCCGCCGCGATAGATTTTGTGCTTGTCCAGCACGTTGTCGATGTGCGCCTCCAGATCGGCGTGCTCGCTGCGGATGCTGGCGAGGCTCTGCTTGCGGACCTGCGATTTCTCATCGAGCTCGATCACTTCCTGGAAGCGCCGCCGGTTGAGATTCGTGGCCAACACGCCCTCGACCGAATCCTCGAAGGCCTCGTTCGCGTCGCGGTAGGCATCCTCCAGCTCAGCCTGCGTCGACGCGGGCTTGGTGGTCGGCTCGGTGCTCGCCGGCTCCGTGGCTACCGGCCCACGCGCCAGCGCTTCCCGCGCCGCCCGCAGCGCGTCGTCCCGGGCGGCGGCCTCGCTGAGCAGTTCCAGGCGATGATTGGCAACCTGCTCGATCGCGGTGCGGCGGGTCGCATCGCCGCTGCTGCCCAGCGCCTGCGACGCCGCGTCGGCGGTCCGCCAGGCCAGGGCATGTAGCGCTTCCTGCCGCTCCGCGCCCGTCTTGCGCAGCGCCTGCTCGATCTCGCCGCGTTTTAGCTCTTGATTGAAGAGCTCATCCAGCGCCTTGGAGTATGCTTCCCGCCGCGCCTTGGCGTCCTTGGGCGGCAGGGGCATCTGCACCTCGATGCGGTTGCGGCCCTGCACGCGCCAGACCAGGTTGTAGACGCCGCTGGGGTCGACGCGCTTCTGCAACAGCGTTTTGACCCGCTCGGCCAGATCGGCGACGTTCTCGGCGCCGGTCGTGTCCACCTCGAAGATCAGCGACGTGCCGCCGGCAATATCCAACCCGGGGCGCAGCTTCTCGCTGGGCGGATAGATCAGCACCAGCCCGATAATCAGCACGACCCCGACAATGAACAGCCGTTGATTGACGTTCCGTTCGCCCATGAGCGTTTCCTCGGATGAATGTCAGAACGAAGGCCAAATTGTCGTCGGCCGGCTCGCGGGCCGGACACGACACCGCGCCGGCGCAGGCCCGGCGCACTTCGCATTCCCCTCAACTCAACTTGCGCTAGCGCCGCGGCGGTCCGGTCGGCGAAATGCTCGCCGCGAGGATGGTGAACGGAAAAACCACTCGGCACGGGGTGGGCTGGATGCCGTCCCCGGGTCCGGAGGGGTCCAGAAAACGGTGCCAGGCCAACGGGTCCGACCCCGACATGGCGCCGACTGGGGAAGTGCCGGACGACGGTTCGCGCTCCCCGCGCGCCACCGCGCCGTCGCGCCAACCGGCCGTCTGACGCAGCGACGCGTCATGCCAGGCGGCGGGCCAGCGAGGTGCCGGCGTGTCCGGCAGGATGTACGGTAGTTGCTTCGCCGCCCGCTTGCGGGCGGCCCAATCGCTGTCTGACTCGGCCGGCAGCCGGCGCGGTGCGGCGGTCCGGTTGGGCGGCCCCCCCAGCCACGGCCAGAGCTTCTGCTGGGCGGCCAGGAGAAACACCAGGCCGAACCCGGCTCCGACACGCAGCCAGTTGTTCGTTCGCCGCGGGAACATTCCCGTCATCCTCGCTGACGAGCCGTCCACCACGCGCGGCCGAGCTCGTGCAGCGCCGGAACCCGACGCACCAGCGGGCCTACTTGGTCTTGGTCTTGGTCTCGGCGGCGGCAGGTGCCGCAGCGGGCGCCCCCGGGGCCGCCGCGGCGGCTTCCGCGGTCGCGGCCGCTTCGACCTTGGGCTTCTTCTTCGCGGCCTTGGCCTTGCGGTGCGCGATCTTGGGCAGATTCAAGGCGCTCGTGCGGTCGCCCCAACGGTCCTGCTCGACAAGGTGAGCAACTCGCTCGGCGCGCGACAGCACGTTGCGATGGCGTTCCAGCGAGCTCTTCAAACGGAGCGATCGGTCAATCGACATAGGGCGTCTCCCTGTCCATAGACCCGTCAGTATAGACAATCCCTGCCACCCCCGCAACCCCGCCGGCCGCGGTCGGCGCGCCGGCATCCGGCGGACCCCGGCGCGCCGCCGTCCCGCCCCGGACAGTGGAGAAACCCGGCGATTTCGGGTAAGAGGGCGCTTGTGACCGGCAGCACGGCTCCATCCCGCGACGGACACGTGACGTATCGCGACGCCGGCGTCGACCTCGAAGCCGCCGACGCGCTCGAGGACCTCATCGCGCCGCTGGTCCGCCGCACGTACGGACCCCGCGTGCTGCCCAGCCACGGCGCCTTCGCGGGGCTCTTTCGCCTCGACTACGACGAACGGCTCTTCGCCCGCAACTATCGCGACCCCGTGCTCGTCGGGTGCACCGACGGCGTTGGCAGCAAGCTGCTCGTCGCAATCCAGGCCGGGCGCTACGACACGATCGGCATCGACTTGGTCGCGATGAGCGTCAACGACCTGCTCTGCTGCGGGGCCGAGCCGCTGTTCTTCCTTGATTACGTCGCCGTCCACAAGCTCCAGCCCGAGTTCGTCGCCCAACTCGTTGCGGGCGTCGCCACGGGCTGCGAGCAGGCCGGCTGTGCCCTGCTCGGCGGAGAGACCGCCGAGATGCCCGACCTGTACCGGCCGCGCCACTTCGATCTGGCCGGCTTCGCCGTCGGCGTCGTCGAACGCCAGCGGATGATCGCACGCGAGCTCGTATCCCCCGGCGACCAACTGATTGGGCTGCCGTCGAGCGGGCTGCATTCGAACGGGTTTGCGCTCGCCCGCAAGGTCCTCCTCAAGCGGGCTTACCTGCCGCTGGACGAGCCCGTGCGGGCGCTCGGCGAGCCGCTGGCCGACACGTTGCTGCGGCCGACGCGGATTTACGTCCGCCCGGTCTTGCGCGTGCTCCGCCATTACCGGCAGCAAATGATGATCACCGGGCTTGCACACATCACCGGCGGCGGACTGCCGGCCAACATCCCGCGCATGTTGCCGGACGGCTGCGAGGCCGTCCTGCGCCGCGGCGCCTGGCCTGTCCCGCCCATCTTCGGGCTGCTGGAGCACCTGGGCGTGACCGAGGCCGAGATGTACCGCGTCTTCAACATGGGCATCGGCTTTGTCCTGGCGGTTCACCCGCGGTCCGTCCGGGTCGTCATGCAGATGCTCCAGCGCGCGGGCGAGCAACCGCTCGTGATCGGACGGGTCCGCCGCGGTCATGGCGGCGTGGAGTTTGTCTGAATGTGCTGCGCTCGTTTCGCATCCACGCGTCGCGCCGGTCGAGCTCTGCCCGCCGCGGTGCTTCTGCTGGGTCTGCTAGCCGGCTGCGTCGCGGATCAACGCCGCAACCAGGTCCAATTCGAGACCGAACCCTGGAAGTTCAGCAACGCGGACGGCACGAAGATCACGACGGAGCACTACGAGATCTTCACGACGCTCAAGGACAAGGTGCTGATCGAGGCCCTGCCGGGCTTCGTCGAAGGTTCGTTCCAGCAGTACGAAAAGCTCGTACCGCCGGTACGCGAGCCTGAAGAGCGGATGAAGGTGTACCTGTTCGTCTCGCGCGGGCAATGGATCGCCTTCACCAAGCGCTTCACCGGCGCGCGGGCCCGCGTGTTCCTTCAGATCCGCAACGGCGGGTACTCAGAGCAGGGCGTCTCGGTCATCCAGTACGTCGCGCACCAGATCACCTTTCCGCTCTTCGCCCACGAGGGCTGGCACCAATATCTGTATTCGCATGTCAACGCGACCGTACCCGCCTGGCTCAACGAGGGCCTCGCCGTGCTGTGCGAGGGGCAGCGCTGGAGCACGTACGGCCTGAAGGAATTCGACGCGTGGTACAACCCCGCCCGCCGCAATGATCTGGCCGACGCGCTCATCTCGAACCGCCTGTACCCGCTGCGCAAGCTGCTCCAGACGCACGCCGGCGAGGTGATCGAGGGCAGCAGCCGGTCCGTGGCGACGTACTACGCCCAGCTCTGGGCGCTGATGCTGTTTCTGCGGGACGGGGAGAAGGGCAAGTACGCGGCGGACTTTCAGCACCTCCTGGCCGCGCTGGGCCGGCCCGAGCTGGACCAGCAGGTGCGGGCCGGCCACATCTGGTCGGAGCGCGACACGTTCAGCCCCGGCGAAGCGCTCTTTCGCGCCTACATCTCGGAGGACCTCGACACCGTCGAACGGGAATACGATGCCTTCATGCGCGCGCGGTTCCTCGGCGCACGCTGACGTTTCGTAGCAGGAGATTACCCATGTCCGAAATGCCCGCCGTCATCACGTTTGACGACTTCCTGAAGCTCGACCTCCGCGTCGGTACGATCTTGCAGGCCGAGGCACACCCCAACGCCGACAAGCTCATCGTGCTCCAGGTGGATCTGGGGGCGGAGAAACGCCAGCTCGTCGCGGGCATCCGCGGCCACTACGAGCCCGCGGCCCTCGTGGGCAAGCAGATCGTCGTCGTCGCGAATTTGGCCCCCCGCATGATGCGCGGCCTCGAAAGCAAGGGCATGTTGCTCGCCGCCTCCAGCGCGGACCACTCGCAGGTGATCCTCCTCACGACCGACCGCCCCGCCGCCGCCGGAGATAAGGTTTCGTAGCCGCCGCCCGCCGGCGTTACGTCTGCTCCTTGAGCTTCTCCGCCTTCTCCGCGGCCATCTCGATCGGGCCGACGTACATGAAGGCCTGCTCGGGCAGGTGATCCCACTTGCCCTCGCACAGCTCCTTGAAGCTCCGCAGCGTCTCCTCCTTCTTCGTGTAGTTCCCCGGAAAGCCGGTGAACGTCTCGGCCACGAAGAACGGCTGGCTGAAGAAACGCTCGATCTTGCGGGCCCGCGCGACGATCAGCTTGTCCTCCTCACTCAACTCCTCGACGCCCAGGATCGCGATGATGTCCTGCAGGCTGCGGTAGCGCTGCAGGATTTCCTGCACCCGCCGGGCGATCGCGTAATGCTCCGCCCCCACGACGCCGGGGTCGAGAGCCCGGCTGCTGGACCCGAGTGGGTCGATCGCGGGGTAAATGCCTTTCTCGGAGATCGACCGTTCGAGCACGATGAACGCGTCGAGGTGCGTGAACGTGGTCGCGGGCGCCGGGTCGGTCAGGTCATCCGCCGGCACGTAGATCGCCTGTACGGACGTCACCGCCCCCTGCCGCGTCGACGTGATGCGCTCTTGCAGCTCGCCCATCTCGGTGCTCAGCGTCGGCTGATACCCAACCGCCGACGGCATCCGCCCCAGCAGCGCCGACACCTCCGACCCCGCCTGCGAGAAACGGAATATGTTGTCGACGAACAACAGCGTGTCCGCCCCCGACTGATCGCGGAAATACTCCGCCATCGTCAGCGCGCTGAGCCCTGCCCGCAGGCGCGAACCCGGCGGCTCGTTCATCTGCCCGAAGACCATCGCCGTCTGGTCGATGACCGACTTGCCGGTCTGACCGATCTTCGCCTCCTGCATCTCCAGCCACAGATCGTTCCCCTCGCGCGTCCGCTCGCCGACGCCGGCGAACACGGAGAACCCGCCGTGCTGCGTCGCGATGCGGGCGATCAGCTCCTGGATAACGACCGTTTTGCCCAGTCCCGCCCCGCCGAACAGCCCGATCTTCCCGCCGCGGACGAACGGCACCAGCAGGTCGATGACCTTGATGCCCGTCTCGAACTGTTCCGTCTTGGGCGTCAGGTCGACGAACTCCGGCGGCTCGCGGTGGATGGGCATCCACTGCTTCGCATCGACTGGGCCGCGGCCGTCGATCGGCTCGCCCACCAAGTTGAAGACGCGGCCGAGCGTGCACGGTCCGACCGGCACCGAGATCGACTGCCCGGTGTCAAGGACCGGCATGCCACGCATCAGGCCGTCGGTGGAGCCGAGCGCGATGGCGCGGACCTTGCTGCCGCCGAGGTGCTGCGCGACCTCGCACCACAGCACCTCTTCGACGGTCTTTTCGCCGACCGGCCGTTTGACGTTCACCTTGAGCGCGTTGTAAATCCGCGGCAGATGCTGCGGCTCGAACTCCGCATCGAGCGTGGAGCCGATGACCTGGACGATTTTTCCGAAATTCTCGCCGTTCTTCGCCATGGAGCACCAAGTGCTGAGTCAACAGTCCGGCGGTCACTGGACCGCGTTTGCGCCGCCGACGATGTCTGCCAATTCGGTCGTAATCTGCGATTGCCGCGCGCGGTTGTACTGGCGCGTCAGCAGCTTGATCATGTCGCCGGCGGCGTCTGTCGCCGCTTTCATTGCGACCATCCGCGAGACCTGCTCGCTGACGATCGCGTCGTTGAAACACTGGAACAGCCGGATCTTCACCGCCTCCGGAATCAGCCGCGACAGCAGCTCGGCCGGCGGCGGCGAAAACTCAAACTGCACCGGCGCCCGCGCAGGCTCGCCGCTGGCCCGTGGCGGCTCGATCGGCAGAAGCTGCAGCGCTTGCGGCCGCTGCACGCCCACCGAGTGGAACTGCATGTACACCACGTCCACGCGGGCGACTTCGTTTTGCTCGTATAGCCGCATGTACCGCTCGGCCATCTCGGCCACGCGGGCGAACGCGATGCGGTCCTCGACGTCCGTGATCCGCTGCGCGACCTCCAGGCCCAGAAAATGCAGGTAGTTGATCCCCTTCTTGCCGACCACTTCCATCGCCGTCGCGATCCCTGCGCCGGAGAGCTCCTTGCGGCGCTCGATCATCCGCCGGAGCACGGAGGCGTTGTACGCCCCGCACAGGCCGCGATTGGAGCTGATGACGAGCAGGATGCTGCGGCCAGGCGCCGCGTTGGGTTTGAGCAGCGGGTGCTCGATGGTCTGCTGGCCGGCGAGGGTCTCAATCAGCTCCCCGATCTTCTGGGTGTAGGGCCGGGACGCGACCGCCCGCTGCATGCACTTCTGAAAGCGCGCGGTCGCGATGAGCTGCATCGTCGCCGTGATCTTGCGGATGTTCCGCACGGCCCGCCGGCGTTTCACGATGACGCGTGCTTTGGCCATCTTCTACCGAGTCCAGAGTCGCGAGCGGCGAGTAACGAGTGAGGACGAAACGCGTTACTCTTGACTCGCTATTCGTTACTTCTTGGTTTCCACAAACCGCCGCTTGAAATTCGCCACGATCTCCTTGAGCTTCGCATCGAGCGCGTCGGTGAGCTGCCGCTCCTTGATGAGCTGCGCCCGCACGTCCGGATGCTCGTCGCGGTAGTGCTTCAGCAGCTCCTCCTCGAACGCCCGCACCTGCGCCAGCGGAACGTCGTCCAGGAACCCCCGCACGCCCGCATGGATCGACAGAATCTGGTCCCACACGTCCATCGGCTGGTACTGCGGCTGCTTGAGCAGCTCGACCATCCGCCGGCCGCGGTCGAGTTGCCGCTGCGTCGCCGGATCGAGTTCCGTGCCGAGCTGCGCGAACGCCTCGAGCTCGCGGAACGCCGCCAGATCGAGCCGCAGCGAGCCCGCGATCTTCTTCATCGCCGGCACCTGCGCGTTGCCGCCCACGCGGCTGACCGAGATGCCGACGTTGACCGCGGGCCGCACGCCGGCGAAGAACAGGTCCGGCTCCAGGTAAATCTGTCCGTCGGTGATCGAAATCACGTTNNATCACGTTGGTCGGGATGTACGCGGACACCTCGCCTTCGAGCGTCTCGATGACCGGCAGCGCCGTCAGGCTGCCGCCCGACGTCGTCAGCTTGCGAATCTCGTGCTGGTCCTTGTCGGGCAGCGCCGCGAGATCATGCTGAATCGCGTGCTCGTCCTGCCGGCCCAGGTACACCTTGCCGTTGACGCCCTGCTCGATGTTCGCCGCCGTGCCCTTCCGCACGATGATCCGCTGCTCCGCCAGCTTGCACGCCCGCTCCAGCAACCGGCTGTGCAAGTAGAACACGTCGCCCGGGTACGCCTCGCGCCCTGGCGGCCGGCGCAGCAGCAGCGAGAGTTGGCGATACGCCTGCGCCTGCTTCGACAAATCGTCGTAGATGCACAGCGTGTGCCGCCCCTGCTCGTACATGAAGAACTCGGCCATCGTGCAGCCGGCGTACGGCGCGATGTACTGCAGCGGCGCGGAGTCCGACGCGCCCGCCGTGACGACGATCGTGTAGTCCATCGCCCCGTGCTTGCGGAGCGTCTCGACGATGCCGGCGACCGTCGATTCCTTCTGGCCGATCGCGACGTACACGCAAATGACGTCGCCGCCCTTCTGGTTCAGGATCGTGTCGATCGCGATCGCGGTCTTGCCGGTCTTGCGGTCGCCGATGATCAGCTCTCGCTGCCCCCGCCCGATCGGAATCATGCTGTCGATCGCCTTGACGCCCGTCTGCAGCGGCTCCTTCACCGGCTGCCGGCCCGCAATCCCAGGGGCGATGACCTCCAGCGGCCGGCGGTGCGGCGATTGGATCGGCCCCTTGCCGTCCAGCGGCCGCGCCAGCGGATCGACCACGCGGCCGACGAGCGCCTCGCCGACGGGCACGCTCAGCAGCCGGCCGGTCGTGCGGACTTCCTCGCCTTCCTTGATGTCGAAGTACTCGCCGAGCACGACGGCGCCGACCGAGCTCTCTTCGAGGTTGAAGACCAGGCCGGTCGCGCCGCTGGCGAACTGGAGCATTTCGCTGGCCATCGCCTTGGACAGCCCGTAGATGCGGGCGACGCCGTCGCCGACTTCGAGCACCCGCCCGATCTCGGTCGCGTCCAGCGCGGTGCGGTACTGGCTGATTTCCTGCTTGATGACGGTCGCGATTTCGTCTGCTTTAAACTTCATGGGTAGCTCTCAGCTTTCAGCTCTCAGCCGTCAGCCATCGGCCTGGCCTGCGGTGGCGCCCCGCCACTCGCTATCCGTTCGCCGCGCCGAGCGCAAGTCCGCGCTCGCTCCGCTCCAGCAACTGTGTCCGCGCCATCTGCAATTGCCGGCGCAGCGAGTAGTCGAACCGGTAACCGCCGATCTCCACGCTCAGCCCGCCGACAACCTCCGGATCGACGCGGCACGTCAGCAGCGGCCGTTTGCCCGACAGCTCCGCCGCCAGCGCCTCGACTTCCGTCTTCTGCTGGCTCGTCAGCTCCACCGCGCTGGTTACCGTCACCTCGACCTGGCCGGCCGCGCGCTCCTGGCGCACTGCAAAGGACCGCGCCAGCGCCTCCAGCAAATGGACGCGCCCGTGGCCGTTCATGACCTGGAGCGTATCCACCACGACGTCGCTGAGCTTGCCGCGGAACATCCGCTCCAGGCTGCTCCGGCGATCCCCCACGTCGATCGCGTTGAAGCCCAGGAACGCCGCGAAGCCGGGGTCCGTCTGCTCCAGGCGGGCCAGCTCTTCCACCTCGCGGCGAACCGCCTCCACCGCATTCGCCGCGCGGGCCAACTCGAATAGCGCCGCGGCGTAGATGTCGGCGATCTCCAGTTGCTTGTCGAGCGACTCGGCCATGCGCGCTCCGCCGTCAGTTCAGCTTCGCCTTGCCGCCGGCGCGGATCTCGGCGATCGACTCCGCTACCAGCCGCGTGTGGTCGGCCGGCGTGAGCTGCTTCCGCAGCACGCGTCCGGCCACGTCGGTCGCCAGTTCCGCCGTCCGGTCGTACAGGTCCTTGATCGCCGCGTCGCTCGCGAGCTGGATGTCCTTGCGGGCCCGCTCGGTCAGCTCCGCCGTGTCCTGCCGGGCCTGCTCGAGGATCCGCTGCCGCGCCGCGTCGGCATCCCGGCGGCCTTCCTCGACGAGCACGCCGGCCTCGACGCGGGCCCGGTCGAGCTGCGCCTGATAATCCGCCAGCAGCTTGGCCGCCTGCTCCCGCTCGCGCTTCGCCTCGGCGATGGACGTCGCGATGAACTCCTCACGCTCCTGGAGCACGCGCAGCAGCGGCTTCCACGCCGTGGTCCGCAGCAGGACCAGCAGCAGCACGAAGATGATGATCGACCAAACCGCGGCGCCCGGGTCGTACTGCAGCAGCGCCGGCTTGGCCTCTTCGCCCTGCGATTCGCCATGCGCCGCGGGGGCCGCCGCGGCGTGGCCCGCGGGCGCAGCCGGGACGGGCT
>PMMM01000071.1 GCA_003162245.1 Phycisphaerales bacterium
GGCGAACTCGTCGCGCTGCTCGGCCCGTCCGGTTCCGGCAAGAGCACGCTCCTGAAAATCTTGTCGCGCGTCGTCACCCCGACCACCGGCCGGGCGCTCGTCGCCGGCCGCATCGGCACGCTGCTCGAAGTCGGCACCGGCTTTCACCCCGAGCTGACCGGGCGCGAGAACATCTACCTCAACGGGGCCATCCTGGGGATGACGCGGCACGAGGTTCGGCGCAAGTTCGACGAGATTGTCGCCTTCGCCGAGACCGAGCGCTTCCTCGACGTGCCCGTGAAACGCTACTCCAGCGGCATGTACGTGCGGCTCGCGTTCGCGGTCGCGGCGCACCTTGACCCCGAGGTGCTGATCGTGGACGAGGTGCTCGCCGTCGGCGACGCCGCATTTCAGAAGAAGTGCCTTGCGAAGATCGCGGCCAGCGCGCGGAACGGTCGCACGATCCTCTTCGTGAGCCACAACATGGTGGCCGTGCGGCAGCTCTGCCGCCGCGCGCTACTTATGGAGCAGGGGCGGATCACGCAGATTGGCGACGTGGGCCGCGTGATTGAGAGCTACTGCGGGACGCCCGCGAACCCCCAGGCCACGTTCGCCCGCGCCCAGGCTCCGGCAATCGCCGACGAATGCTGGGTGGCCGAAGTGTGGCTGGAGCAGAATGGTCACAAGGTCGCGACGGTACGCAACGGCGCGCCGGCGGTATTGTGCCTCGTAGTGCAGGCGGAGCGGGATACCGCCCTGGTATTCGAGGTCCTCATCCGCGACCAGGACCAGCGGCCTGTCCTGTGGGGGCCCGCCGACGTGTCGCCGCGCGCGGCGCGCGAGCTGCCGCGCGGCCGTCACGCCGCACGTCTGCTTCTGGATCTGCCGCACCTGGTCCCCGGGCGCTACTACCTCGACGTGATGCTGGCGGAGGCCGGCCGGCGTTTCATCGACTACGTCGAATGCGCGGTCGCGCTCGAAGTCGAGGCCGGGCTGTCCGCGGCCACCGAGTGGACCTTCTGCCAGTCGCGCGGGCCGGCGACCGTCCTGCTGCCGATCCCGCAGGTGAGCGTCGAACCGCTTCCGGTCGACGTCGCCGCAGCTCCGCGCGAGCCCGCGAGCGAGCTGCTGGCTCACACGCAGCGCTAGTGCGCCCCCAGCAGAAACGTGCCGAACGTGCGGATGAGGATCGCCAGGTCCAGGTCCAGCGAGCGGTGCTTCAGGTAGTACAGGTCATAGCACAGCTTGCGGTGCGCGTCCGCCACGCTCGCGCCATAACCATAGTGGATCTGCGCCCAGCCCGTCACCCCCGGCTTGACCAGGTGGCGCAAGCGATAGTGCGGCAGCAACTGCTCCAGGTTACGCACGAACTCGGGGCGCTCCGGACGCGGGCCCACCAGCGCCATGTCGCCGCGCAGGACGTTGAGCAGTTGCGGCAACTCGTCCAGCCGCGTGTGCCGCAGGAAGCGCCCGACGCGCGTGACGCGCGTATCGTGCCGCTGCGCCCACCGCGCCCCGTCCCGCTCGGCGTCCGGGCGCATCGTGCGGAACTTGTAGATCGTGAAGCACCGGCCGTGCTGGCCGGCGCGCGCCTGCTTGAAGAACAGCGTCCCGCGGCTGTCCAGCCAGATCGCCAGCGCGATCAGCGGCCACAGCGGCAGCGTCGCCAGCAGGCCGCAGGCCGCCACCAGCAGGTCCATGATCCGCTTCGCCGCCTCGTAGCTCCCGTGATTTTGCACGTCGGCCCGCAGGAACCAGGCGGCGGTAATGCTCTCGGCCGGCACTTCGCCCAGCAGCTTCTCGACGAAGGTGGGCTGGTCGGTGACGCGGCAGCGGCCTTCGAGACAGGCCGCCATGACCTGCCCCACTGCGGGATGGACGGCCAACTCCGGCGCGACGACGATCTCATCCACGGCCCGGTCCGCCACCAGGGCGGCCACGTCCGCCAGCCCGCCCAGGCACGGACAGTCCTCGGCGAACTGGTCGTCGGCGGCGCTGCGGAACCCCGACGCGCGCGGTGCCCGCGCCGCCCAGGCAGGTGGCCACTCCACCTCGCGGCTCGCGCGGACATGCCCGACCACGTGGTATTCCCGGTTGTGAATGTTCCCCAGGATCCCCACCAGCCGGCGAATGGACTCGCCAGTACCGACGCAGAGCAGGCGCACCCGGCTGCTGGTTACGACCTCGTGGGCCAGCAGGCGCAACGGGACGGCCAACGCCAGGTACGTCAGCCCCACCGAGACGCCGACCCAGCGGCTCGCGTGCGCGTAGAACAGCAGCGACAGGCACGCGAACGCCAGCACGACGCCAAGCGCCAGCGACATCACCGAGCGAAAGACGATCCGCCCGCGCGACAGCAGCGTGGGCCGCTCGTAGAGCCCGAACACGATGCCCGCCAGCGTGATGCTGACGCAGAACGCCGTGCTCGCGAGCCACGGATTAGCGATCCAACCGTAGCCGTGCGCGGTGAGCAGGAGCGCCGTTTGGGCGGCCAGCGTCGCCAGCCCGATAATGAGAATGTCCAGGCAAACCCAACTGGTCGGGGACATCGACAGCAGGAGCCGTCGCAGGCGCGGCCGCCCGGCGTTCCGCGGACGCGGAAGCGAATGCCGGTGGACACGCCCGGCCGGTCCGGTCGTAGACCGGGACTGTGTCGCTGTGACGACGGTGCTCTCCATGCGACGGTACGCTCGTGAATGCCAAATGCCGGGGTAAGTATCGGCTGCGGTCGGCGCGGCCATAAGATGGCCGGCCACGCCGACAAACTGCAAAAAAGCTTACGCATGTTCGCCCCCGACGGACCCGATAACACCGCTGGGAAAGACTGCGGAGCGCGCCCATGCTGGGACGTGTCACCAACCTCAGTTTGTCGCTCATCGCATCGCTCGTTTGCCTCGGCTGCCACGGCCGGCCGCCCGCAGTCTACGAGCCGCCGCTCGACCTCGCGCGGCTCGCGCCGGGACTGCAGCCGCCCGACAACAGCTACTGCCTGCTAGCCGACGTGCACACCGCGGGACGCTTCGCCTGCCCGCTCGCCATCGCCGAGTTTCGACCGCAAGGCCCCGAAAACGACCAACAACTCGTGCTCCAGAACCCCCTCCCCGCGGAGGAGGCCTGCTGGACCGAGCAGGTGCGCGGCGTCAACGCAATCCGCGACGTCATCTTCCTCCGCCCGCTCAATGTACGCCCGGAAGAAGCCAGCACCGCGCTGCTCTGTGCAGGGGCCCAACGGCTGGGCGCGCCGCTGTTACTGGTCTACGTGCCAAACCGCGTGGGACCCAACTCCGCCCAGGTGCTCGGCGTGATGTACGACACCGCGTCCGCACAGCCACTCGCAACTCTCCACGCGTCGTCCACCATCCTCAACGAGAAGGGCCGGGAAGTCGCGCCCGACCGCCAGCGCGGCGACCACCGCCGCACCGACGCGCAGTACCAGGCGCAGCGTGCATTCGAGGGACACGCCCTGGCTTGCCTGCGCGAGATGATCCACCTCGACTCTTCACCGCCCACCACGCAGCCGCACCGTTGGCAACAGCCGCTGGCCGAGCGGTGGTGGGTTCGCAGCCGGCGCTAGGGCTGCTCGACACGAGAAACCAATCACAGAGCCGTAGCCGCCGTACTCCCGGTCGGCACGTCCTGTAAAACCCTCGCACGATCAAGCCTCGTGACCCGCGTTCCGTTAACGCGCGACAATCCTGGCCGGCCGGCCCCGCGTTTTGAATCCTAGAATCGGGGGTACGCGTGACCGGGCGCGGGCTGCGCGCCGGTTTGCGATCTGCGAGGGACACGAGGCCATGCCGCCGGCCAGCTTGCCACGCCGTTCCGGTGACCGCGCAGGCGACCCGCGCACTTGCGCTGGAAACCTCGTAAAACCGCCCATTCTCACGCGCGCCGCGCAGCGCTGGCTGTGCGTCGCTTCCCTGCTCATGATCGTCTATGGCACGTTGGGGCCGATCGCCTCCGACCGCGAACCCTGGCTGCAGCCAACCGCCGCCTGGCGCTGGCTGCCGGAGCAGCGCCCCAGCGACCTGAACGACGTCGTCACCAACCTAGCCGTCTACCTGCCGGTCGGCGTCGCCTTCCGGCTGCTGCTGCGCCGCCGCGGCCGCGCCGGCTGGCGCGACCTGCTGTGGGCCTGGGGCGCCTCGGTGCTGCTCAGCTACGTCACCGAATTGCTCCAGCAGTTCATGCCCGTCCGCTCGTCCAGCCTCACCGACGTCTACGTCAACAGCGTGGCGGCGCTCGGCGGCGCGCTCGTCGCCGCGCCGTTCCAGCGGCTGCTACGGCACGTGCACGCGGTCGTCTTCCTCCGCGTTCGCGACCGGCGGCAGGTATGGTCGGTCGCCTCATGGCTAGCACTTGGCAGCACCTTCGTGCTGATGACGATGCCCTGGGGGCTGCGGCGCCCGACGATGATCCTGGGCCTGGATGGGCCGCTCGCGCTGGGCGACCCGTGGTGCTTCGGCCGGTTCGCCGCCTTCGCGGGACTGGGGTTTCTCGCGGCCGGGGAGGGCCGCGCGCTCGGCTACGATCGCTGCCGCGCGCTGCGCCGCGCGGTCGTCGGAATGGCGGCCTTTGCCACGCTGCTGGAACTCGTCCAGGCCGCGCTCGCCGGGCACGTCTCCAGCTTGGCGCAAGCCTTGATCGCGACGGCCGGGGGCGCTACGGGCGCGCTGCTGGCCGTCACGCTTTTTCACACGGCGGCGCTTGGCCCCGCACCGGAGCAGCGCGCGCCGCGGCCGACCGTGTCCGAGGCGCAGCCGGCGGCGGCGGGCCCCCAGCGCCGCTGGCCGCTGACGATTCTGCTGGGCACGCTGATCTGCGTGATGCTGTGGAGCGTGGTCGGCGACGTGCGCCACGGCGTGTTGCGCCCCGAGCCGCTCTTCGATTGGATGCCCTTCCGCGCACACTTCCGCGTGTCCTTCGGCGTCATGCTGGTGGACCTCCTCCAGCAGTGCGGACTCTACGCCTTCATCACCTTCGCGTGCCTCGGCCTGATGCACGGCCGCCGGCCCTTGCTCGCGCTGTTCCTGCTCGGCACGCTGGCCGCCGTCGTGGAGATGAGCCATGCGTACTTCAGGGACCACGGGGCCGACACGACCGCCCCGCTGCTCGTGTTGGCGAGCTGGCTCGTGACGCGGCGCGCCTGGAACGCGGTCTACCCGCCGGGACGCGCAAGACCTGCCGCGCCGTCGCGGTCAGGGGACGTGCCCGGGCTACCGATAAGGCTGGAAAGCTGAGGACGGGCATGGCTGCGCGCCGACGGCATGGGGCGTTCCCGGCCGCCGCAAGGCGGTCGCGCCATCTCGGACCTCCAGCGCGCGGTCTATCGTGGTACGGATTGGTCTTGATGCCCGCAGCATGACCCTGCCCCGGCCCCGCGGCACCGGGCGCAACCTGCTCGACGCGTACCGGCTCATCCCGCGCCTCCGGCCCGACTGGGAATTCCTGCTCTACCACCAGCACCCGCTCGACGACGACACCGCCCCCCACGATCCGCCCTGGCGCCATCCCAACGTCCGCCTCCGCCGAATCGACATGCCCGGCGACCGCTTCGACGCCTGGCTCCAGGTGCGGCTGCCCTTGGCTATCCGGCACGACCGGCCCGACCTGATGCACTTCCCGGCCAACACGGCCCCCAAGTGGTGCCCCGCCCCGTTCGTCGCCACAATTCACGACCTCATCCCGCTGCTCGTCCCCGGCGAAGCCTCGACCGAGCAGATGCTCGCCTTCGAGCGCGGCGTGGGGCGCGCCGTCACACACGCCGCCCGCATCATCACGCCATCCAGTGCGACGCGCGACGCCCTCCATCAGCGACTCGACGTTCCACTCGACCGCATGATCGTCATCCCCTGGGCTCCGGACGACCGCATCGCCGCCGAGGCGCGCCAGGGTTTCTGTCCGCGTCGCCGGCAGCGGCTGCGCGATACCTACGGGCTCGGCCAGCGCTGGCTGCTGAGCTTCTCCGGAGGTACGCCACGCAAGAACGCGCTTGGCGTCCTGCGCGGTTTCGCCCGTGTCCCGCTGCACGTCCGCGAGGACTTCCAGGTCGTCCTGGCCGGGTGCGAGCCGGCGACCGTGCGGGACGAGCTCGCGCGCGAAGCACAGCGGCTCGGCCTTGCCGACCGGTGCCGCGTGCTCGGCTTCGTCCCCTACCGCGACCTGCCGGCCCTGCTGCGCGGCGCCAGCGGCCTGCTCATGCCCAGCCGCGGCGAGGGCTTCGGCCTCCCGATCCTCGATGCGTTTGCCTGCGGCGTGCCGGTGCTCACCTCGAACCTGGACAGCATGCCCGAAGTGGCCGGCAACGCCGCCGTGTATTGCGACCCGGAAGACCCCGACAGCATCGCCGCGGGCATTGCCCGGCTGCTGAACCCGCCGACCGCTGCCCACCTCGTGCCGCGCGGCTACAAGCAACTGGCCCGCTTCAGTTGGGAGCGAACGGCGGAAGCGATCTGTGCGACGTATGAGCAATGCCTGCGTGGAACCGCCTCGAAATCCGTCGCGCCGGCGGCCGCCGCGCTGGAGGGCTGCCCGCGGTGAACCCTCCCATCCCGGAATCCGGGCCGCGATCGGCAGAGAGCGCCACGTCAGTGGACACGACAGGCGCGCTCCGCCTGAAGCTCGATTGCCGAAACTACCGCGGCGATCGGCCCTGCGCGGCGGGCGTGCCGGGGGTCTGCCCCGCAAACTGCCACGCGTACGAACCGCTGGGGCACCGCATCCTGCTCATCAAGCTCGCCGCGCTCGGCGACGTCATCCGCACCGCCGCCCTGCTCCCTGGGCTCAAGCAACTCTGGCCGCACAGCCAGATCACTTGGGTCAGCCGTCCGAGCGGCGTGCGCGTGCTGGCGAACCACCCGCTGGTCGACCGTCGTCTGCCACTCGACGCGGAGACGCTGAGTCATCTCGAGCACGAGCGCTTTGATCTGTGCCTGAGCCTGGACAAGGAGCCCGCGCCGGCCGGCCTGGCGATGCGGATCAACGCGCCTGAAAAACGCGGCATCGGCCTGAGCCTGTTCGGGGCACCCTACCCGCTCAATCCCGAATGCGACTACTACTTCCGGCTCGGCCTCGACGACGATCTCAAGTTCCGGCGCAGCCGCAAGACGTACCCGCAGCTCATCTACGAGGCGTGCGGACTGACGTACCGCGGGCAACGTTACCGCTTGTACCCTGGCGAGCTCGAGCGACAGCACGCCGCCGATTGTTGGCGGCGTCTGGGCGTCGCCCCGTCGGCCATCGTAATCGGCCTGAACACGGGAGCCGGACGCGTCTTTGCCCATAAGAACTGGCCCGCGGACCGGTATGTTGAGCTCGCCACGCGCCTCGTCCGGCACCGCCACGGCTCGGCAGGAGCTTCACCCTCCCACTGGCGTGTCGCCCTCTTGGGCGGCCCCGACGAGCGCGCGATCAACGAGCAGATCGCCGCGGCGTGCCCCGGCGTCCTGCATACCGGCTGCGATCACAGCGAGCTGGAATTCGCCGCCCTGCTCCAGCACTGCCAGGTCGTCGTCACCGGAGACACGCTGGCCTTGCACGTCGCGGTCGCCGGCGAGGTGCCCTGCATCGCCCTCTTCGGCCCGACCTGCGCCCACGAAATCGACCTCTACGGCCGCGGCGAGAGGATCGTCACCGGTCTTTCCTGCTCCCCGTGCTACCGGCGCCGTTGCGACAAACTGCAGACCTGCATGGAGGACATCGCCGTCGACCGCGTGCTCGCGGCCGTCGAACGCTGGGCCGACGATCCAGCGCGCGAGCGCGCCAGCCACGCGGCCACGCTGTCGTGCCAGCCCCTGCCGCTGCTGGAGGTCGCAACGTGAATGCGCTCGCGTGCCAACCTCTGCGCATCCTGGCGGTCGCGACCGACGAGCCGTGGCCCCTCGACAGCGGCGCGCGCCTGCACCTCCACCACGTCCTGCGGGAGTTGGCCTGCCACGCTGACGTCACGCTGGCGCTGCCGGGCGAACCTCAACACCGCGCGCACCTCCCCGCGGACATCGCCGTTGAAGTCATCCCGAACTCGCTTGGATTAAACCGACCCACGCCGGGCGTTCGCCGCGCTGGCCTCGCCCCCTGCCTGGCCCGGCGCCACTTCGGCTGGCGCGCTTCGCTCGCCGCGTGGTTGGAGCGCGAGGCGCACGCGGCGCGTTTTGATGTCGTGCTGCTCAACGGCGCGGTTTCCGGCCAATACGCACCCTACTGCCGCGTGCCGGTCGTATGGAACCCGCAGGACGAGCTGGTCCTCGGCACGCTCCGCGCCGCCGAGCACGTCGGTTGGCGCGCCCGGGCGACGGCCCTGCGCCATGCGGCGTTGTACGCGGCCTACGAGTGCCATGTCGCGCGGCGGGCCGCCGCCACGATCTTCGTATCCATCATCGACGCCGCCTACGCCCGCCGCTGGGCCCCCGCGGCGCGGATCGAGGTTGTCCAAAACGGCGTGGACCTGGAGTACTTCCAACCAACGGACGCTGCCCCCGTCCCCGGCACGGTCGCGTTCGTCGGCGCCCTGGACTTCGCGCCGAACATCGACGGCATCGTGCATTTCGTCCGCACCGCCTGGCCGGGCATTCACCCCCGCGGGCGCGCGCGATGGCTGCTCATCATCGGCCGCCACCCGGCGCCTGCCGTGCGAGCGCTCGACGGCCTGCCGGGCATCCGGGTCATCGCGGACGTGCCCGACGTGCGGCCCTGTCTGACGCAGGCCGAGGTCGTCGTCGTCCCCGTCCGCCAGGGTGGCGGCCTGAAGAACAAGATACTCGAGGCCTGCGCCATGAGCCGTCCCGTCGTGGCGACTCCGCGGGCCCTGGCCGGTCTTAGCGCTCGCCCCGGCCTCGACGTGCTGACCGCCGACAGTCCGCAGATGTGGGTCGCCCAGGTGGATCGCCTGCTGCACAGCCCCACATTCGCCCGCGCGATTGCCGCGCGCGGTCACGCCTGGGTTCGGCATGCGCACCGCTGGGCCGCTGCTGGCCGGCGTTTTCTCGACATCCTCGCGTCCGCCGCGCGATACGGCCGAGCCGCTACGTACTGCCGGTCAGCGGAGGCCCCGGCCGCGCCGCGTGCGTGGCCGCGGCAACCCGGCCCGATCGCAGAGCAGGAGGCCCTATGCCGCTGACGGCCACCCTGTTCATGATTCTCTACCTGGCCGGAATCTGCGCCGCGATCTTCAACCCGGTCGCCGGCGTCGCGCTCTACATCTTCGTGTACCACCTCAACCCGGAAACGCAGTGGTGGGGCCCTGCGATCCAGGGCCTCGGAACGCGCATGTCTTTTACCGTCGCGCTAGCCACCGCCGTCGGCATGTTGGTGCGCCAACCCCGCCTGCAGCACGGCGCCCGTCAATTCCCCTGGCCGTACTGCCTGGCGCTGCTCCTGGGCCTGATTGCGCTGGGCAGCCTGGCCTGGGGCGTGGACCTGACCGAGCGCGGCGAGTACCAGGCCGAGAAGTTCGTCAAGATCCTCATCTTCCTCTTCATCCTGATCCGTTGCGTGCGTACGCCGGCCCAGTATCACGCGGTCCTCTACAGTTGGCTCATCGGCGTGCTGTACCTGGGCTATGAGGCCCACGGCGGCGTCGGCATCCTCGAGGAGGGCCGCCTTTCGTCCGGCCTCGGCGGCCCCGACTTCGCGGAGTCCAGCGACCTGGCCGTCCACCTGGTCGCCACGCTGCCTCTCATCGGCGCGGCCTTTTTCATGTCCCGCTCCTGGCTCGGACGTATTCTCGCCCTGCTCACCGGCGCCTTGGCCGTCAACATGCTCATCATGACGCGCACGCGGAACGCGCTCGCCGGCCTCGCGCTCGTCACCTACTCCTGCGTGCTCGCGCTGCCGCGCGGCTATCGCCTCAAGGGCCTCGCGGCGGTCGTCGCGGGCACGCTGCTGGCGGGTCATCTCGCCGACCCCGGCTGGTGGAACCGGATGGCCACCGTCGCCGACTTCCAACAAGACAACTCCGCCGTCGGCCGGCTGACCTACTGGAAGGCCGCCCTCCAGATGGCCTCCGACCACCCGTTCGGAATCGGCCTCGGCAACTTTCACCACGTCGTGATGGACTACGTGCCCGGCCTCACCATCCTCCGCGGCGCGCACAGCACCGTGATGGCCTGCCTCGCCGAGCTCGGCTGGCCGGGGCTGCTGGTCTTCCTGGCCACCATCGCCGCCGTGCTCTACCAGATCGGACGCGTTCGCCGAACCGCCCGCGACCTCCCGGCACACGCCGATCTGCACTACTACCGCTGGCAAGCACGCTTCCACCTCGGCTGGCACGCGACCGCCATCCGCGCCGCCCTGCTCGGCTATCTCGGCTGCGCCCTCTTCACGACGCGCCTCTTCAGCGAGGACTTCTGGCTCCTCATGGGCTTCGGCATGTGCCTCCACAACGTGAGCAAGTACATGGCCGCCGAACATCAGGCCGAAACGGCGGCGCTTCCCGAAACCTCGCCGGCCGCACCGACCGAGACGCCCTCCCCGCCGCCCCGTCCGCGACGCAGACGAGTACTTCCCGCCGCGACCGGCGAGTGAGCGAAACCCCGGAGCCCCGATGAAAGTCGCGCTCCTCATCGACGACCTGGCGCACGGCGGCGCCGAATGCGTCGTGCGGCACCTCGCGCGCGGCCTCGTGCAACGCGGACACCAGGCCTTCGTCTACTGTCTGAAGCAGGCCGGAC
>PMMM01000151.1 GCA_003162245.1 Phycisphaerales bacterium
GGCGTCGCCACCAGCGGCCTGGAGATGTCGCAGAACGCGATGCGCCTGGGCTGGACCCGCGAGGAGGTCGATCAGCGCCTGCACGGCATCATGATCAACATTCACGAGAACTGCCGGTCGACGGCCGAGAAGTACGGCACGCCGGGCAACTACGTGAATGGCGCGAACATCGCGGGCTTCCTGAAGGTGGCGAACGCGATGATGGATCAGGGCTTGGTGTAAGGCCGGCTTGAGTCTGATGTAGCGGCCGACCCCCGCGTCGGCCGTAGCGAACGGTAAGCACTACCCGACGGCTGACCCGGCGAAAGCCGGGTCAGCCGTCCGTGTTTGTTCGCCGGACGCGCTGTCCTGGCGTCCCCACCGGCGGCGACGCGCTCCCGGATCGCTGGCCGCCCGTTGCACGCCCAGGGAAAACGGGGCTGGCCGAGGAAAAAACTCGACGCTGGCCCCCATGCGTGGCATTATTCAATCAGGAATTCATTTCTCGAGCTTGCTTGATTAGGGCGAGTGCCCGAGCGGTCGGTTGTAGCTCCAGCCGGCGAGCGCGTGAGGGGGTGCGAGCAGCCGGGGCGTTCAGTTCCACAAGGTAACGCGTGCGCGACGGGGGCGTCGTTCGTGGCGCCCACAAGCGCCGCTTGGCAAGGCCGGCCAGGGGCCGACGGTTGGCGCTGCGCACATAGCAACTGGCTGTCACCGCCTTTGCCACTCGCCGAGTGGGCACGGACCGCGTAGCTCTTGAGTCTGAAACACAGGTAGGAGGAGCATCATGTGCAATGACGGACGGTTGGTCCGATCGGCCAGCAGCAAGTACTTGGACCGTCCTTGGCCGCCGGCAATCATGGTACTCGCCGTGGCGGCATGTCTGGCCGCGAGCTTCGGCGTGGCCAACGCCGACATCGAATACCACAAAAACTTCTACGTGGACGAGGTGAAGCCCGACGCGTTGATCAAGGCGGGCGGCCAGGCCCAAACGTGGTGCGGCAGTAAGATAGAGCCGGACACACAGACGATCTTCGACTGGCATCAGTCTTCTACATGGACCTGCAAGCAGTACAGACGTGCGGACACCCGCACACGGATAAGCACGCTTCATCATGGCCTGCCCCCAGAATCCACCGGCAAGACCGCAAGCGACGGCTGGCAAGATATGACGGTGGCCGTCGACGACCATGTTCAGAAGAACAGCGCAGGCGTCATGGTATACGTCTCCCCGCGCAAGGTCGAAGAAACCGTGATGAAGACGAAAAAGGGGGACCGTACTTTCAGGCAGTACGTTCAGGTGGACCTTGATGGCTCTGCCGGGCCGGGGGTGCCTGATTCTGGCCCAAATCACCATCATCAGGAGCCGCATCCTCGGAGGCACTCAGCGGACTCGTTTTCCGCTGTCCAGTTAAAGGGGACGAAGTACTTCCAGGACATCGGCGACCCGAGCACGAGGCTGCTGGGGGAAGTCGGAGAATACGACATGCGGGGAGGATGCTGGGCCGACCCGAACCACGACCCGATGGGGAAAAAGAAGGAGCACGGCGAACGACTAGACCCCTCAATTCTCACCATCACCGACGTGGACACCGGCGTATCCGTCACCGAGCCGTTCATGTCGGAGGAGGCGGGCTTCGACAATGGTCTGATCTCCCTCGACGACAACGGGATTCGATTCACGATTCCCACAAACGACCCGAACGCGTTTGTGTGGCTCAACTTCACGACGCTCTCCGACTGGGTCCAGGAGCCCTACACGTACGGGGCACGCCTGGACGCCGACGGACTCACCGCCTGGGGCCTGACCCCACTGTCCGGCTGGCAGGTCACGACCACGGCGGACGCGGTCGAGGCTTTCTATCCCTTCGGACCGGATGGTCTGCTCGCCGACTACGCGCTGCTCCAGCCCCCGGAGGACCTGTTTACGCCGGGGCACTCGTATCAGTACGACGTGGGCACTGGCGATGGCGCCTGGGACGCCGTGTCGCCCGAGCCCACGACGCTCGCGCTGCTGGCGATGGGCGTGCTGACCATGACCCGGCGCAGACGATGAGCGCTGGCGGCCAGACCGCCGAAGAGTGGGCCGCGCTTGGGAATTGCGTAAATGGTGCGAACATCGCGGGCTTCCCGAAGGTGGCGAACGCGATGATGGATCAGGGGCTCGTCTCGTCCCTGAGCAAGCGTGAGTTCTTGGCTTCTTCGCCGGGGCGGCGCAAGAAGCACTCGAAATGCCCGCGTTCTTGCGGATAAGAGCGGTCATCAGCCAGACGACCCCTTAAGCGCACGGAGGCATTTCGAGTGAGCACCAGTAGACTCCAAAAGCTGATCAACCATAAGCGCCGGATTCAGTATCGACTGCGGAAGCAAACCTGGACGCCGCAGGACCGCCCGATGTTCACGGCCGCGACATTCACTACGAACTCGCCGACCGTGTTCGCGGGTTGGGGCCCGGCGGCCTCGGAGCGGTGCACCACCTGGCTCGGCGGGTTGGGCTGATCTGAGGCCCTTGACCGGCGGCGGCACCTGCTCAGGGTGCGCTTGCCGTACCACGAGTCGGATCACGTCCTGAACGTGGCCTACAACGTCCTGTCCGGCGGCACCTGCCTGAAAGACCTGGAGCTGTGGCGCAACGATGGAGTCTACCTGGACGCCCTGGGTACCCAGCGTATCCCCGACCCCACTACGGCAGGTGACTTCGGCCGCCGCTTCACGGCGGACGATGTGGAGGCTCTGCAGGACACCCTCAACGAAGTGCGGCTGGGCGTCTGGCGGCAGCAACCGGCGGCATTCTTCGAGCAGGCGATCCTGGACGTGGACGGCGTGCTGGCCGAGACGTACGGGGAGTGCAAGCAGGGGATCGGCCTGGCCTATGACGGCACGTGGGGCTACCACCCACTGGTGGTCTCGCTGGCCAGCACGCAAGAGCCGCTGTACTTGGCCAATCGCGCGGGCAATCGGCCGTCGCACGAAGGCGCGGCCGGCTACCTGGACCAGGCCGTCACGCTGTGCCGGCGGGCGGGCTTCCGCCGCATCTTGTTGCGGGGCGACACCGACTTCAGCCAGACGGAGCACTTGGACCGCTGGGACACGGTGGGCCTGCACTTCCTGTTCGGTCTGAACGCGATGCGGAACCGGATCGACCGGGCCGAGAATCTGCCGAAATCCGCCTGGAAAACGCTCTAGCTCTTCGAAGCCCAGCGCACGCTCGCGGACGGAGGATGCCCGGCGCACCGACGATCACCTGGCCGCGGCTGCCTGTGAAGTCCCGGACCCTCCCGCGACTCAGCGCAGCACCGGAGCGGAAGGGA
>PMMM01000167.1 GCA_003162245.1 Phycisphaerales bacterium
CAGCGAACCACTCGTGGCGCAGGCGCTGGCCGGACGACTGGACGAGGCCCAGGCCCGGCAAGTGGCCCGACGAGACCCGGAGCTGGTGGCCCTCGCGCTGCTCGCGCTGGCACGCCGGATTGCCACGCTGGAGACGCAAGCGGCAGGAATGAAGCCGACACCGGCCACGCCCTCGGGCATGATCCCGGTGTACGCCAAGCCGAATGCGCTGCGCGGTCACCGGCGAAAGCGGCCCGGGGCGAAAGACGGACATGTCGGCCATCGGCGGCCCCGGCCGACGCGCATCGACCAGCGGCATCGGGGACTTCGACCACGGTCCCGTCGGGGCGCTTGCGACGGACTTTCTGGGGCATTCGGGACAGGCCGACGACGGGTTCGCCGTTGTGGATCACGTACTTGGGAGGCTGGCCACGTCGTCTCGTGGGGTTGGTCATCATCGCTCGGTGCCCACTGGAAGACCGAGAAGCATGCTACTGAACGAGCGAAGCGACCGTCAATAACTTTCGCAAGTCTTTTCGCAAATGAAAAATGCCCGTTTTCACGGGCATTTTCACAAGCGGGTGATGGGACTTGAACCCACGACATTCACGTTGGCAACGTGACGCTCTACCACTGAGCTACACCCGCGTCACGGTCGGCCGCCGGCTGGTCGCCGACCACTTACTTTGTATATCGGCCTGACCGTCACTGCAAGCCCAAAAACCGTGAATCCGCCCGCCAGACGACCAGACCATCGGGCGCGCCGCGCAGGCCTTACCGCCGACGGCCCGAGCCTCACCCCGTCGCACCGTGGCCAATGCCATATACGTCCTGCGGACGCCCGGCCATCGGCGCACACGCGGTTATCGGCGCTGACCCGGTGGCTCGCGGCCCTCTGTTCACCATCCGCACGCAGGACGGCGTCCGCTCGAACCCGTTGGCGGCCAGTAGACCTACTGCGTCCCGATTGGGAGCCGGCACCCCGAGCAGGATCGTCTTGTCGCCCCAGTCGCCGAGCGCCGCTTGCAGCAGCGTATCCGCCGTGTGCACGCCGTCCGCCACCCACGGTCCCAGGCGCGCGCCAAAACGCGACGGCAGCACAAACGCGTAGCCACGCGGGCGGCGGCCCTCACGCACCCAATACGTCTGTTTCACAACCCGGTGCAGAAGAGTGAGCATCCGGCCGCGATCATCGCCGAATCGCTCGGTGTCGAAATGCGCGATCGCTGGCAGGTCGGCCCACGCGATCCGCTCCGCAGCGGCTCCTCCCACCCGAGGCTCCGGCGGACGCCGATAGCGGAACGATTCGAATTCGTCCACGAAACCGAGGCTGCGGTAGAGCGGGATGCCGGGCGGGTCGGCTTCGAGCCGGATCGTCCCGACGCCACGGCTGGCGAGGTGGGCGAGCGCCCGCTTCATGAGCGTTCGCCCGATGCCCTGCCGCCGGTGCTCCGGCACGACGATGAGGTTGCCGATCCACGCGGTCCGGGCATAGCACGTCGTCGTAACGAGGCCGACCGGGCGCCCCGCGATCTCGGCCACGAAGTCGCCTGCAGCGTCGTGCGCCAGCCACACCCGAAAGAGCTCGACGGTCGGATCCCAACCCTCGCGGCCGGTCTGCACCAGACCGAACTCGATGTCGGCGTCCACAAGTGGGCGAATCGTCACGTCCATACGCGTTGTCGGCGAGAGTAGCAGCGGGGCTCACGTGCTGCAACGCACGCAGAGTCTGGTCTCCGCCGCCCTTGGCGGGACCTCCCGCCGCACGTTACCCTAATTGGCGAATGCTGACCGACCACACTTCCGACAACCCGGCGGTGCGCGAAGTCCTCCGGCGGTACTGGGGGTACGACACGCTGCGCCCGCTCCAGGGCGAGGCGATCCAAGCGGAACTCGACCGCCACGACTCGCTGGTGGTCCTGCCGACGGGCGGCGGCAAATCGCTGTGTTACCAGATCCCGGCGATCCTCGCCCAGCGCACCGACGTCGTCATCTCGCCGCTGATCTCGCTGATGAAGGACCAGGTGGACGGGCTGCGGGCGTGCGGCTACCCGGCGGCGGCCCTGCACAGCGGAATGACGGCCGCCGAGCAGAAGCAAACCGAACGGGAGGCGCTGGCCGGACGTTATCGCCTGCTGTTTGCGGCCCCGGAACGGCTGCAAAACCCGTGGTTCGGCGGCATGTTGGAACACCTCGGCGTGGGGGCGTTCGCGATCGACGAGGCGCACTGCATCAGCCACTGGGGGCACGATTTTCGCCCGGAGTACCGCCAGCTCGCGGCCCTGCGCGCGCGGTTCCCGCAGGCGAGCCTGCACGCCTACACCGCGACCGCGACGCAGCGGGTCCGCGACGACATCGTCGCACAACTGCGGCTACGCGAGCCGGTCCTGCTCGTCGGCCGGTTCGACCGTCCGAATCTCGTCTACCGGGTCGTGCCCAAGCAGGACGTGTACGTGCAAACCGCGGCCGTGCTGCAGCGGCACGCCGGGCAGGCGGCCATCGTGTACTGCCTCAGTCGGACTGATACCGAGGTGATGGCGGAGTTCCTGCGTTCGCAGAAGGTGCGGGCGGCGCACTATCACGCCGGCATGGAGGCCGCCAGCCGCCGCGCGACGCAGGACGATTTCGCGGCGGAGCGGATCGACGTGGTGGTAGCGACGGTCGCGTTCGGGATGGGGATCGACCGGAGCGACGTGCGCTGCGTGATCCATGCGGCGGTGCCGAAGTCCATCGAGCATTATCAGCAGGAAACAGGGCGGGCCGGGCGCGACGGTCTTGAAGCCGAGTGTGTCCTCTTCTACTCATACGGGGACATCGCCCGCTGGGAGGGGCTCATCGAGAAAAGCGCGACGGAAGCAAACGCGCCGGCGAAGGTGGTCGAGGCCGGCCGCGAGCTGCTGCGGCATCTGCAGAGGCTGTGCAACGGATATGGCTGCCGCCACCGGGCGATCAGCGAGTATTTCGGGCAGACTTACGAGTCGCCGAGCTGCGGCGCGTGCGATGCCTGTCTTGGCGAGATCGAGGGGCTGGCGGACGCGACCGTAGCCGCGCAGAAAGTTCTGTCGTGCGTGGCACGTGTCGAGCAGCGCTTCGGCGTCGGCCACGTCGTTGAAGTGCTGGTTGGTGCCAAAACCGCCCGCATCCGCGAGCTGGGCCACGACCGCCTCAGCACGCACGGGCTGCTGAAGGACCTCGACAAGAAGGTCGTTCAGGACATGGTGTACCAACTCGTCGATGCCGGCGTGCTGGGGCGCACCACCGACGAGTACCCCATCCTCAAGCTGAACGCCGCTTCGTGGGAAGTACTGCGCGGCAAGCGAACGGTGAAGTTGCGCCAGGCGGCGGCCGCGGTGAAGACGGCGCAGGTGGAGCAGGACGCGTGGGCGGGGGTGGACCGTCCGCTGTTCGAGCGGCTGCGCGCGCTGCGGCAGCAGGTCGCCCGGGAGTTGAACTTGCCGCCGTTCATGATCCTCCACGATGCCGCCCTGCGTGACCTGGCCCGCTTTCGTCCCACCACCTTGGAGGGGCTGCGGCAGGTTGGTGGTTTCGGACAGCGGAAGCTCGCGCGCTTCGGCCGCCGGTTTGCGGATGGCATTCGCGCGTATTGCAAAACGCAGGGCGTCGCGGGCGATCTGCCGAACAGCGTGGCGTTCCGGACGAAGGCGCGAAAACGCGGGAATGCAGCTCACGTGAAGGCCGCCGACCCGCGGCGACAGGCGTTTGAGTTGTACGCCGGCGGCGCCACGGCGGAGCAGGTCGCCACGCAAACCGGCCGGGCGCGTTCGACGGCGTGGCAGTACCTTGAGAACTTCGTCGGGGATCACCGGCCGGGCGACGTGTCGCGCTGGGTGGACGCGGCGACGTACGCCCGCGTGACGGAAGCCTTGCGCGCCAGCGACGGCACGGCCCTGCGACCGGTCTTCGAGCAGCTCGGCGGCCAAGTGCCCTACGAAGTCATCCGCGTCGTCGCGCGGCACCTCGAGGTGACGGCGCTGGGCGACGCGGCGCCGACCGGAATGTAGGTGCGGCGTGGGCTCCGGCATGACCCGCGGCCTACGTTTCGGGGCCGTTCGCCGCTAGACTGACGCCGCAATGCCCGTGCTGCGCGACAAATCCGGCTACTCCGTCGATACGCCCGTGCGCTGTCCGGCGTCGGCGTCTTACCTTTGTCTGAAGGCGGTGCTCGACCGCTGCGCCGCGCTGGTCGCGCTGGCGGTGGCGTGGCCGCTGATCCTGCTCATCGCGTGGCTGGTGCGGCGCGACGGGCACCCGGCCCTCTTTCGACAAACGCGAGCCCGGCGGCACGGCCGGCCGTTCACGCTGCTCAAGTTCCGCACGATGCGGACCGATGTCGATCCGTTCGGCGATTCGCCGCAAAGTGAGCAGGACCCGCGGCTGACGCGGATCGGCCGCTGGCTGCGGGAGACGAGCCTGGACGAGCTGCCGCAGTTGCTCAATGTCGTGCGGGGCGAGATGTCGCTGGTCGGCCCGCGGCCGCTCTACATGCAGCAGATGGCGGAGTGGAACGAGCGGCAGCACGGCCGTTTGCTGGTCAAGCCGGGCCTCACGGGGCTCGCGCAAACGCGCGGCCGCGGCTGCCTGACCGTCGAGGAAAAGCTCGAGCTGGACGTGCAGTACGTCGAGACCGTCAGCCTGCGGACCGACCTCGCGATCATCTGGCAGACGCTGCGCGGCCTGTGGCGCCGCGGGGACATCTACGAGGTGCGCTACTCCCGCGATCGCGCACGCCGCGGGGGAGAGAGAGCACGACAAAGGTACGAAGACACCAAGAACGACTGAGGAGGGGTCAGGAATGTGCGCGCGTTCCTTCCTGGCGTCTTTGTGCCTTGGTGTCCTTGTGGTGAGCACCTGGGGGGCGAGGAAACGACCCTCGATGTACTTCGTCGCGCCCAGGGGCGCAGGTCCGCGCGCCGCGGCCTGGTCGCAGATGCCGGATTGCATGGTCGCCACCAGTTTGTCCAGCGCGTCCGCGCGCGTCGCCGAGCTGTGCACGGCCAGCGTGTATGCCCGTGCGCGCCCCCGGCGCAAGGGCCAAAGTGGAAGAATCTCAGCAAATTCTGTAGAGCGGTGAGGTGTTATACGCATCCTGTTTATTTC
>PMMM01000064.1 GCA_003162245.1 Phycisphaerales bacterium
AAATAAACAGGATGCGTATGATAGCGCTGCGACCGCTCCTTCTCCAATGCCTTGAGCACGATGGTTTCCGGGTCGCCGCGCAACGCGCGATTGACCGCGCTCGGCCGGCGCGGCGGCGTCTCGCAAATCGTCGCCATCGCCTGAGGGATCGCCAGGCTGCTGGGTTCGTGCTGCGGCCGGTCGGTCATGAGCTCGTACAGGATCACGCCCAGCGAGTACACGTCGGTCCGCGCGTCGATTTCGGCCGGATCCCCCCGGGCCTGCTCGGGGCTCATGTAGCGCAGCGTCCCGACGATCTTCCCGGTCTCCGTGGCGGTCAGCGTCAGGGTCACGTCGGCGTTCGTCAGCCGGGCCAGGCCGAAATCCAGAATCTTCGGGTTGCCCGCGGCGTTGATGAGGATGTTGGACGGTTTTAGGTCGCGGTGGATCACCTCATTCTCGTGGGCATACTGGACGCCGGCACACACTCTGCAGAACAGCTCGAGTCGCTGCCGCAGCGCCAGGCCATGCGCGCGGACGTACTCATCGAGCGGCACGCCGTCGACCAGCTCCATCGCAAAGAAGTGCTGCCCGAGCTCGGTTTCGTTCGCTTCGTAGATGGTCGCGATCGCGGGATGATTCAGCCGGGCGAGGCTCTGAATCTCCTGCCGGAAATGGCTCACCCGGCTGCCCTTGAGCACTTTGAGGGCGACCAGCCGCTTCGGGGACTCCTGCTGGGCGCGGTACACGATGCCCTGCCCGCCTTCGCCAAGCAGTCCGGCGATCGCGTACGAGCCGATTCGCTTGGGCAGCCACCGCTCGGACGGGCGGGAGTCCGCCGCGACCGCCTGGATGCCGGAGCGAAAGCCCGCGGCCAGGGCCCGGCAGCGCGGGCATTCCGCCAGGTGCGCCTCCAGCTCCAGCGCCTGCCGATCAACCCAGCTCCAAAGCTGTTCCTCCGACACCCGGCAGCTCATACCCCAATTCCGATCTGGTCCGGCACGCCGGCCAAGTTGGGCGCTGTCGCCCGGCACGGTCGATCCGGTCCCGGTTGAGTCTGGTCCGCCACCCAAACGCGGCCCGTAGATGCTATTCCTTCATTCTACCCAAAGTTGCCCGGTTTTTTGTGGGGAGGGGGTCAGAAACCGGCGGCCCCTTGTGCCCGCCCGCCCACCGACGACAATGGACAGACGGGCGGTCGCGCGCGGCGGCCGACGCGCCCAAAGCAGATTACTCTCAGTAAGGAGCAGCGGATGAAACGGACGGGCTTGGCGGGCGCGCTCGCCGGCGTCGCGGTCGGATTGGTGGCTTTTACCGTCACCCAGAGCATCCACGCCCAGACCGGGGGTGCGGCGCTGACCGGCCGCATCGCCTGCGTGGACGTGGTGCAGGTCTTCAACGAGTTCCAGCGGCAGAAGGACCTGACGGAGGAGATGAAGGAGCTGCAGGACAAGCTCACCGACGAGAACAAGCAGCGCCGGCAGAAGATCGACGCGCTCCAGGCTGAGTTGGACAAGCTCGACCCGGACGACGCGACGTACGTCACGCGCATGCGCGAGATGCTCGCCATGCAGATCGACTACAAGAACTGGGTCGATCTGAAGCAGGCCGACATGTCCCGCGAGATCGGCGTGTGGTCGGTGCGGATCTACAAGGAGATCGTCAAGTCGGTCGGGGAGCTGGCCAAGCACGACGGCTACGATCTGGTGCTCTACCGCGGGCAGTTCGAGCCGACCTCGATGGAGCCGGACCAGGTCAAGGAGCAGATTCGCAGCAACCACGTGCTGTATGCCAACCCGTCCACCGACATCACCCAGGTCGTCACCGATAGGCTCAACAAGGACTACCGCGCCCAACCACGGGTGAAGATGATGCTCGTGCCCTAACGCGCGGAGTGCAGGGCGCAGATGCCGGACATCCCCTTCATCACGGCGGCCGACCTGGCCAAACGCGTCGGCGGCAAGCTGACGGGCGACGGCCGCGCGGCCGTTCACTCGGTCGCCACGCTCGACGAGGCCGGCCCCGACGATCTGTCGTGGATCGGCAAGCCGGAGCTTTTGCCGAAGCTCGCCACGTCGAGGGCGGGTGTGGTCCTGGTTCCGGAGGGCTGCGACGCGCCGCCGGGGCGCACCACGATCGGTGTGCGCGACCCGGACGTTGCGCTTTGCGAGGCGTTGCGGGCGTTGGCGCCGCCGGGCGAGCGTGTCCCCGCCGGCGTGGACGCCGCTGCCTGTGTGGCCAGGGACGCCGGCGTGGACGGCGCCTGCATCGGTCCGCACGTGTACGTTGGCCCCGGCGCCGTCGTTGGACCGGGAACACAGCTTCATGCCGGCGTGCACATCGGCCGCGGGTGCCGCATCGGACGCGACTGCGTGCTATGGCCGAACGTCGTCGTGCGCGAGCACGCGACGATCGGCGACCGGGTGGTGATTCATCCGAATACCACGATCGGCGCCGATGGGTTCGGGTATTACCAGCGCGGCGGCAAGCACCTCAAGATCCCGCAGATCGGGCGGGTCGTGATCGAGGACGACGTCGAGATCGGCGCGAACACCTGCATCGACCGCGCCCGCAGCGGCATCACGCGCATCGGCCGCGGGACCAAGATTGATAACCTGGTGCAAATCGGGCACAATGTCCGCATCGGCGAAGACTGCATCCTCGTGAGCCAGTGCGGGGTCTCGGGCTCGACCACCCTCGGGCATCACGTGGTGGTGGCCGGTCAGGTCGGGCTGATTGACCATCTGCGGATCGGCAACAACGTGGTCATCGCGGCGCAGTCCGGCGTGACGCATGACATCCCCGACGGGACGGCCTTCCGCGGCACGCCCGCCGTCGAGAATGGCGAGTACGTCCGCCAGGCGGTGGGTTTTCGCCGGCTGCCTAAGATCATGGCGGAGTTGCGTGGTCTGGCCAAACGGGTCGAACAGCTTGAATCGACAGCGAACGATAGAACGCGAGGCTGAGCTCACCGGCCGGGGCCTGTTCACCGGCTTTCCGGTGACGCTGCGCTTCAAGCCGGCCGCGCCCGGGACCGGGATCACGTTCGTGCGGACCGACCAGCCCGAGCCCGTGTGGATCACGGCCCGCGCGGAGAATCTGACCAAGCGGGCCCGGCGGACTTCTCTGCGCAACGGCACGGCCTCGATCGAAACGGTCGAGCACTGCCTGGCGGCCGCGCGCGGGCTGGGAATCGATAACCTCGTCATCGAGCTGGATAACCAGGAGGTCCCATCCCTGGACGGCAGCGCGCGGCCGTTCGTCGAGTCGCTGCAGGCGGCGGGGCTCGCCGAGCAGGAGGCAGAGCGCGACTACCTGCGCGTGACCGAGGCGGTGCGGGTCAGCGACGGGGACACGGAGCTGGTGGCCTGGCCGGTCGACAGCGACCGGCTGGAGATCATCTACGAGCTCGACTACGGCCCGAACGCACCCATCGGCCACCAGATTCAGCACTTCGTGCTGGAGCCCGACGGATTTGCGCAGCAGATTGCTCCGGCCCGGACGTTCGTGCTCGAAGAAGAAGCCCGGCAGCTCCGCGCCACGGGCCTGGGGACGCACCTGACCTACGAGGACGTGCTGGTGATCGGCGCCGACGGCCCGATCGAGAACAGCTACCGTTTCGACAACGAGTGCGTTCGGCACAAGATCCTCGACCTAATCGGCGATCTGATGCTCGCCGGGGCGTTCGTCTGCGGCAAGGTCTACGCCCGCAGGTCGGGCCACCACCTCAACCACGAGCTGGTGCGCAAGCTGATCGACACGCGCGACCGCGCCCGGTTCGAGCAACGCATCGCCGGCACGCCCGAGCTGGACATCCGCCGCGTGCAGCGCATTTTGCCGCATCGCTACCCGATGCTGCTCGTCGATCGCGTGATCGAGGTGGACGGCGAGCGCCGGGCGGTCGCCATCAAGAACGTCACGATCAACGAGCCGTTCTTCGAGGGGCACTACCCGCGCCAGCCGATCATGCCCGGCGTGTTGATCATCGAGGCGCTGGCCCAGCTCAGCGGCATCCTGCTGTCGCAGAAGCTGGAGCACACCGGGCGGGTGGCGGTGCTGCTCAGCCTGGACAAGGTGAAATTCCGCCGCCCGGTCGTCCCGGGCGACCAGCTCGTCCTGGAGGCCCAGTCCCTGCGCGTGCGCGCCCGGATCGGGCACACGCAGTGCCGCGCCACGGTCGGCGGCGAGCTGGCGGCCGAGGCCCTGATCCGCTTCATGCTGGTAGATGCGGACCCGGCGTAGGAGCGTGTGGCGTCGGCCCTCCGTGGCCGACGTAGGATGTCGGCGATCGTCCGCATTGTGAGGAGTTCTCGGCCGTTTCTCGTGCAGAGGCAGAATGACGACGATACATCCGACTGCTTACGTCGACCCGCGGGCCGAGCTGGGCCAGGGCGTCGAGGTCGACGCCTTCAGCTACGTCGGCCCCGACGTGCGCGTCGGCGACGGCTGCAAGCTCGGACCGCGCGCCACGCTGCTCGGGCCCGCGGAGTTCGGGGCGCGGAACGTCTTCTTCTCCGGCTGCGTGCTGGGTGCGGCTCCCCAGGATCTCAAGTTCAAGGGTGGGCCCACGCGCCTGGCCGTCGGTGCGGAGAATATCTTCCGTGAGCACGTGACCGTCCACCGCGGCACGGAAGTTGACAGACAGAGCGCGGGCGTCACCCGCATCGGCGACCACAACCTCATCATGGTCGGCGTGCACGTCGCGCACGACGTCCACATCGGCGACCATGTCATCATCGCCAACGCCGTCCAGCTTGCCGGGCACATCCGCATCGAGGACTGCGTCGTCATCGGCGGCGCCTCGGCCATGCACCACTTCGTTACTGTCGGCCGCCACGCCTACATTGCCGGTGTCACGCGCGTCACCCACGACGTCCCGCCATACATGAAGGTCTTCGGCTACGAGCAGGAGGTGCGCGGCGTCAACGTCGAAGGTCTCCGCCGCTGGCGTGTGCCGGACGAGTCGATCGGAAAGGTCAAGCGCGCCGCCCGGCTGCTCTACGCCCGCCGTGGCGAACATTCCCCGCTCCGCACCGGCGCCGCGTTGCAGGAGATCGAGGCCGACGGGTTGATGCAGGACGAGCACGTGCGCTACCTCGTCGAGTTCGTGCGGCGCAAGCTCGAGGTGGGGGTCTATGGCCGTGTGCGCGAGCGCTACCGCACGGACCAGGACGACGACCGCGCCGCGTTCTACGGCCGGGAGAAAGAGGGATGATCCGGTGAGCAGTCCGCTACCCGTCGCCGTCATCGGCGCCGGCCACATGGGCCGGCACCACGTGCGCACCTACGCGCAAATGCCGGACGTGCGCCTTGTCGCGGTGATCGATGCGAACGTGGAACGGGCCAAAGAGCTCGCTGGGCCGGTGGGGGCCAGGTATGCCGACCGGCTCGTGCCGGAACTCGGTGACGTCGTGGCGGCGAGCGTTGCGGTCCCGACGCAGAACCACTTGGAGGTCAGCCGGCCGCTGATGGAGCGCGGCATACACGTCCTGATCGAGAAGCCGCTCGCGCCGACCGCCGCGGACGGGGAGCAGATTGTCGCGCTCGCCCGGCAGCACCGTGTGATCGTCGCCGTCGGGCACACGGAGCGCTTCAACCCGGCGGTGCGGGCCGTCGAGCGGCTCGGGCTGCGGCCCAAGTTCATCGAGACCCACCGCATCAGCCCGTTCACGTTCCGTTCCGCGGACGTCGGCGTCGTGTTCGACTTGATGATCCACGACCTCGACATCCTGCTGCACCTCGTGCACGACGAGGTGGTGCGGGTCGAAGCGGTGGGCGTCAACGTCCTCGGCCCGCACGAGGACATCGCCAGCGCGCGCGTCGTCTGCCGCGGCGGGGCGGTGGCGAACCTGACCGCGTCGCGCCTGGCGCTCAAGACCGAGCGCAAGCTGCGGGTCTTCGCCGAGAAGGCGTACGTCTCGCTCGATTATCAGAAAAAGGTCGGCGTCGCGATCACGCTCGACCGCAATCTCGACGTGCTGAAGTTTGCCCGCGAGCGGAACATCGCCGACTTGTCGCAGATGGCGGGGCTCGACTTCGGCAAGATGGTGCACGTCGAGCCGCTGCAGATCGACGACCGCGACCCGCTCCGCGCCGAGCTGGACGCCTTCGTCGCGTCCGTGCGCAGCGGCGAGCGCCCGCCGGTCACTGCGGAGGACGGCCTGGCCGCGGTCCGGCTGGCCGAGCAGATCGTCGCGTCGCTCTCGGCGCACCGCTGGGACGGCGACGCGGGCGACCGCGTCGGCCTCCAGGCGGACATCTTCGGTCCGCCCGCCCGCGGCTGAGCGGAGACCTTCCCGCTCCCTTCGTTTACGGTCCCTTCTTCTCGGGCGGGTGGTGATCCACGTACCAGCGGATCTGCCGGGCCAGGCCGATCAGGATGTCCACCTCGTTGACGTTCATCTCGATGCGCCCGAAGAGATGCCGCAGCGCGTACTTCAAGTGGTCCGGGTTCTGTCCAAAGAAGAACCCCACGCGCTCCAACGCGTCGAACAGCTTCGCGAACAACACCTGCTTCTGGTCGTCCCGTGCCAGACCCGGGTCGATCAGCAGTGGCAACGGGGCCTTACCCTCCGCCNNCAGCACCGGATACGTCTCGTCCGCCGGGATCGTCACCACCCGATCGAAATGCAGCAACTCGCGTGTCGGCAGCCCGTAGTCCTCACGGCCGAACGCGAAGGCCACCGGTCCGGCGACGGCCAGCCGCAGGGCTTCCACCGCCGCTTCGGCCGGCGTAATCGCCGCCTGTCGCCGATACAGTCCCAGCTTCGACGATGTCGCGTACGTCCGGGCGCAGCCGGCCAGCGCCGCCGGCAGGTCCTCCACGACGCGCGCGGCGTCGAGCACGGCGTGGCCGTGCGCGGCGTAGCCGACCGCGGCCTCGGCCCGCACGTCGCAGCGCGGCGCCACGATCACGAGTTCCGACAGCCCCATGTTCGCCATCGCCCGGCACACGGNNGGCCGCTGGGCGACACCAGGACGATGCGAATCTGCGCGAGCATCACGCCATTCTACGGGCCGCCGACGCTCCGTGTGGCACCCAGTCGCGCCCCTACAGCGGCCGCTTCTTCGTTCGGCCGATGCCCCGGGGCAGGTTGTCCGGAAGCCGTCCCGTTTTCCGGTATCCGATCAGCACACGCTCGTCCGTCTCGCCGGGCAGGCGATAGGGGATCGACGCGAGATCGGCGACCTGGCACGCCCGCGCGGCGGATTCCGCCCGTGGCCGCTCTTCGTCGAGGGCCCGCTGCGTCTTGAAGAACCAGCATTCGCCCCCGGGGCGAACAAAGCCCGCGGCGTACTCGATCAGCACCGGCAGGGCGGCGACGGCCCGGGCGGTGACGAGGTCGAACTGCTCGCGGTAGGCCGGCTCGTGGGCCAGCCGCTCCGCGCGCCCCCAGGCCGCCCGCGCGTTCGGCACCCCGAGCCCTTGGATGATGCGTTCCAACGCGCCGACCTTCTTGCGCGTCGCGTCCAGCAGCGTCATCTGTGCCGTGTCGCATACGCACGCCAGCGGCAGCCCGGGCAGGCCGCCCCCGCTGCCCAGATCGAGCACGCGCACCGCGCCCGACGCGACGACCCGCGGCCACAGGGCCAGACTATCGCAGACGTGCCCCCGCCAGAGCTCGGTGGCCTCCTGCACTCCCGTCAGGTTGAGCCGGCGGTTTTCGATCAGCAGCAACTCGACGAACCGGGCCAGGCGGGCGTAAGCGACCGCGCTGACCGCGTGACCGGCCTGCAATAGCTCCTCCCGCGTCACGACCTCACGTCATCCCGCAAACCGCTGGTCCGCCGCATACGTTTGACGCACCTGCCCAATAACGAACCTACATGGTACCATGCGGCGAGTACATGAGGGCGAACCAGAGATCACGACCAGCCGGTTGGGCGGTGCAGCGCACCATCGCCAAGCTGTCCCGTGGCTTTGGAGCGGTTCGTGAAGGTGGCCGCCGGTGGTGCGGCGCGGAACCCGTGGGGAACCTCCGCCGCGCCGCCTGGAGGCACGCGCCATGCCGTTGACGTGTCCAGGTTGCGGTAGGTCGAACGCCGACGGCGCGAATTATTGCCGCCAATGTGGTCTGACCCTGGAGCCGGCCGCCCAGGCCGCGCCCGGCGGCCGCCCGCGACAGGGGTCACCGGCCGCCGTGACGAAACTCGAGTCGCCCGGCGCGCTTCCGAGCTGGCTCGACATCCCCGTGCGGGCCGGCTTCCTGGTGCTCTTTCTGGCCGGCTGCTTCACGGGCATGTCGGGCATTCATCACACGAACGACACGTGGATCGCCCTGGCGACCGGACGCTACATCCTGGAGCATCACGAAGTCCCGACCACGGACCCGTTCAGCTACACCTTCTACGGCAAGCACTTCTTCAACCAGAACTGGCTCACCCACGTCGCCTTCTTCTGGGTGTACGAGCATTTCGGTCCAGCCGCCGTCGTCGTCTTTTTCTGGCTGCTCACACTGACCATCTACGGCATGATGTTGTACGCGTGTCGGATCCGCGCCCGGTCGTGGACCGCGGCGCTGCTCGGGGCCGCGGTGGCCGCCGCGGCGTCGCGGCACTATCTCGACATCCGCCCGCAGATTTCCGGGTACTTCCTGTTGGCGATCTTCTGTGCCGTGCTGCACTACTTCTGCGTGCCCCGTCCACGGCAGCGCTGGTGGCCGGCCCTGCTGGTCTTTCCGATCCTGTTCGTTTGGGGCAACGCCCATGGCAGCTTCGTCTTCGGCTATGGCCTGGTCGCGGCCTTCGTGGGTTGTTGGGTGCTCAGCCAGGGCTTCCAGTGGTTCCGCAGGGAAATGCGGTTCACGCCCGGGCTCGGCGCGCCGGCCAGTCTGGCCCAGGTCATCACAATCTCGGGCGCCACCCTGGCGGCGTTCGTCCTGACGATCGCGGTGGGGCCGTATCACTGGGGCAACTTCGTCCATCCGACGCTCGTGGGCAGCAGCCAGGTCTTCCGTAACGTGGCCGAATGGCATCCGCCGTGGGAGGACATACGGAGCGGCTTGCCCGTCTGGCCCTTCTGGACGGCGTTTTACATCATGCTGGGCGCGGTCGTTCTGTTCGGGCTCCTGCGCCTGGTGCCCTCGAAACCCGAAGTTCTCGCTAAAGGCCGCGTCGTGCGCGAGCCGCCGATGCTGACGCTCTTCGACTTGACCTTGGTCGGCATGGGTTTGGGTATGGCGTTCTGGGCCCGGCGTTTTGCCCCGTTGTACTACGTGTGTGCGACGCCATCGGTCGCGGTCCTGCTGGCCCGCCTGGCCTACGGGATGGCCCCGTTCGTCCGCCGGTATGGGCGCGTCGCGCTCGCCGTCGCCGGCTGGGTCGCGGCGGTGATCGTCGTCCGGATGACAGTGGCGGTGACGTACGGCGATTTGGTAACGAAGTACGTCACGGCACCGCCATTCGACCTGCTCCAGCGCTATACGACGGCCGAGCAGAACCCGTTCGACGCGCTGGAATTGCTCCGCCCGGTCAAGGGGCCGATCGACATCCTCGCCGAGTGGACCGTCGCCGGCTTGGTCATGTTCGAGCTGCCGCAGTCGCGGGTTTGCATGGATGGACGCTCACAGCAGGTGTACGACGAGGAGCACTACATCCGTTTCACCGCATTATTCGACCCCTCGCGCCAGGACCCTGCGCAAATCCGGCAGTTTCTCGACCAGCCCTGGGTCAACGGCGCCCGCACCGACGCCGTCCTACTGCGCTACGGAGGCCCCGACACGATCCCGCTGATCAACCTGCTCGCGGGCAGCGACGAGTGGGTGCCGGTGATCCTCTCGCCGCGGACCACGTTGTTCGTGCGCCGCGGCTCGACCGTGCTCGCCGAACTGGGGGCCCTCGAACGCGCGGGGCAACTGCACTGGCCGGGATACCCCTCCATACCGGCGACGCGCGGCTTCGTGCTCCTGGCCACCGAGCCGCCCGACCTCGAGCGCGCCCTGGCTTTCATGCGCACCGGTGTCGAGGCCGACGCAGGCATCGGCCCGTTGGCCTACCCGAAGATGCAGCAAGTCTGGCAAACGCTGGGGCGCCCGGCCGAGGGCGCGGCGTTCTTCCAGCGGGAAGAGCAGCGACTACGAACCGCTCCTCTGCCCTTCGAGGAGAAGCAGCGACAGCGTATGATCCAGCTTGCCAACATCTGCTTCCAGCAATTGCAGCGGGCCGCGTCGGGCGGATAGCGCCGGGGCGACAATCACGGGTTCTTCCCGCGCGGCGTTACAAAGTCCGACCGCTTCTGTAGTGCCGGACGGCCGGGGGCTTGCTACACTATGATCGGCGGGCCGCTGAATCAGGGTACAGGTCCCGGCCAGCGCAGGCCGCCGGCTGGAGAAGCGCTAGCGATGCCGCTGAGCTGCCCACGGTGTCGGACGCTGAACCCGGATGTGGCGCACTACTGTCGCCAATGCGGGTTGCGGCTGGAGGTCGCGGGCGGCGCCGTGGCGGGGGCCGGCCGCATCCGGCACCCCAACCCGCTGGTGTCGGCCGCGGCGACGACGGCGGTCGCCGGGGCGGCCCATCTGCACTTTGGCTGGCAGCCGGTGGGCGGTGGGGCGCCGCTGCTGAGTACGGAGGCGCTGGAGCTGACGGTGTTCAACGGGGGCTACGACCTGGCGAACGTCGTGCTGCGGGTGCGCGGCGACGGCGACGCCGGCCAGCCGCTGTTCGCGATCACGCGCGACATCGAGATGTTGGCCCGCGGCCAGGCCGCGTCGCTCGAGATTCCGTCGTACGAGCTGCCGGGCCCGCTGCACACGCTGCATGTGGAGTTGGTGAGTGCCGAGTTTGGTGCACAGGAGTGACAGGCGTCGGGGCGTTCGGAAAGGGAGGTCGTCATGAATCCTCTGATCGGACTGGCCATCGGGCTGATCGTGCTGTTTGTGTTCTTCAGCTCGTTCTTCACGGTGCAGCAGCAGACCCGCGCGGTCCTCGAGCGCTTCGGCCGCTTTGCCCGGGTCGCGGGCCCTGGGCTGCGCTGGAAGTTGCCGCTGGTCGACCGGATCGCCGGGCACATCAGCCACCGCGTGCAGGAGCTGGAGATCAAGGTCGAGTCGAAGACGAAGGATGACGTGTTCGTGGACCTGCTGATCGCCGTGCAGTACTACGTGCCCGAGAGCGACGAGGCAGTGCGGTCCGCGTTTTACCGGCTCACGAACCCGCGGCAGCAGATCAGCTCGTACGTGTTCGACACCGTGCGGGCGCTGGTGCCGGACATGGCGGTGGACCACGTCTTCGCCGAGAAGGACAAGATCGCGCTGGCCGTGAAGGAGCGTTTGCAGGAGACCATCACGCAGTTCGGCTTCACGATCATGCAGACGCTGGTCAACGACATCCAGCCGGACGCGACGGTCAAAGAGGCGATGAACAAGGTCAATGCCAGCGCGCGGCTCCGCGAGGCCGCCAAGAACGAGGCCGAGGCCCAGAAAATCCGCGTCATCGCGCAGGCGGAAGCCGAGGCGCGGGCGAAGGAGTTGCAGGGCGTGGGCATCGCCCGGCAGCGGCTCGCCATCGCCAATGGTCTAAAGGAGTCCGTGCAGACCTGTGCCGAGGCGGGTATTTCGCCCGAGGAAGCCACCAAGATGGTGCTCCTCACGCAGCACTACGACACCGTGACCGCGATTGGCACGCACGGCAAGGCGACCGTGATGCTGATCCCCTACAGCCCGCAGGGCATGTCGCAGATCTCCGAGCAGATCACGGCCGCCCTGCTGACGACCGCGGAGGCGGAGCGGATGGCGGCCGCCAAGCCGCCGCCCAAGCCGGCGTAGCCGCGGGCGTAGCTGCCGCCTCTAAAGGACCCTAAAAGAGAGCGCCGGTGCCCCGTCCTCTGTCCGTCGCGATGGACTCAGGGCGGGGCACGCCCACCAATGGAAGACCATCATGCTCGCCTTTCTGCTGCCGATCGTCGCTTTGCTGCCGATCACGGTCGCCACGCCCGAGTTTCACCGCCTCGACAGCGGCCTGCGCGTCGCGATCGTCGAGGACCACACGCTGCCGCTCGTCAGCGTGCAGCTCTGGTTCGCCGTGGGGTCGGCCGGTGACGACGCCGGCAATCCGGGGCTGTGCCACGTCGCGCGGACGATCCTCGAGAATCGACACGATGCGGCACTCCGGTTGCGGGCCGCGGGCGTGCGCTGCGAAAGCCGCACACTGCGCGATGCGTGCTATTTCGCATCTACGTGCCCGCCGGGCTGGCTCGAACACGTGTTGGACATTGAAGCTGAACGGCTGCGCCCAACAGCGGTCACGGCCGAGGAGTTAGCACGCGGCTTGAATGCCGCGGCCCGCGACTACGGCTTGGAGCCCAACAGCCCGACGCAGGCGGCCGAACGTCGACTGCTGGCCGCGCTGTTCCCGGGCCACCCGTACGCGCACCCGCCGAACTTCGTGGCCCAGTCGAGTCGGGACCTGTCGCCCGCGCAGATGGGGGAGTTCATGCAGCGCTGCTTTGCGGCAACCAACATGGTCCTGCTGATCGTCGGGGACGTGCGGCGGGACGACGCGCTGGACCTCGTGCGCAAGCGTTTCGGCGGGCTGCCGCGGGCGGAGTCGCCGGGCCGTGAAGACCTCACGCTGCCGAAATCGGAGAGCGTGCATCTGCCGCCGTCGCTCGCGGACTGCCCGGGCCTCGACATCGCCTGGGCCACGCTGCCGGCGTCCGCCGCCGAAAACGGCGCGCTCGACGTGCTGATGCAGCGCCTCTGTAACCCCGTCGACGGCGCGCTGTATCGTCGTCTGGTCGCGGCGGGCTGCTTGCCGCCGCAATGGCGGCGCGAAGCCTGGCGCGAAGGGGGGCTGCTGATGTTGACGGTGGATTGCCTTCAAGTCGGGACGAAAGAGCCGGCGGAACAGATCGAGCAGATCGTCCGCGAGGAGCTGGAGCGGGCGGAAGAGGGCCTCCCGACCGAGACCGAGTTGAACCGCGCCCGGGCGCTGGCAGCCCGCGCCTGGCAGCTCGCCCGGGCCAACTTCGCCGAGCGGGCGCTCGATCTTGGCTGGCACGAGCTGGTCGCAGGCGACATCCTGCGTGCGGAGCTCGAGTTGCCGTACATCACGCATCTGGCGGTTGCAGACCTGCGCCGTGCCGCCGGCGACTTACGGCACGCGCGCGCCATCTACCGTCCCCGCATTGCGGCTGGCGACAACACCCGCCCGGCGATGAGTCAGCCGTCGCCGGCGCTCCCGCGGGCGCTCAGCGCAACGCCGCCGGCGCAGCTCGACACGTCGGCGGCGCTCGAGCTGCTCGCAACGCACGTCAAGGATGCGCCGGCGGTCACGTCACCGCGCTCACCCGCGCGGCTCTCGACCGCGCGGATCAGCGACCGCGTCAAGCTGACGCTCTGCGTCGTTCCGGGCCTGGAGCCCGTGACGGTCCGCACGTTGCTGCGTTTGCGGCGGCCGCACCGCTACCTGCCGGCCATCCTGCTGTCCGTGGGCTCCACGCAGCGTTCCGTCGAGCAGTACCGCGAGTACCTTTCGTACCACGGGCTCGACCTCTTCCCGCTCGGCGACCTGTCGCGCCCGGGGCTCGATTCCCGCGGTCCGGCGACGCGCGTCCCGCAGATGATCGAGTTGCAGGCCGACCTGATTCGCCGCCCCGACGGCAGCGACGCGGCCCTTGAGGCCGGTTTCGAAGCGCTCCAGAGGGTCTTGACGCTCCGCGCGGCCCCGCCGCTGACTCCGCTGGAGGATACCGCCTACCTGCCGCCGGGCTTGATCGGCTGGTCCGAGTCCGGCCGGTTCCTTCCACAGATCGTTGACCAGCTATCCGCGGTCCTCGCGTCTCTGGCGGCCATCGAAGACGTGGAAGTGCTGATCGTCGGCGACGTGTCGCCCGCGCCGGCGATCGAGGCCACCCGCGCCGCGTGGCGGGATTGGACGCCGCCGGCGACCGCAAGCGCGCCGACCACCTTGCCTGGTTCGGCCTCATCGCCCGCGCCGCTTGCGACCGATCGGCGCTTCGCCACTTCCGCTGCGTGGGTCATCGCCGAGGACGAGTCGCTCACGTTGCATGTGGCCGACACTCTCTGGCCCACGCCGCTGGAGCAGCCGCTGCGCGACCTGGCCGAGCAGACGGCCACTTGGCTGCTCGGCGTCCCGTGGCACGTGTCGTCCGAAATCGATGTGGACCGCGTGTGGTTCTGGACGTGCGGGTGGGTGGAGTCCAACTGGGTGGACGCCGCGGCCCAACCGACCAGCGGCGACCTTGTGCCCCCGATCGAGGCGTACGTGCGGCAGGCCGGCCGCGCGCTGGCGGGCCGCACGCCGCCCGAGCAGCTCGCC
>PMMM01000127.1:0-11293 GCA_003162245.1 Phycisphaerales bacterium
GAAAAAGTGAAAACGCTCTAGTGGCGAGATGAAATCCAATATCCAGCCCTGTATGACCCGCCGTTCGCGCAATTCGTCGGCCAGGTCCGATACGGCGCTGTTCTCCAGGTAAGGAACCACGCCCTCGGTAAGGACCAACGTGCGGCGGCTGCCAGCCGCGGCCCGGTCCAACAACTCCCGCCGCTGTACCCCGTCGGCAAGATCCACGCTCCAGCGCTCCAAAGCACAAACGGATCGCTCTTCACGCAGCCGGGACTCTTTGTAGGCAAGAACCGCCGCTTGGTCCGCTTCGATCCAGCGTAGGTTTGTGGGAAGGTCCAAGCGGTAGGGCCGGGTGTCCAGACCCGCACCCAGATTCAGCACCGTGTCTGTCCCCGTAGCGACCGACTGACGGACAAAGTCGTCGATGATCACGGTGCGCAGGGCCACCGACCAAGCCACGTAGTCGTTCCAGGGGATAGACTGGGCGATAACGGCACCGCGCTCTCCCGCAAGCCGGGCGGCCAGGGGATCGGAGAAGAGAGCGTCGGGCCGGGCGCTTTCGCGGGCGCGCATTTCCGCGATCCAAAAGGCGGTATCGGCCACGTCCGCAATGGGAGTTTCCATGGCACATCCTCAAAAGCGTGCGCGCTTGAATTGCGAGCGATTTCACCGTGAAAACGGATGAGAGTCCAGCCATGTCCGAGTTCACATGCCGGTTCAAATCTCGCCGCATGGTCGCCGCAAGTCCAGTCTTTTCGTTGCTTTTGGTCGGGCTCTTATTCGCCCGTTGCGATGTAAGTGACGCTGGGGAAACAAGATAAGGGCGAGTCCCCCAAAGGCCGTGTTCCATTCCTTTAAATCGGGGCGACAGGACTCGAACCTGCGACCTTCTGCACCCCATGCAGACGCGCTAGCCAGACTGCGCCACGCCCCGGCGCTCTCTTCTACATTAGGGCTCCGGCCGGGCTGCGTCAAGCTCCGGTTTCGCCGGCCCTGCCGCGGGCCGCCGATCCCGCAGCATGAGAATCGCCAGCGCCCCGACTCCGCCCACCAGGAGCATGTCCGCCACGTTGAACACCCACGGCCACAAGTCGCCCCCGCCAAACCACTTCTGCGAGACCTTGATGAAGTCACGCACACAGCCGACCGGCTGGAGCTCGCCCGCCAGCGTGCGCGGGACGTGCCGCAGCGCGGCGTCGGCGTCGGGCGGATAGTCCTCGAGCGTTACGTCGGGTCCGGCCTCGGACGGCAACATCCAGTAATGCCCGGAGTTCGGCGGGAATTGGACCAGCTTTACAAAAACGCGGTCGTACATGTTCCCCAACGCGCCCGCGAAAACCGCGCCCAGGGCAATATGCGTGAACCAACGGCGCGCCGGGCACTGGGCGAACATCCAGAGCACCAGGGCCAGCGCCAGCAGCGACGCCACCACGAACAGGCCCGTGCGGCTGGCCCCCAGGCCAAAGAGGGCGCCGGGATTCAAGGTCGTGTGAAACTCCAGCACGTTGGGGATCAGGACGCGGGATCTGCCCTGGCGCAGCGTGGCGAAGGCCCAGTGCTTGGACCACAAATCAAGCCCCACCCCGGCGACCGCGACCGACCAGAAACGCAGGTGCGCACGGGCGGCGCGCAGGGCGGTGATCGGCCGCGCAACCCCGGCGGGATCGACCGCGTGGGCCCCCGCGGGCTTGGTCGTGGGCAGGTCGGCGGGTTGAGTGGTCGGCAAGAGCAAGGGGCTACAGCCCGCGCGCCTGGCCCTTCTCCTGGGCCAAGGCGAATTCGTAACAGTAACGGGCCCACGGCTTGGCTCGCAGACGGGCCTTGCCGATCGGCTTGCCGGTCGCGATGCACAAACCGTATGTCCCGTCGCGAATGCGGTCCAGCGCCTCCTCGATCTCCTGGAGGACGGCGCGCTCGCTCTCGATCAACCCCAGCGTGAACTCCTGCTCGTAATTGTCCGTGCCCAGATCGGCCATGTGGATTGGCATACTGGAGAGATCGCCGGCTGCGTCGCGGCGGTTCTTGTTCAGCGCTTCATCCTGGAGCGTCGACACATCGCCGAGGATCTGCGCTCGCTTCTGAAGCAGCATCTCGCGGAACTCCGCGACCTCCGCCCGGGTAAGCGGAGGCTCCGCCGGGACCGCGGACTCGGCCTTGGCTGCCACCGCTCCGGCTCGCAGACGCGTCCCGCTCGCCCTGGCTGTCGAGGGCGGAGGAAGCTTCGCCACGCGCGGCAGGGCCGGATGCGCGGTCACGCGGGCCGGCAGGGTCTTGCCGGCCGCTCTGGGCCGGCCCGCCTCGTCCGGCTGGCGTTTGCCCTTCTCGATCAGCCGCTTGACGGCGACCGGTTTGCGGACCTTCGGCGTCCGAGCCCGGGGAGGGGCTGACTTCGCTTTCGACTTCACGGCCTTCTGGGCAGTCTTCTTGGGCAAGTTTCTCACCCGACTCGGGGGCGATGCGCCAACTCCCGGCGGCGGCACCGCTCACCGCAGAACCCAGGAAGTATATCAGCCACTTCGCAACCGGTCAACCGTGCGACGAGCGGTTCAGCGATGAGGGGTCGGCGTCACGAAAGTGGGTAGATCACGCGGCTCGGACCAGGGGGTGGGAGGCCCAGAGGCGGTCCCCGTCGCCGTTGGGCCAGGCCACCCGTAGCGAGAGCGTGTTTTGCGAGTCCGCCTTGGACCAGCGCATGCCGCTTTGCTTCATACGCAGACCCACCACATGCTTGCAGACCGCCTCCACGCGCCCGGAGCCGATCTCCAACCCCAGCGTCCGGAAGCGATCATACGCCCGGCGGTCGTCCTGGTTCGCCACGTAGGTGAGCAAGGCCTGCAGGGCGGCCCGCTTGGGCGGGGAGCGGGTCTGGGCCCGTTCGTCGCGCGAGCGATCGAGAATGGCCCGCACCTGCCCCGCCCACAACAGCGTCTCGTATTCCTGAACCCAGGCCGCCGTCGCCGGCGTACCCTCGCCGTACAGCGCCCGCCCGCAGGTCCAGACGTGCTCCAACGCGTGGTACCAGTCCAGGATGCACACCGCTTCCTTGAGCAACCCGCCGATGGGCGCCCAGATCCACGCAGCCCCATCCCCCAGCAGAACCACCGGCTGCGCGGTCTCCAGTCCGCAGCGACCGGCCAGCGCCCACGCCAACGCCACGAATCGAGCCGCCTCCGCGAACCGCACTGCATCGCGGGCTCGCCGCGTGCCGTCGGGCTCGTCCCAGCAGCACGTCACGCACTTGGCTTCGTGCCACCCATCGTCCTGAGGCACCCTCGTCCCGTCCACGGCCACGTACAAACGTTCCGGCTGGGCCTCGGCCGGGGGCGCCTGCCAGTCCGCCAAGCTCGCCGCGGGCCGGGCTTCCTGCGCCGCGGCCACCGTGCCCACCGGCTCGGTCAGGCGCTCCACGGTGCGCTTGCTCAGGCGTTGGCCGGTCAATGGCCGCAGGGTCTCGGCGGCCGGCGCGAAGGGCCCCTGCGCCCCTAGCCGCGTGGCGGCCTGCGCCAGACCCACGCGCACTTGCGTGCCGCCCAGCCCGACCCGCTGGTCGTACGGCCACGCCGCCTGTCCGCAATGGGCACCGCGGTAATAGGCGCGCCGAATCCGCACCGAGCCCAGGGGGGTCGCCAGCACCTGCTGGGCAATCTGGGTGTCATCCACGGTGGCCCTCCTTGGCCAGTCGGCTCGCTCGAAACCCAAACCGAGCCGATTGAACCCAAGGTCAGGGCCTTTGTCATCTACCCCTTAAGATGACGCTCACCCGTCCGGGCGTCACGCCGGCAACGCCCGCAGGAACCCCCGGATGAGAAGGTCCTGGTAACGGTGGTACCCCAGGCACGCGAGCGGGTGCAGCGTCTTGCCGACCCGGCGGACCGTCTGGTAGCCGAACCTCTGCCAGCGCCCCGTCTCCTCGGCCAGCCCGCGCTCGACGTTCTTTTGCAGCGACAGCCAAACGTCCTCGCGCAGCTTCTCCGGCGTGCCGAACGCGCCGCGGGGGACCGCCCGGCCCGCGCGGATGCTGGCGAGAACCTCCGGCCTGGTCGCGCCCTGCGTGCGCGTGTAGGTCGTCCCGATGCGGAACGTGTGCGAGTCGCTCCCGCCGACCAGCACTTTGCCGTGCCCGGCCGTGGCCTGCCACACCAGCGCGTTGTGCGGGTAGCCGCGGGCGCCGTTGAGCCCCTCAAAGACGTCGAACAGCTCGAGCATCGTTTCGATCTGCTCCGGCTTGGGCAGCCGCTGCTGACCGGTCCACGTCATGTGGTTCAGGACGTATAGCTTGTCGATCTGCCGCAGGTAGGCCACCAGCGCGTAGATATCGTCGCGGCGGCGCTGAATCTCGTCGTGCTGCCGCTCGTCGATGTCGTACACGTTGATGTGAATCAGCGTGCGGTCTTCCGGGAACCGCACGGAGACCTCTTCGCCGAAGATGAAGTCCGGCAGGGCCCCGCGGCGGTCGAGCAGGGCCCGGCAGCCGTCGAGCGTGTCATGGTCCGTGAGGGTCACGAAGTCCATGCCGCGGGCCTTGGCGCGGTCGTAAACCTGCTCCGGCGTCAGCAAGGGGTGCCAGAACAGGCCGGGCAGGAGGTGCAGCCGCTCGCGGGAGAAGGTCGAATGGCAATGGAGGTCGATCCGGGCGGCGGGCCGGTTCGGCCAGCCCCCAACCCGGTCGGCAGTATCGTAAAGCTCGCGTTCGAGCGTAGCGGTCAGTAACTCACGCATACGTATAGAGCGTTTGTACCGCCGACGCGGCGGCGTTGCAAAGCTCTTTTGGCGCGGTGGCGGATTCCAGGCTCAGCGTGACCGCCCTGGGCAAAAGGCACGTCCGAGAGGGGGCATCGGGCAGGGCGAGGCGGCGGTGGTTGCGCAGGTTGGACGGTCAAGAGTATCAAGGGGCGCACCGGGTGGCCAATAATACGCTTGATTGCAGGGCGTAGGCCGAAGGGTATCAAGAGTATCATGTTTGCACGGGTCGTAAATGGGACTCTTGAAACGCGGGCGCACCAAGAGCGGCGAGGCAACGGCGTGGGCAGGCGCGTCCTGGGCTTGGGCGATAGGCTCTCCGTCTTCAGGCGACGGGCGCGCACAAGGCGAGCGCCGTAATCACTAGATAGTATAGAACAAGAAACGGGGCGGCGGGGAGAAAAGCGGGCCGGTGGCGGACTTAGGCGGGCGGCTGCGCGATTTCGGCGGATTCTGGCGGAAAAGAGGACAACCACAGGGGCACAGAGACACAGAGAAAACGCAGACTTACTCCTGGTATTCCGGACAAAAGCCGGGTCGAGGGCGCAGAGGCCGACGGCAAACGGGGACGGCCGCGGGAGCGGTGTGGAGGGGCGGAAAACTGGTGAGGGAGTAAGGGGCGGCGGGGCGGGGCGCGGGGAGGGGTTGGCCGGGCATGGAGCAGGGACGGTATGCTGGGCGGGGCTGGTTCGGCTTGGCCTGCGGGGGGCGGGCGGGCAGGGCCACGGCGCAGGCGGGATGCGAAGATGGCGTGGACGTACTGGCACGATAGCGACGGCAAGTGCGGCCCGTCCGCGTTCGGCACGAGAAGCGCGTGGCCGTCCGACATTACGGCAGGGCCACTGCTCGGCGGGAGCGCTTGAGCAAGGGCATTGACGACTGATGCAAGAGATTTGTGCGACGGAGGCGGACGCGCTACATGAGTTGGGCTTCAAAACAGGTTCCGCGCAGACCGACGCGAAGGGCGCTCGTTGCCACCGGCGTTCTGTTCTCACTGTGGTTGGCTTCTGGCGGTTGGTGGTGCGATCTAGGAAATGGACGCTCCTGGGACGTGCGTATAGAAGGCGGACGGTTCGGATTCCGGTGCGGGGAGCCGCCTGGGATAGGCGACAAGTGGTTCTGCAACGACGGTTTTGACTGTGGCATGAATTGGGACGGGCGCTACTCGCTCGTGATCGCCGACTGGCCTTGGGTCTTTTGGTGGTGGCGCCCCTTCTCGCTGACGTTCACGGTTCCGCTTAGCGTCGTCGTGGTCCCCGCTTCCGGCGCGATCGTCTTGTGGTCGTCGCTTCGGCGCCGTCCTCCTGGAGATGGTCGGTGTGGCAAGTGTGGGTACGATCTGACTGGCAACGTCAGCGGCCGCTGTTCGGAGTGCGGGCAGGGCGTGGGAGGGGCGAAGCCCTGATTCACGCGCCGGGGGCCATGCCGCCGCCGGCTGGTTCGGCGGTTCCGCGGCCATGCAAAGAACGCAGGCGACAATGAAATAGTGTCAGTATTAAGTCATGCACTATGGCACAGGTTGTGCATAATATTCTGTAGAACAAGATGTTATGTATACAATGATAGTCATAATACAAGTTATATTATAGTCAGAAATAGCTTCACACTACCCGGCCCTGCAAGTACTCCCCCGGGTCGGCACCCTCATTGCGAGCGGCGTGTATCTCTCAGGTTCCCCCAGGCCAAACGGGCGGCTCGGAAGTGTTTCGAGTTCTGAAACGTCTCGCGGCTGACCCCCACAGTCTGGCACATCTCGGTGATCGTGCGCCCCACGTTGTCCTGAAGCTCTCTTTGGATCAGCTCGGACAGCTTGGCCGCCTTGCCCATCATTTCCAGGTGCTTCGGAACCCGCCGGACGGCACGCGGCGGCCGGACGCTTCCCCGCCCGGGCGGCGTGCGTTCCGGCCGTGCCCGCCGTTTCGCCCCCTGCTCATCCGCCGCCCGCTGCTTTGGCTTGGCGGACTTTCCTCCGGTTTCGCGGGCCGCACGCTCGAACAGCTCGTGCAGGGCCGCGGGCGAAGCTCCGAGCCGCACGTCCACGCCGCAACTGGACGCATCCTTCGCCCCGCGCTCCAGGCGCGCCGCCTCTTGGTGGGCTTGGTGCACCGGGCTGCGCGGCTCCAATTGTCCGGCCGGGCCGGGTCCGAGTTGGGCCGCGGCCATCGTTTCGAGGACCCGGCGGGCCCGCCTTTCAAGCTCCTGGATTGCGCTGCCCCGCACGATGTGGTACTGCCCCTGCTGGACCGCGCACGTGTCGATGAGCTCGGCCAGATCGTGGAGAGCCTGCGACAGGGGTGTCGGCTGGGGCATGCTCACAGCCTAGATGGTGCGTCGAAAACGCACCCTACATCTCGCAGCGTACGCGGGGCGTCGAGGACGCACCCTACGTCGCTCGTAGCACTGCCGGGACCGCGGAAGCGAATGCTACGTACCGGCCGCGGCGGGATCAACCGTGATCTCGTCCACGATGCCGATGATCACGGAGCGGACCGGGGCCGTTGGATCGTCGATCACCTGCCGGGCCGAATTGCCCTCGTCGATCACCAGCACGATCTGCCCCACGCCGGCGTCCACCGAGTCGATCGCCACCAAGTACCCACCCAGCTCCTGCCCGTCCGGTCCGATCCGGTCGAGCATCAGCATCCGGCGGTTGGCATACACCGGGTGCTTGATCGTGGCGACCACCTCGCCTTTGACGCGTCCGAGGATCATGGCTGCGGCCACCCTTCGCGGCTGACCTGGTCCACGATGGTCACGATCGTGTGGTCCACCGGCACAAACCACGGGTCCAGGGCCAGCGCGGCTTCGCGCCCGCCCTCGTACGTGATGAGCTCGCCGGGGCCGGCCATGCGGGTCGAGTCGGCGGCGACGACCGGTTCGCCCTTCGGCTTCCCGTTGCGGTCCAGCGGCTGGACGACCAGAAACGGCACGCCCGTCAGGCCCTCGCAGACCACGCACGGCACCACGGTTCCAATCACCCGGCCCAACAGCATGGCGTTCGCCTATCTCCTGCTCGCACGTTTTCCGGCGGTTGGCTGATCCCGCGTCCCGTCGCCGCTCGGATAAAGCTCCGTCGCGGCCTGAATCCGCGCCCGCAGCTCGCGATCCTGGATTGGGATCACCGTGTGGCGGGTCGTGACGCCGGGCCGATCCGCGATGGCGATCCCCGCCGCGATCGCGGCCTGCACGTCGTGCACGAGGCCGGTCAACATCGTGATGCCCTTGCCGCCCAACCCGTCCCCGAGCCGGATCTCGACGATCGTCACCTGCGCGGTCTTCACGGCCTTGTCGGCGGCGGCCACGTTGATCGGAATCGCCGACGTTTCGATGATACCGAGGGCGTCGCCTGCGTTGTCCTGCCGGTGCCCGCCGACGGCCGCGAATACCTGCGTATGCACGTCGGGGAGAAAAATCTCGTCCGTGACCCGCTCGCCGCCGACGCGCAGACCTTCGCGGCGCGACTCGCCCACGTCCCCGACCGTCCCGCCGATGAGGATGATGTACTTGCCCGGCTGCACCGTGCCGATGCGCAGCACGTCGATCCGCGCCTTCTTCACCATCGCGTCCGCGGCGCACACGCCGACGGGAATGCTGTCGAACTCGAAGACGGCGATGGCGGGGGGTGTGTTCATATAATTCTGAACTGGTCGACGACCACGCAACGCCGCTCGCGCGAGAAGCTGCGCGGCCCGGTCAGACCTTCGCCGGTCGGGCTGGCGATCGTGAACGACGAGTGGCCCTCGCCACCGGCCCCCAGGCCGGCGTAGGCCGGGCCGTTCTTCACGAAAATGCTGCAGTTGCACAGCCGCGCCATGCGGCTGAGCTTCTCGATGTTGCGGGAGTACATGACCGCGGTGTGCCGGCGTTTGCCCTCGGTCGCGAGGGCCCGGTCGATGGCCTCGTCCACGTTGGCGACCCGCACGACGGGCATGACTGGCATCATCTGCTCCGTCCACACCAGCGGGTGGCTCGCCTGCACGTCCATCACCGCCAGCCGCACGTCGTCCCCCGCGCTGACCCCGATCAGGCCGAGGATCATCCCCGCGTTCTTGCCGATCAGCTCCTTGTTCACCACGCCCGCGGCCCACGGCCCGTGCCGCTCCTTGAAGATCACGTTCTCCATCTGCCGGGACTGGGCCGCGTCGAGCACCACGGCCCCGTTCTGCTTCATGGCGGCCAGCAACTCGTTGGCCACCGACTCCACCACAAACGTCTCTTTCTCGTCGACGCAGATGACGTTGTTATCGAAGGAACCGCCGCGGACGACCCCCCGCGCGGCCAGGGCGATGTCGGCCGTTTCATCGACGACGACCGGCGGGTTGCCGGGTCCGGCACAGATCGCCCGCTTGCCGCTCTGCATCGCCGCGTGCACCACGCCCTCGCCGCCCGTGACCACCAGCAGGCGAATGCCCGGGTGTTTCATGACCGCCTGGGCCGCCGCAATCGACGGCTCGGTGATCGTGCACACCAGGTTCGGCGGGCCGCCGGCGCGCAGGATCGCCTCGTTGAGCAGCGCGACGTTGTGAATGGAAACCGTCTTGGCGGTCGGGTGCACGCAGAAGACGACCGCGTTGCCCGCCGCAACCATCCCGATCGTATTGCAGATGATCGTGGAGGTGGGGTTGGTGCAGGGGGTGATGGACCCGATCACGCCGAACGGCGCTCGTTCCATCAACATCAGGCCGTCGTCCCCGCTCCTGGCTTCGGGCACGAGCGCCTCGGTGCCGGGCGTCTTCCGGGCCACCACCCGGTTTTTGACCAGCTTGTCTTCCCAACGCCCCATGCCCGTCTCGGCCTGCGCCTCCCGGGCCAGGGCCTCGGCGTGGGTCAGCATCGACTCCCGGATGCTCGCGATGATCTTGTCGCGGATTGCCAGGCTCATGGCGTCCAGCGCCGCAAACGCCTGCGCGGCCGCTTTGACCGCCGCGTCGAGATCCGTAAACACGCCCGGGGCAACGGGAGCTGCGGATGGGCCGCCGGCTGCACGCGCTGCCGGCGCGGGCGCCGGTGCACTCCCGCCCGCAGAAGCCGCGGCCGGCGAAAGCCGCTGCATGAGCCGCCGTGCGATCTCGTCTACTTGTTGGTCGGTCAATTCAGCCATGTTGCGATTCTCGGTCGGCGTACGCGGTTGCACTGACCCTCCCCCGGCCCCTCCCTAAGAGGGAGGGGGGCTCAGGCCCCTTGCCACTCCGTCTGCCGGTGCTTGGTCTCCTCGGTGCCCTTGTGGTACTTGATCTCGCCGCGCACCTCCCAGTTGTCCACGATCGCCATGATGACCGCGTCGCACGGACGCTTGTCGGTCATCTGCGTCTGTCGCGCGGAGCTGCCGGTGGCGAAGAGGATGTACTCGCCGATACCCGACCCGACTGCGTCCACGGCGACCACGTGCGGCCCCGTCGGTTTCCCGTTCAGGTCGACCGGCTGGACGAGCATGAAGCGCAGCCCGTCCATGCTGGGCTCTTTTCTGGTCGAGACGACCGTGCCCACCACTTTCGCAAGTAACATCGCAAGACTCCGCCGTCAGGTCCCGGCCGGCGCCAGGGAGCGCCGGGCAAGTCCACAGCCGCGCACCGGCCACGCCTGCACACCGCTTGCGGCGGCCGGCGCGCCGCACCCGAATCAAGGTCGGGTTGGCTCGTCGGCAACGCCGGTGCAGTGACGCCGCGTGGCTAGTTGTGCTGCCGTTCGGCCCGCGCCTGATCCGCGCGGCCCAGCGGCAACACCAGGTCGACGTTCGTGTGCGGACGCGCGATCACGTGGACGGCGATGATCTCGCCGACGCGGGCGGCAGCCGTCTGCCCCGCGTCGCAGGCGGCCTTCACGGCCGCGACATCGCCGCGCACGATCGCCGTCACGTATCCGCCGCCGGTCTTCTCGTACGAGACCAGCTCGACCTTCGCCGCTTTGACCATGGCGTCGGCGGCTTCGACCATCGCCGGAAAGCCGCGTGTTTCAATCATGCCTAGTGCTTCTGCCATCTTCGCGTTAACTCCTATTCAAATTCGCGTTGCGTGCGCTGGGACTATACTCGCTTTTTCTCTTCGGGCTTGCGGCCGCTCACGCTCTCGACCGCTTGGACGGCGGCCCGGTAGCCCACGTCGATGTCGCGTTCCTCCCCGCCGAGGTAGAGCCGGCCGAAGCTGCCGAACGAGCGGACCTCGAGGATGTTGATGTGGGCCGCCTTCTCCGCCTCGTTGGCCGCCAGCGCAGCGTAGGCGGCCGGCTCCAGCTCCAGGACGTACAGCGTCTGGCCGGGGATGAGCATCTGGCCGTGGCGCGTACGGTTGATCAGCTGGGCCTGGTGGTCGTCGATCCGGCGGATGATCTGGCTGGAGAGGACGCGGGGCTTGATCCGGTCGGTCTCGGCCACGCCGATCTCGCCGAGGATCGCGGCGCCCGCGGCCCGGACCTCCGCCTGTGACGGCGAGTGGATCTCGAGCATCCCGTAGTAGCGCTCGATGATCTGCATGCCGGGCTTCACCGAGGTCGTCTTGAGGGCGATGTCGGTGAGCCGGTTGATCTCGATCCCGGGCGACACTTCGATCGAGAGCGAGGCGTCGCCGGCGAGGGG
>PMMM01000127.1:11347-11550 GCA_003162245.1 Phycisphaerales bacterium
CCGCCCGACGCGTACCCGGTGGAGGTCTTCACCATGTCGGCCTTGGCCTGGCTGGCGAGCCGGCACACGACCACCTTCTCCTGGTCCGTGAGGAGCGCCGTCTCGATGATCACCTTGTTCACCGCGCCCGCCTCCCGGCAGGCGTCCGAGACGCGCGCGATGTCCTCGCGGACCAGGTCCAGCATCCCGCTCTTGAGCGCCCC
>PMMM01000082.1 GCA_003162245.1 Phycisphaerales bacterium
TGCGTGGATGAGGCGGTCGCCGGGGGCAGCGGGACCGTTTCCGAATCAAGGGGACTTCGGCGGGGGCGACCGGCGAGTTTGGTCGGTTTTTCCAAGCGGCGCTTGACGCGGGGCGGAAACGCGCTATCGTAGGTATACAAGGTTATATATCCGAAGGGAGGTGTGCCATGATCAGTCAGACGACAGAGTACGCGTTGCGAGCGGTGGTGTGGCTGGCGGCCAACCCGGAGAAGCCGCTGACCGCGCAGCAGATCGCCGAAGCGACCCGCGTGCCCGCCGGCTACCTGGCCAAGGTCCTACAGGGGCTTAGCCGGTCCGGCTTGCTGCACTCACAGCGTGGGTTGGGCGGCGGGTTCACGCTGGCCCGGTCGCCGTCCGCACTGACGATGTGGGAGGTCGTGCAGGCGGTCGACCCGCTCAAACGCATCCGCTCGTGCCCGCTCGGGTTCGAGGAGCACAGCGAGGCGCTGTGCCCGTTGCACGAGCAACTTGACGAAGCGATCGCGATGATCGAGAAGACGTTCAGCGCCTGTAAGCTCAGCAAGCTGATCGACCCGAACCACCCCCGTTCGCCCCTGTGCGCATACCTCCCGAAAGGGAAAGCGACGGCGAACGGCAAGCGCGTGAAGCGCTGACACGCACCCCAAGTGGTCCGCCACCCGAACCGGGCCGCCCGGCTCCCTGTGTGCGCCGGGCGACGACCGCGGCGGCTTGCGCAGGTCACGAGCCGGCGGCGGCTATGGGTGCCCGTAGCGATCGGCGCTGAAGATCTCTGTCGGGGGCTTGCGGCAGTTTTCCGGCACGGGGCGGTTCAGCTCGGGGGTGGCGGGATATCCGAGCGGCGTCATGGCCACGATCTTGACGGACGCCGGCACATCGAGCAGCCGCTTGACCGCCTGTTCGTCGAATGCCCCGATCCAGCAGGTGCCGAGCCCGTCGGCGACGGCCGCGAGCGTGAGGTGATCGAGCGCGATGGCAACGTCGACGTCGACGCTGTTGCCGACGCCCCCCATGTGCTTATACGCCTGCTCCGGATGGCCGCACGCGACGACCGTCACGGGCGCGTCGGCCATCCACTGCTGTCCGAACGCAGCCTGCGCGATCTGGCGGCGCAGCCCGGCGTCGGTCACGAAAATGAAGTGCCAGGGTTGGAAGTTGCTGGCAGACGGGGCGAAGCGCAGGGCCTGGCGCATGCGCTCGAGCATACCGGTTGGAATCGGCTGGGCCGAGTACTGCCGCACGCTGCGCCGGTTCTTGATCGCGGTGAGAACGTCCATCGAGCACCTCCGCAATAAACTGGTGCTCGCGAGAATACCGAGCCGTGCGCGGCCTGAAAAGGCCAAAACCATGGCTTTGCTCCGCCGCCCTCGGCAAGACCCTGTCGCCTCGGCCGCCGAGCACGCTGCTTCCTTCACGGCGGATCAGCCCCTGGCCTCGCCCCCCCGCCTTACGGAATAAGGCGCTGATCGGCGGGGTAGGTCGAGTATTCGTCGATCATCAACTCCGTCGGGCCCTTGTTGACCTTTGCGCCCCTGGGATACCAGTAAACCGACTTGCGGGAGTCCTGGTCCGACAAGCGCCGCACGGAGCCGTCGAAAAACAGCGCGTTGATTCTGCCCTTGTTGTCGTGCGCGTCGCCGGACATTGACCCGCGCTGGCCGTGTCGATAGCTCAGGGCCAGGTTCAGGCCGCGCCCCGGAGTCGGGGGGGATGGGTGGACGGGCTGGCCACTCCAGTTGTTCGTGCCGTCCTTCACGCCGTACGAGGTATCCCCGGCCCACCATGCGCCCGAACTCGTGAAGGAGCCAAAATACTGTGGATCCTGGATCGGGTCGAAATCGACGTATCCATTCGCAGCGTCCAGGTACCGATTGCCATCGGCCACGCAGATCTTCTGGCCCGGAGACCCGACCTGGTTGAGGAGCGACTTGTACGTGCTCAAACCGGCCTCCCAGGTGGTCGTCGGCTCCGTCATCGCCTTGATAGGAAGCGCGTACGGGTCCGGGGGTGTGCCCAGCACCCAGTTTACGTAATCGCTGCCCCAGTACTGGAAGTGCACCGGCATCAGGTAGCTGATCGACGTCCAGTTATGGCTGATGAAGAAGTCCCAGTCAGGTTTCAGGAACCGCTCTGGGCGGTAAGGTATACACGTGTAGGTCGGTTGCGAGGGGCAGGCGAACTTGTTGATCAGGTCGTACCAGCGCGCCGCGAACCCTGCGGGTAGCTCGATCGTCGTCCGCAGGAGGGGCGTCATCCAGTCGTAGGACTGAACCGGCACACGCGAGTTGTAGAACCCAGCCGGGCCTACCTTCATGAGCGTCTCGAACCCGCTCGTGTTGCACCCCGGAATCCACTCCTGGTATTCGGTGAAGTACGTGCCGAACCCCGTACCGAAGCTGCGGAGCTTCTCGCCGCAGATGGCCGCCCGGGCGCTCTCGCGCGCCCCACTCAGCGCCGGCAACAGGATCGACACCAGGAGCGCGATGATCGCCACCACCACCAGCAGCTCGATCAGCGTGAAGGCGTACGGCGCCGGCGGACCCGCGAGGGTCTGGCCGGTGTGCCTACGGACGTGGGGACGACAGGATTTCGAGGGTCTTCGGATCAACATACTTGTTCACCTTGCCCAGCAGGTCAGGGTCGCGCAGGTATCGGCGGGCCGTTTCCTTGGCCCACGCCGAGTAACCTAGGACCGCCGGGCCGCTCAGTGCATAGGAGCACGCACCCTAGGGTCCCGCGCCTGTCCAAGAACACGCCAAGATAGGCAGCTTGGGGCACGAAACCGGAGCCGCGGCCGGCCTGAGTGGAAGCTCTTAGCCGCGTGCCGCGACGGGCCAAAATCGGTCGCCAAGCTTGCATTCGCGGGCGTGCTGTGCTTTACTATTAGTAGGTTGCCAGCGCCGCACGTCCTCTGAGTAGTACGTGAAACTCGCAGCAAACGGCTCACGGTCGAGCGCGTTTTGTCTTGAGAGGCGGTGCGGCGATGCCTTCGTTTGCCGAGTGGGCTTTGCCCGACCAAGATGCAACGGGCAGCTGTCAGGGGACTTGGTCCTCATTACTGGCGCTTTCATACGACGAGTTGCGGGACCTGGCGCACCAGCTCTTGCGTGGCCGACACTGGGGCGACACTCCGCAGACCACTTCTCTGGTCCACGAAGTCCACCTGCGACTCATGGGCCGCGGGGATGAGTCCTACGAAAGTCGGGTCCATCTGCTCAGGGTCGCTGTGCAAGCCATGCGCTGCGTCCTGGTGGATCGTGCCCGGCGGATGGGCGCCGCCAAACGTGGCGCCGGCCGGCAGCGCGCGCCCTTGGACGAAACGGCCGTCCCTTCTACAAGACGAGACCCGGATTTGATCGCCCTTGACGAAGCCCTGACCCGCCTCGCGACGCTCGACGCGCGCAAGAGGCAAATCGTCGAGCTGCGTTTTTTTGGCGGGTTCACAGTTGAGGAAACAGCCGAGGTGCTCGGGATCTCGCCGGCGACCGTCAAGCGCGACTGGGCGCTCGCGAAGGCCTGGCTGCACGGCGAGGTTTGCAGGGAGTGAGCCGTACCCGTCCGCGGCTCGCGCTGCACGCTGAGGGCCTCGAGCCGGGAGCGAATCTCGGAGTGCGTGCCCATGAGATCGAATCGTTGGCGCCGTGTCGAAGACCTGTTCCACCTCGCCGTCGCGCAGCACGAGTCCACGAGGAGTGCTTTTCTTGCGCAGAGCTGCCCGGATGATCCGTCCCTGCGGGCGGAGGTAGCGGCATTGATCATGAGTCACGAGCGGGCGCCGGACTTCCTCGAGACTCCGCCGTTCGACCTCACGGACCTGTCGTCGGAGGCCGACGGGGCTGAGCCAACAGCGGCGCGCTACATCGGCTCGTACCGCCTCATCCGGCTGATCGGCTCAGGCAGCATGGGCGTGGTCTATGAAGCGGAGCAACGGCATCCGCAGCGCACCGTGGCGTTGAAGATCATCAAGGGAGGACCGTACGCACGCGAACACCGGCTCAGACTCTTCGAACGCGAGGTCCAGATCCTGGCCCGCCTCGTTCACCCGGCGATCGCCACGATCTATGAGGCGGGACAGACTGCGGCGCGGCTGTGCTTCTTCACGATGGAGCTAGTTCACGGTGTACCACTCAATGCGTATGTCCACGAGAACAAGGTTCCCTTGCGAAAGCGTCTGGAGCTCTTTCAGACGATTTGCGCGGCCGTCGGCTATGCCCACGAGCAAGGGGTAATCCATCGGGACCTCAAGCCGTCGAACATCATCGTCGATGCCGCGGGCCATCCGAAGATCCTGGATTTCGGTCTGGCGCGGCGGATCGGCAGCGACATGACGCTCACCACCACGGCCACGACGACCGGCCAGATCATGGGGACGCTGCCCTACATGAGCCCCGAACAGGCCCACGGAAATCCCGCGCAGATTACCGTACGCAGCGATGTCTACTCCCTGGGCGTGATTCTCTATGAGTTCATGACCGACCGGCTCCCATGCGACGTTAGCAACGCTACCGCCTACGACGCGCTGCGCATGATCTGTGAGCACGTGCCACAACGACCCAGCCGGATCAGTCGTACACTGCGCGGCGACCTGGAGACCATCGCGCTCAAGGCGCTGGAAAAGGAGGCATCGAGACGCTACACGGGCGCGACAGCCCTGGGCGAAGATATCGAACGTTACTTGACGAACAGGCCGATCCGCGCCCGTCCACCTACTTACGCATACAGGCTCCGTAAACTAGCAGCGCGTCGCAAAGGGTGGTTCGCGCTGACCGCTTTCGTATGCGCCCTGTTGATCATTTCCGTCGGCCGCGAGGTATATGACCTGCTCTGCTACGAGTACCTGTTCGGCATCCATCCCTACCGCGCCAGACTACACATGTGGTCCGGTGCGGACTGGCATGGCGACATGCGAGACCTTTTCAGCGTCCGCGCAAATGGCGACCTGGTGGGGACAACGGGCATGTTCGGCCACTTGAGCCTCGAAAAGGGCGGCGCGATGCAGATTCGGTATACTCGCCTGGACACTGGCCACGTCCGCATCCAGTATTGGCTTGACGGCGTCTTCCTGACTGAACAGAGGGCGCCGGCACCCCCCGAGGAAGATCAGCGCGTGTGGTTCCGGTGGGCTTCTGACGAGGGAACTACTTGGTTTGACAACATTCGCCTGATACAACCCAGGGACGGCCAGGTCTTGTGGCAAGAGGACTTCGAGGCGGTTCCTCCAGGGCTTCTGCCCCCGGGCTGGTACCACGGACCGGGCAACGCCGAGTTTGGCGTTGTTGCTCGCAACGTATGTCAGGGTAAGCGCTCGCTCCATCTTCTCGGCGAGTTCGGAAACAACGGCGCTGCGGCTGCGGTAGTCGCCTGTCCGATTCACCCGTCCTTGGGCTACATGGAGGATTTTCAGGTCGAATTCCAGGTCAGAACTGGGAAGACTCCGTGGCCCAACAGCTCGTTCTTGCGAACGTGGTTCGGCCGTGTCCGCTCCCAAAAGACCGAGAACTAGGGGCTGAACATGCGCTGGAAGCTGGCGAAGTCCTCCAGGTCCAGGTCGTCGTCGCCGCTGCAGTCGAAGGGCCGGCAGCCGGTGCCGAGCGGGCCGTGGTTCGGGCCCGTCAGGCAACCCGCCAGGGCTGTGAAATCGGCTAAGTCCACGTCCCCGTCGCCGTCGCGATCGCTGCACGCCAGCAATGAAAACACGGCGTACTCGGCGGCGTCGACGTTGCCGTCGCTGTTGATGGAGGGGGGGACCTGCGCGGCGGCGACGAGCGCGTCGCCGTTGTGCGTGCCGTAGGCGGCAAACGCCAGATAAACGCGGTTCGGCATCTGCCCCAGCTCCTGGACGAGGTCGATCGTGCCTTCCAGCCAGCCGGTGCCGCCGCCGGTGGCGCAGTGCGTCTCGGCGCTGGCGTCCTGCCACCCGACCCACATGTTGTCGGTCTCGTTCGCAAGATACGCTGCCCAGCCGGCGACTTGCCCGGCCTTGGCCCACGGCGCTGCGCGTAGCGTGCCGGGCGGGCTGGCGAGGAAGATGAAATGGTCGTTGCCTTCGCCCGCGTCGGCGGCCGCGATGTAAAGCGTGGTGCCCTTCAGCCCCGCATAGAGCTGGAGCACGCCGTTTTGTGCGACGAGCTTCGCATCCGCGTCGAGTTGGCCGTCCATCACCCACTGCTGCGTGGTGCCGCCGGTGACCTGGAAGTGCCAGTCGGCCCCGCTGTTGTTATCCCACGCGCCGCCACCGTTGTTGAAGACCACGTCGAGCTGCGTCGCGCTGCCGGACACCATGACCGTGCTCTGCCACCGCGAATCGCCGGCGTTCCAGCTCATGGCCGGATCGGGCGAGATCGTCGGATTCCACTGATTGAAGCCGCAATGCAGGTACACTTGCGGCGCCCCCGCCAGCGGCCGGCCGGCCGGGTTGTACGAAATTGTCACGTTCTGGCCGGCCTGCGGCGGGGCCGGCGCCACCGTCACGACGTCGCCGCTGGGACCGCCGCCCGCCTGCCCCACGTAAACGTGCTGGATCGGCGACTTCTGGACATGCCCCACCCCGTCCACAGCCTCGACGTAGTAGTCGATCAGCACGTCATGCTGGCCGGCGACCGTCGCGCTGTAGCGCAGCGCGCGATACGTTGGCGCCAGCACGCCACCCTGCGGCGGCACGTCGGAGCTGGTCATGGCCACGCTCTGCCAGGCGCCGACCTCCGACCCGCCCGCGTATGTCTCGTTCTGAACCGACGACAGCGGATCGACGCCGTCGTTGTCCGCGCGCCACTTCAGCGTCACACTCGTCAGCCCACTGACATCGTACGCATAGGTCCACACCTGGAAATCCGACGGCTCCGGCGACGTGCCCCACTCGTAGCCGCCGGGATTGTACGGCTCGCGCTGCGGCAGGAAGATCGTCGGCGGCGTGGTGTCGGCATGACCGGCGATGACCGGATCGGCAAACGTCACCGCTTGGTTGCAGGCGCGCGTCACGTCGCTGTCCCATATCTCGGTGCCGTCCCAATACCAGTAGTCGCTGGCTTCGGAGACGAGCAGCCAATGCCAGGCCTTCTCCGTGTTGCTGCCCACACCGGTCATGACGTTCTGCATGTTCGCCACCGGCACGAGTGCCTCGGCGGCAAACACGCGGTTCTTCGCCGCCGTGAGCACGGCCCAACTGTTTCGATCCGGGCTCCAGCCGCTCGGATTGGGGTCGCCGAGCCACTTCTTGAATTCGGGGTCGCCGTTGTCCGCGCCGGACCAGGAGCCGTCCTCGATGTGAATGACGTCGCGCGTCGCGGGCGGAAAGCGGTCGAGGTAGTCCTGGATCGTCGTGATTTCATAGTCCGGATCGCCGCTGGCCCAATTCACCATATTCTGAAAGTTGCTGTGGTAGTAGGAGTCGGTCCCGCCGCCGTAGTTGTCGCCGTCATGATGCAACACCACGAACATCGGGTGTGCAGCGTCGGTGTTGTAGGCCAAGTACTGATCCATGACCGCGTCATACAGGAACGCCCCGTAGCCGCCCCGGCCGTCTTCGTTGCCCTCATAGCGCGCGGCGGGCACGGCAATCATGCGCGTGACCGCACCCGTATTCGGATCGACGTACTGGGCATAGTGCGGCCGGTAGCCAAATGGGGCGCTGACGCGGCCCGGCGCCCAGAGGTTGTTGAGTTGCACCCACGCCCCACCGCTGGTGCTCGGGTCTGGATTCACCTGGTCGGCATGATTCGGAGCGAAGAGGTTGGAGGAATTCGTGTGCGGGTAGCCGACACAGGCACGATCAAAGTGGATGTTGTCTACAAGTACCCACTGAACCCCTTCCGCCACGAGCGCCGGGATGATGCGCTCCGAAAACGCCGTCTCCGCCGGGAACATGCCGTGCGAGTACGCCGGCCCGCCGCTCCACGTTTGCCCGTAAATGTGCTTGTGCAGGCGAATCTGCATCCGAATGTCCTGCTCGTCGAGCAGGGGCATCAGCGGGTGGTGGTAGCCGAACGCCACGAGGTCGATCCGCGGGTTCCCGAGCGATGTGGTCCAACTCACGGCCTGGTCGTACGCCGAATCCCAGTTGTTCCACATGCCGCCGTTGACGCCCGCCGCCTCCAGGCTGTTGAGGTTCTCGATCAGCGAGCCGGTGAAGCTGACCTGGGCACCGAGGTGCGGCAGCGTCAGGCCGGCCTGCACGGCGTCGCGCGGCCAGCCGGTATACGGGCCGAAACGCTGGTTGTGTACGTCGACGACGCTGAACGAGAAACGCTGGTTGGCGTCGATGACGACCGGCGATTCATAGGGGTAGTAGATCGGCTGATGCATGTGCCATAGGAAACCGACGCGGATGGGGTAGTGCTGCTGGGCGAACGCCGTGCCTGCACCACAAACGCCAACGACGAGAATTAGCGGCCAGTGAATGGGAAAGCGGCTGGTCATGCTCCGTCCAAACCCCGGCTAGTTCGTGAACGCCGTCTGAAACGTGGCGAAGTCGTGTAGATCGACATCCTGGTCCAGGTCGAAGTCCACCATGCTGCACCCGGGCCCCAACGCGGTCCCGTCGGGGCCGGAGTAGCAGCTCTCAAACGCCGCGAAGTCGTTTATGTCAATGTGCCCGTCGCCGTCCCAGTCGCCGGGCAGATCCGCCAACGCGATCAACGCGTACTGTTGGCCGGGGATGGTGTTGAGGTTCAGCGGCACCTTGCCCAGGTTCCCATAACCGCCACCCAACCCGGGCAGGAACTGATTGCCGACGGTTCCGTCGCCATACGACAACAGCGCCATCATCTGGATGGTGCCCTGTGGCGCGGCGATGCCGAGGTCGGCGAACGGCAGCCACATCTCGAAGCCGCTCGTCGCCGTCGCGGCGCCCGAAGCACTTGTGGACGTGACGCCGCCGGTGTTGGTGTTCTTGAGCGCGACCAACATGCCGTTCGTGTTGGTACCGCCGCTCAGGAACCCGTCGCCATCGCCCACGGTGCCCGCGCCGACGTAGCGTCTGGAGCCGCCGCCGGCCGTCGCCAACGTAAACAGGTCGGCGTACAGGTTCCCGCCGTAGGCGTTGATCCAGAGTATGTAGTCCGCGCTGAACCCTGCGTCGAGCACCATGCCGTCAAGCAGCGGCACGGCCCCGTACCCGCCGATCGACGCAGTCGCAAGCGTGTTCTGCCCGCCGGGGACCGTGTCGAAGCACAGCACGAGCCCGGTGCCGTCCGTCGCCAGGTTACCGGTCAGGCCGACGAGCAGCCCGTTGTCCTGCAAACGCACGAACATCTGATCCAGCTCGTTGACGTTGTCGCTCATGCCGGTCGCGTTGTTCTGCGTCGCCCGCAACGCCCCCGGGCCGACGTCGGCGGGGATGCTCGCGCCGTCGATTTGCTGGGGCTGCGCCTCGTTCGGCGTCACGTGCACCGCGAGGATCCTGTAGCCATAGGCGGGCAGGCTGAGCGGGTACGCGGACTTGTTGGCGTTCGTCAGGTTCGTCAGCGACTGGCCGGTCAGCACGTCCTGCACGGTGCTGGTTCCGCCGGTGATCGTCACGTTGCTCAGATCAAGCGTGGGCGACCGCGAGGCATTCTTGACGTTGATCGCCACCAGCAGCGTCTCCTGGCTCGCCACGTGCCGCAGGAACGCCCACACCTCCGTACTTGTTGCGGGGATGGCGTAATACGTCCCGCGCCGGAGAGCGACGTGCGACTTGCGCGCCGCGACGAGCAGCTTGTACTCCTCGAGCTGCGAGCCAGTGACGCCGTTCTGCTCCTCGACCGAGCGCCCGTCGTTGTTATGCGAGGCTGCCCCGTTGAACGCACACGAGTTGCGGGTCCAGTAGTTGCTCATCGGGGCCCCCGCCACGGCCTTCCACTTGAACGGCTCGCGCAGCGCGATGTCCGACGCGTCGCCGCTGCAACTGCTCTTGACCCCCAACATGCCCAACTCGTCGCCGTAGTAGATCATCGGCGCGAAGGGCTGGGTGAGCAGGACGGCGGCGGCGGCCTTGCCCTTGGCGAAGCTGTTGCCGATCTCCGACGCGAGGCGGGTCACGTCGTGGTCTCCGATGATCCCCATGTACATCTTCCCGGCGGGCAGCGACGCGATCGTGACCGCCATCTCGTTGTAGAGCGGGGCGGCGTACTCGTTCTTCAGCGCGTCGCGCGCGGCAAACTCGAACGGCTTGGTCATGGCGGCGTCATGGGCCGGCAGCAGCTCCGCGCCGTGGCTGCCCCAATCGGCCTGCTCCACGAACGTGAACACGTCGGGATTGACGGTCTGCAGAGCCTGCTTCCAGGGAATCCAGAAGGTGTCGATATTGTAGCCCCAGCCGTTCGGCCCGAAATCGCCGTGCAGCAGCACGTGGTCGAGCCGGTAGCCGTCGATGCCGTCGTTGGGATCGCCATCGCCGTTGGGATCGAGCCAGTGCTGCGCCCAGCCGGTGACCAGGGCGACGGGATTGGGGTCGTTCAGATTCCAACTGATGAAGTTGACGCTGCTGCCGTCCCAGGTCATGTACGTGCTGCCGTCATACTGCGTGTTCTGCGTGTTCGTGAACGCCAGCCAGTTGTCGTAGGGGCTGGCCGGGTTGTTGTACGCGCTCTGAAACCACACATAGTCGCGGCTGATGCCGTAGACGACGAAGTCGATGAAGACCTTGATGCCGCGGGCATGGGCCTGGGCGACGAAGTTGAGGAAGTTGGCCTCGGTGCCAAACCACGGGTTGACCTGGTTGCCGGGGCCGTGCTGGTAGCCGTGGTACGCCGTCGACGGGAAGATGGGGTTCATCCAGACAGCCGTGACGCCGAGCGACTGGAGATAGTCGAGCGACGCCGTCATACCGCCGAAGTCGCCGTAGCGGTACGTGTCGTTATTGGAATCGCGCCAGGCGATCGGCATGAACTGGTAGAAGACGTCGTCGGCCGCCGGCCGGCCGTTGAGCGGCGCGGCCTGGACGGCCGGCACGGCCACCGCCAGGAGGAGAAGAACGCGCAGCCCACCGCGCATCGTGAACCTCAACTTCCACGGGAGCATCCGGAACCTTCTTTCCCGCTCGCGGGTAGCTCGATCCCGGGGGCGTAACCCTACGATAGCACGGCGAAGGCATGTCGTGCAATCAAATTACGCTAACCCCGGGGTCCGCCCGGGTGTGACTGCTCTTTGTGGACGCGGCGGGTGGCCGGGTCTGGCGAAGTCCGGCGTGGCGTACGACGCCAGGCCGTGGGGGCCCGGGAAGGGGCGCGGGGCGCGCAGAGGGGGCGCGGAAGGCGGCCAGAACCGGGTATTCCGGCGACTGGCGCGCCTTGGGTCCGGAATCAGAATATGTTTTGGTGTTCCCCGTCCACA
>PMMM01000098.1 GCA_003162245.1 Phycisphaerales bacterium
TATTACTCAGGAATGGAGGAAAGAAAGGCGGCACCGCGATGGTGTTGGCGGCTGGCGGAGATTGGCAGCGGGTAGCGGATATTCACCGCTGAGGACACGGCGCGGGCTAATTGAGGCTGTGTTGCCCGGGGAGGTCCGCGCGATGCATGTTCTTGGAGATCTCCGCGAGCACGCGGATCTGATCGAGCAGCAACTGCCCGCGGGCGAGTGCGTCCGCCTCGTCCAGCAGGCACTGGCGCAGCTCGGCTTCGCCCGGCACGCCCGCCGCGAGCAGGTCCGTCAGCTCGTTGAGCGGTACCTCGGCGTCCCGCAACCGCAGCCACTGCCGCCGCAGCCCCGGATCCAGCCCCGGATTGCGGCGGATGGCCGCGAACAGCGCCGTCCGCAGCTCGCCGGCGCTGGTGTCGTCGGCGCTGCAATAGGTTTCGACCGGCTGGACGCGGGCGACGCGGTAGGCGCGCTCGCCGACCTCCTCCAGCACCTGTGCCCGCCCGACGCCGCGTAGCAGCACGTTGTAGTTCCCCTCGGCGACCTGCTCCGATTCGAGGATGTGGCCCACGCCGATCGTCCGGTGAATCGGCGCCCGCGTGGTGTAGTAGAGCGGCTCCCAGCCGGGCTTGAGCAGGGCGATGGCCAGGACGCGTTCGCCGGCCAGGGCGTCAGCGGCCATTGCGCGGTAGCGCGGCTCGAAGATGTGCAGCGGAATGATCGTATGTGGAAACAGGACCACGCCGGGCAGCGGGAACAGCGGCACAAGCTCCGGTAGGTCGAGCAGTTCGTCAGCCATGGGGCGCCTCGCGCGCCGCCGGGCGCGCTCCGTCAGCACTCATTAGTATAGAACCGATGCGCGCCCTTTGGACAGCGTCGCGCCGCACACCGCGGCCGGCGCGGTCTCGCAGTCCCTTGGAGCCGGAGACTACGGGCGTGCGAGCAGCGCGGCGAGCTGCGCCGCGGTCTGGAACCGCCGGCCGGCGGTGTGCGTCAGGTGATAGTCCAGCAGCTCAAACCAGGCCCGCGAATCGCCGGTGGCCGGCGTCGTTCCGACCAGGGTCGCTGGGACCCGGCGCTTCTCGACATGGGCCGGTTCGCAATCCCGGCACAGCAGCCCGCCAGCCGCGGCACTGAAGTACGCCGGCGACCCGCGCCGCACGGGCCGGTGGCAAGCGACGCATTCGTCGAGGTTCGGGGCGTAACCGATCGCGCGGAGCAACTCACTCTGGAACCGCGGGATCTGCGGGGCGGCCGGGGCGTCGGACGCCAGATGGCCGAGCAGATGAACCAGGGCTGCAAACAGCTCGGGATGCGGGTCCGCCTCCTCGGTCAGCGCCGCGACCAGCTCGACGGCGTAAAGGCCCGCGGTCAGCCGCAGCAGGTCGCGCCGCAGACCCGCGAACGCGTCGTGCTGCACCCACTCGGTCAGGGTGCCGAGTTGGGCGTCGCCGCGGGCCGGCAGGAAGCTGACCTCGCCGCGTTCGAGCAGGTCGAGCCCGGGGGCGAAGCGTTGCCGCGTACTGCGGCGAGCCCCCTTGGCGATCAGCCGCAGCCGTCCGTGCCGGGCACCGAACAGCGACACGATCTGGGAGGTCTCCGAGAATTCGGTCAGGCCGAGCACGACGGCGTCGTCGTTCTGTGCGGGCATCGATCCGGGTCCAGCGAGCGCGTAGTTTCCATTCGCCTCAGACAATACAATAGCGGAATGGTGGGCGCCGCCCACCCTACTTGGTTGACGGCCCGCGAATGCCTAGTCTCGACGACTTTCTCGGACGGTGTGTGGTGCTCGACACCCAGGGTCCGCGCGTCTACCTCGGGCAGCTCGAGGCTTACGACGAGCGCGGCTACTGGCTGACGGATGCAGACGTGCACGATCGCGACGAAGGCCACAGCACGAACGAGCAGTACGTCAACGACGCGTGCCTGCTGGCGCGCTCGGGCGCCCGACAGGTGAACCGCCGACGGGTCTTCGTCGAGCGCACGGTGATCGTCAGCATTTCCGCCTTGGACGACGTGAACGCGGAAGGCCCTACGGGGCCGCTGGGAGCGTGGATACCATGAAGCTGACCTGGAAACGGTTGCGCATCCGTCCGAAACACCGATTCGCCACCTCGCAATGGGCGACCGACGAAAAAGAGACCATCGTCGTCCGCCTCGAGCACGGCGGCGTCGCGGGGCAGGGCGAGATCGTGCCCTCGGAGCTTTACGGACAATCACTGGAATCGGCGGAGGCGACGCTGGCGGCCGTCCAGAACGACCTCGGCGACGACCCGTTTCGCATCGAGCCGATCGTGCAACACCTGCTCGCGAAGTTCGACGGCCAGCGGGCCACGATCGACGGCCTCGACGCCGCCCTGCACGACTGGTGCGGCCAGAAGCTCGGCGTGCCCGTCTGGAAGCTGCTCGGGCTGGAGCAGCCGCGCAAGCAGACCACGTTTACGATCGGCGTGGCCGAGCCGGAGCTGATCCGCGTCAAGGTGGATGAAGCGCTGGCGGCGGGGTTCGACGCGCTCAAGATCAAGGTGGGCGTGCCGGACGATCACCAGACGCTCGCGTACATCCGGTCGGTCTTCAAAGGCCCGCTCTTCCTCGACGCAAACCAGGCCTGGAAGCCGCAGGAAGCCCTCGCGCGGATTCCCGAGCTGGCGCGCTACCACCCGACGCTGATCGAGCAGCCTGTCGATCGGCGCGACTGGCAGAGCATGGCCGAGCTGCGCAAGCTCCGCGTGGCCCCGATCTTCGCCGACGAGAGTTGCGAGCGGCCGGCCGACGTGGTGCGGCTGCACGGCTACGTGGACGGGATCAACATCAAGTTCAACAAGTGCGGCGGGATTCGCGAGGCGCTGCGCATGGTCGCGCTGGCCCGCGGGCTGGGCATGCAGGTGATGCTGGGTTGCTTCGTATGCAGCAGCCTGTCGATCGCGCCGCCGCTCACGATCGCGTCGCTTGTGGATTATGCCGACCTCGACGGGGCCCTGCTGCTGGCGGAAGACCCATTTGAGGGCATTACGCGCACGGGCGGCACGATCCAGCTTGGCGACCGGCCCGGGCTGGGCGTGTGGGCCCGCGGTTAGCGTGCCCCGGGGCCGGTTCACCGCTGGACGGACGCCAGATCGCCTTGTATATCAAATCCCCGCGCGGCCATAATGGACGTGGATGAGCCACATGGACTCCACACGTCTGACGTTCCTGCTGCGGCTCCGCGATCGGGCGGACACCCTGAGTTGGCACGAGTTCCACGACCGGTATGGGCAGCTTCTGTACCGCTACGCGCGCGGCCGCGGGGCTTCGCACGCCGACGCCGAGGACGTCGTGCAGGAAGTGGAGATGTACCTGTTCAAGGCGATCGAGGGGTTTGAGTACGACGCGCGCAAGGGGCGTTTCCGGGCGTACTTACGCTCTGCCGTCGTGCACGCCCTGGGCCGCCGTGCCGCCCAGCAGGCACGCCAACCGGCGGCGCTGGACCCGCAGGGTTTCGACTTCCTGGCGGCGCAGAAGGAGGCGAGCCAGGACATGCGCTGGGAGCGGGAGTGGCAGCTTCACCGCCTGCGCTGGGCCATGCAGTCGATCATCGGGGAGTTCGAGCCGGCGACCCTCAAGGCGTTTGAGCTGCACGTGCTGGCCGGGCAGTCCGTCGAGGAGACCGCGCGGCAGCTCGAACTCAGCAAAGCCAGCGTTTATCAGGCCCGCAGCCGCGTGCTCAAACGCCTCCGCGAGCGCCTGTCCGAGCTGGACCCGGACGGGGACGTTTAGCCGCATCGAACGGGACGCGCCACAACTTCGTCGGCGCGTGTCAGAACGACCCGGCCGCTGTCTATCCCACTTTGGAAGAAGCGGCCTATGAACGAAACCGTGGCCAACATGGTCTGCCCAAACTGTGCCGCGAGCACGCCCGTGCCGGCCGGCACGGAGCCGGGCGTATGTGCCCACTGTGGCCGTTCACTGGCCGCCGACCACGCTCTTGCACCGGATGAACGGGGTCCGCTGGCCGCCAGGGAGCCGGTCGCCAGCGAGCCTGACGGGCCGGAGAAGGCGTTGGTCGCCGATCTGCGAGAAGCTTTCGGCTTCCAAGCCGGCGCGCTCTGCCCTGTCGCGCAGCCGGCTTTGGTGGGCGGCCCGGATGCGAGTCATGCGCTGGGCTTTGTGCTCCGGGCCGCCTCTTTCCCCATCGGTGGCCGCCTGGGCGACTTCGAGATTCTAGGCGAGGTCGGCCGGGGCGGAATGGGGATCGTGTATCGCGCCCGGCAGATTTCCCTCGGGCGCGAGGTGGCCCTGAAAGTCCTGCCCGACTGCGCCCGCCACGGGCGGATCGCCACGCAACGCTTCCTGGCCGAAGCCCAAGCGGCCGCCCGGCTGCATCATTCCAACATCGTGCCGGTCTACGCCCAGGGAGTGCATGAGGGGCACTATTACTACGCCATGGAGCTGGTGGACGGCGTCGGACTGGACGTGGTGATTCACAGCCGGCCGGACCTGCTCAGTTCCACTCGGCTGCGGGCCGGTTCGTCGGATGTGCGGCTGAAGACGGCAGCGGGCCTCGCGCCGCCCGGCAGCACCCAGTTGCCGCGGGCCCGCGTTCGCGACCGAGCCGAGCCGGCCGCGCCTGCACCGTCGGCGGACTGGTCGGACGCGAAGCGTCTGCCGCGCTGGACGTGGGCCGATTACGCGCACGTGGCCCGGCTGTTCGCCGACGTCGCGGACGCCCTCGCCTGTGCCCATCAGCACTGCATCATCCACCGCGACGTGAAACCGCATAACCTCCTGCTGGGTGCCGCCAACCGGCTGCACCTGACCGATTTCGGCCTCGCCCGCCTGACCGACGAGCCGCACCTGACGGTCAGCGGCGAGATCATGGGCACCCCTTCATACATGTCGCCCGAGCAGGTCCGCGGCGGTACGGGGCAGATTGACCATCGCACCGACATTTATTCGCTCGGGGTAACGCTGTACGAGTCACTCACGCGGCGCAAGCCGTTCGACGGGGAGACGCGCCAGCAGATCATCACGGCGATCTGCACGGCCGAGCCCGTGTCGCCGCGCCGCCTGAACCCGCGCATCCCGCTTGATCTGGAGACGATCTGCCTGCGGACGCTGGAAAAGGACCCGCAGCGGCGACACGCGACCGCGGCGCTGCTGGCCGAAGATCTCCGCCGCTTCGCCGACGGGCGGCCGATCCTCTCCCGCCGCGTCACGCGCGCTGAACGGGCCGTCAAATGGGTAGGTCGGCACAAGGCCGTGAGCAGCGCGGTCGCGGCGGCGCTGGCCGTAGTCGTGCTGGCGGGCGCGCTAACCTGGAGCGCACGGGACGCGCGTCGCCGTGAAGCGGACCAGCACGTTGAACGGGCGTACGACCGGCTGGCATACTACGATTACCGTTCGCCGGAGTTGGTGACGGCCGACATCGAGCAGGCGGTGGCGCTGGGGGCCCGGTCGGTGAAGCTCGATCTGGTGCGGGCGCTGGCGTACGCGGGCGCCAACGATCCAGCGCAGGCGTTGCGGCACATCGAGGCCGCGGCTCAGCAGGACCCCAATGATCCGCGCGTCTGGTATTTGCGGGCCTGGGTGCAGCGCCAGACGGAGCAGCGGGGCGCCGCGCGCGCAACACTCGAGGCCATCGACCAGCGCGGGGCTCCGACCACGCCCGACGCCTGGTTTTTCCGGGGGCTGGCGGTGCACTTCGACGAGCCGCTGGCCGCCATCGACTGCTACCGGCAGGCCAACGATCTGCGGGCGCGGGAGCACCAGTTCTATCCGCAGGCCATTCTGCATCTGGCCCGGGCCCGAAATCAACAGCTCTACGTGACGCGCACACTGGAGCCGCTCCCGGAGACGGTCGCCGCCCTCGCGCAGCTCATCGAGCAAAAGCAGTACGGGGCGTTCCCATACTACCTGCTCTCCATCACCCATCGCCTGGCCGCGGAAATCTACGCGGGCAGCGAAGGTACGCGCGGCGATGCCCCGGCAACGGAACATTACGACGCGGCGTTGTATTGGGCGCGCGAGGGGCAGAAGGTGAACCCGGCCGACGATCGCCCGATCACCGCCGAGGCCGAATGCCTGGAGAGTACGGGGCACTACGCCGAAGCCGTCGAGGCCCGCACGCGGGCCATCGCGGCGGCGGATGCCGACGCCAAGCGCTGGGAGGGCTATCACTACCGCTGGCGCCTGCGATATTGGCTGGGCGAACTCGACGCGGCCCTCCAGGATTTGGCTGCGTGCGCGGGGTACGACCCCAACAACACGTTCTACAAGCACGTGTACCCGGCGCTGGTCTGGGCCGAAGCGGGCGACATGCCCGCGGCGCTCGCGCACGCCCGGGCGCTGGCGGACGAGGCCCCCACCGACGCGCAGGCCGTGCTCTGGTCCGCGACCTGCCTGCGTTTGCTCGGCGAGCCAGAGAAAGCGCAAGCCCTGCTGACCGAGCGGGCTACACAGGTCGACTTCGCGCGCGGTCTCGTTCCGCCGCAATCGGAGCAGTGGGTGCGCGCGCTGTACGACTATGCGCTGGCGGGCGGGCGGCCCGAAGAGCTGCAGCCCCTCGCGGCCGAATCGAGTGCCCCATGGAAGTTATCGGGCGAAGCCTGCTTCCATGCGGCGGCGCGGTCATTGGCGGATGGCGACCGCGCAGCCGCCCTGGACCAGCTTCGGGAGGCGTACCGTTCGTTCGATAGCGAGCGTCGGTATACGTACCACGCCAAGCTCCTGTACGTGAGGCTGCGACAAAACCCTTCGTGGCCCCCGTGGGTTGGTGTATCATGGGAGGGTGCGCGAAGCACGTTGCGCGACCGGGAGGCGCCGTCGCTCTCGGTGTTGAGTGACGTTGAGCAGGAAGGGAGCAAGTCCAATGGTTTCCCTTAGATTGTGGAAGAAGTCGCGCCTGAACCGTTCCTTGGGCATGGCGTTGTCGTTGGCGCTGCTCGGACCGCTTGTCGCTTACGCCGCGCCGCCGATTGCCCCGCTCCCGTGTCCCGACTTCTCGTTCGATCCGAACTCGTCGATGGGGCTCGGCCATTACTTCGCCCCAGGCGACGTGCTGACCCGAGCGACCGACAGCACGGCCCGGGTGCTCCGCGCGTCCGCGCTGGGATTGCTCTCACCATCTGACGACGTGGACGCGCTCTCGAATTCCGGATTCAACGTGCCGCTCGGGCAGTCATTCGTCCTGTTGTTTTCGGTCGACCGGAATACGACAGGCCTCCACCTGTCCGCCGATCCCAACCTCGCCGCCGAGAATGTGCCGTACAACGTGTACGACCAGTTCCAGCGTGGCCAGGCGGCCAGCGACGAGTTCGTGGCCCTGACGCTGTTTACCTGGTTCGGTCCCGTGTCGGATCGGCGGGATCCGCCGGCACAGGGCAACTCGGCCTCCGTCCGCAACAACTTCGACGAGGGCGGTACGGACTTCGGCGCCGCGCCGCAGGTGCACTCCCGCGACGTGGTCCCCGGGGCCCAAGAGGATAACGTCGACGCGCTGGCCCAACTGGAACGGGCCGGGGTACGTAGCCAGCAAGTGGTGAACGTCTACTTCTCGCTGACGCGCGACTCCCCGTCGCTGGGCTGGCTATCGAATGGCTGCCCGCCCAGCGGAGCGAATATCTTCTTCAGCCCGCTGCCCGGGCAGAGCGAGCCCAATGTGTTTGCGTCAGCCACAGCCCTGGGTCTGTTGCCAGACGATGACATCGACGCCCTGGTGCTCTTCGACCCAGCGGGCCCGGGCGTCCGGGGCGTCTTCGACGCGATGGACATCGTGCTCTTCTCGCTCGACCCGAACTCGCCGTCGCTGAATACGATCGCGAGCGCCAGCTTGCCCGGCGGCGCCGCCGACGTTTTCGTCAAGCGGTACGGCCAGCCGATCGAGTTGTTCGCCCCCGCCGCGCTGCTCGGACTCGGCGACCCTAACGACAACATCGACGCGCTCGACATCATTCCGTACTCGGGCGATCCGGTGGCGTTCGCGGCCCAGCACGGGATCCGCGCGATCCCCGGCGACTGCGACGACAACGGCATCGTCAACCTGGTCGATTTCGCGTGCTGCCTGGCCGGCCCCGACGTGTTCGTGGTCGTCCCAATCGAGGCGTGCGGCGCGTTCGACGTGGAACACGATCTGGACGTGGATCTGGCCGACTTCGCCGCGTTTCAGTGTGTCTGGTTGGGCGGTTTCTGAACCGGCGCGCCCCCTCTACGGGAATGACACGAGGTCACGCGACGGACGAACGAGGTTGAGCGGCCGGGCTCTTGCGGCCGTTGTGCTTGGCGGTGTACATCGCGCGATCGGCGGATTCGATCAACCGCGCGGCGTCGCACCCCGGCTGCCACTCCGCGACGCCGATGCTGGCGGCCACGGTCAGGGTCACTTCCTGATAGCTGGGCCCACCCTGGCGGATGGACTCGAGCAACCTCCGCGCTACGTGCTGCGCGCCCTTGAGATTCGTGGCCGGCAGCATGACGATGAACTCGTCGCCGCCGACACGGGCGGCGCCGTCGAACTGACGCAGTAGGCTGCTGATCCGCCCCGCCACGTGTCGTAGCACGCAATCGCCGGCGGTGTGACCATACTGGTCGTTGATGGCCTTCAGGCCGTCGAGGTCGATCATCAGGATGGTGAGCGTCGTGCCGTAGCGTTCGGCGCGGCGGATCTCCTTCTCGAGGGACTCCTGAATCCAGCGTTGGTTGTAGAGGCCGGTGAGGCCGTCGACCCGCGCCTCGGTACGCGCCTGGTAGTAGGCGCGCGCGTGTTGCAGGGTCCGCCCCAGGAAGGCGAAAATCTCCTCCAGCGGCGGGCGCTCCTCGGTCAACGCGGTGGGGATCTGCCCGCTGAAGTTCAACACACCCCAGAGCCGGCCATCGCTGAAGAGCGGCGCTACCAGGCAGGCATCATCTGGGTACGGCCGATCCGGCAGCCGCGGAATGCCGCGGGCGGCGAGCTCGGCCGGCGCGTGGTTCGTGGCAAAGAGGCGCCCGCTGCGAGCGACGGCCACCATCAGGTGTTGCCCCACGGCATCGAGCGGCACGCTTCGTTCGATCGTCCGTGTGTGCGTGGTTTCCGCCAGCACGAGTTGCCGGTTCTCGAAATCGTGCAGGTACAGCGAGACGTCCCGATAACCGAGGCGAGCCGCCAGCCCGTTGACGATCTTGCGGCAGAGCCGCGCGAGATTGAGTTCCTGGAAATCCGTTACCCAGTGCGGGAGGGCCCGTCCTTGCGCGACCACCGGCACCCCCGGCCCGGCCTGTACGTCGGCCCAGAGGACGTCGAATACCACGGGTGCGCACGGTTTGTGCACGTACAGCCCGGCGGGCAGGCCGTCCGATACCACGCGCTGCTGTGAGTAGAAGTACACCCGCTGGGCACCGTCCGGCAGCCGCGGATTGGGCACCGAGTCCAAGTCCACCCACGCCTGCCGGGCGGAAACGGAGTCCAGAGCCGCCGGCTCGGCGCCTGTCGCGCAGCGCAGCCGGGCGCGCGAGGGCCGTCGCGCCTGGACGAGGTCGCGGAAGGCCGCGTCGGCAGTGATCAGCAGCACGTCACAGCAGGCGTCGGACATATTCCTTTCCGGGGTCACGCAGCCGTTCAATCCTATCGGGGCCCTCTATCCACGCACTATAGATGCCACACAGGACTATACGCACGAGACAGGCGGTCCGTGCGCGGGCACAGCGCAATTTTGATCCACTTTCCGCGGGCAACTCTCCGATAGTGATAGCGACTGCGGCGGGCATCCGGCCCCCTTGGTCAGCCTGCGCAGGACGCAAGAGCAAGGCTCAGGATGAGCGACCCAAACGAACCCAACACGCTAACCCGGCTCCTGGCCGACCGCTGGCAGGTGCCTTTGGCGCTCGTGGCGGCCGTCGTCGGCGGGGCGGCCCTCTACCGTCTGATTCCGTCCGCGCCACGGGTCGACCCGCAGAGCCTCCTCGCGGACGTGGCGGCACTCGCCCAAGCGGGAGACGCACTGGCCGCGGCCGACGCCGCTCAAAGTCTACTCACACGCAAGCCCGCGCTGCCGCCCGAGGCCCGAGCCGAACTGCATGACCGCCTGGCGGAGATCATCTACCGCGCTGAGGCGGGTCGGGAGACTCATAACACCAATAACGTCAATGGGTTACTGGAGCACGATCGTGCCGCCGCCGAGCTGGGCAGGCCGAAGTCGACGATCGCCGCCCTGCGCGCCGCCCACGCCCAGATGTGGCTCGGGCAGGACGACGAGGCGCTGGCGGGCTTCCGTGAGCTTCTGGGCCAGGGATTAGCGGCCGAGGACCGAAACGGGGTTCTCGCTGCGCTGGCCGCGCTGCTCGAAAAGCACCCCGAGAACCGGCGTGAACGCGGGCAGGTGCTCTCCGAGCTGCTGGCTGACGAGGGCCTGTCGCCAGGCTACGCCTGGTGGGGTTTGCAGTGTGCGGTGCAGGATGCGCTCGACGACGGCGATGTTCCGCTGGCGGGGAAGTTGCTTGAGCAGCACGGGGAGCGCTTCAAGAATTCTGACCAGAAGGGGTATTTGGAGTACCTGCGGGCCGTGATCCTGGCGCACGACGNNCGACCCGAGCCGGGCGGTCCGCGAGTTGGACGAGCACGGCCGCCTCGCGAGTCTGAACCGCTGTCTCGTGGGGCAAATCGACTTCGCTCAGGCACGGCCGCAGGAGGCGCTGACCGCGTTCGAAGAGACGGTACGCGCGCGGCCGGGGCCGGCCGTGCGTGCCGCCGCCCACATCGGGGCGGGGCGGGCGCTGGCGGCCTTGGGGCGTCACGGCGCGGCGCGTGCGGCCTTTCAATCGGCCTTAGCCGACATGGCCGAAATGCCCGGGCCGCCACGGCGCACGCTGGCGCAGCTCCGCCAGACCATCGTCGATCTGTCAGACGAGCGCACCGCGGAGGGCGATTTCTCCAACGCCCTTCTGTACTTCGCCTCGGCGGGCGAGACGGACAAGATAGCTTCAGAGACCGGTCCCGGAAGCGCCAACCGGGAACCGCCCCGAACACAAATCAACGAGGCCGACCCGCTGGCCTGGAGCAACCTCGAACTGGCGGCAAGCTTCGCCCGGTTCGACGAGGCGCGGCTGGCCAGTCTGCTCTGGTCGGCCATCCAGGCCTACGACCGGGTCGGGCGCGCCGACGATCTGCGGCGAGCCCTGGACCGTTTCGTCGAGGGACGATCCGCCCACACGAACCTGCCCCCGGCCATGCTGCGCCTGGGCGAAGTGTGCGAGGCGGACGGCGATTCGGACGCCGCTCTCAGGTGGTACAAGCGGGTCCTCGACGAGTACCCGTTGCTGGGCGAGGCGGAGCGCGCCCGGGTCAACAGCGCGCGCGTGCTGGCGTCCTTCGGGCCGCAGTACTACCCGCAAGCCGAGCAACTGCTGGTCGACCTTCTGACGGACGGGCGGATCACGCCGGAGGCCCGGGCCTATCGCGAGGCGCTGCGGACCCTCTCCGAGATTCTGTGCGAGGAGGGCCGCTACGGCGAGGCCATCGCGCGCCTGGAGGACTACGTCACGCTTTATCCGACCGGCCCCGACCACGCGTCGGGCCTGTTTCTGCTGGCTAATGTAGAGCGGCGCAGCAGCTACGCCCTACGGGACCATGCCCCTGAGAACGCCTCGCCCGCGGTATTGGCCGAGAGCCGCGCACGCTTCCAGCGCGCCGCAGAGCTGTTCGGCGCGCTCCTGCGCGAGTTGCCGGACGCGGACGAGCCCGACGACGACGCGGGGTTCGTGGCGCAACTGGCCCTGCTCTACCGGGCCGATTGCCTGTTTGAGTTCAACGAGCCGGACACGCTGCACGCGGCGTTGACGGCGTACCGCAGCGTCGCGGCGCGCTACGAGCGGCAGCCGGCCGCTCTGACGGCCTACGTGCAGATCGCCAACATTCACCTGCGGTTGGGCAACGTGGCGCAGGCGGGATGCGAGCTGGAGCGGGCCGGCCTGTTGCTGCGCCGCATCCCGGACGAAGCGTTCGCCCGGTCGCATAGCGGCAACCGCACGGATTGGGAGCGCTTCCTGGTGGCCGCTCGGTCATCGGAGCTGTTTCGCAACGCGTCTGTCGCCGTGCGCTAGTCACGGCGAAGTCCCCGAGAGAGGAGTGCAGTCATGAGCCAGGTGGCTCGGCCCGATTCGACGAAGCTCGTTGAGTTGCTGACCCGCCAGCGCGACCTGTACCGCAGCCTGCGCGAGCTGAGCGAAAAGCAGCGCGCCCTGATCGCCGGGGACCGCCCGGAGATGCTGCTCAGCATCCTGCGCGAGCGCCAGGACCTGGTGACGGCCCTTGCCCGGCTCAACGAGGAGCTCGGGCCCTACCGGCAAAAGTGGGACACGGTCCACGCAGCGCTGCCCGAGGCGCAGCGCAACGCGGCCTCAGCCCTCGTCCATGAGATCAACGCCCTGCTGCGCGTGATCCTGCGCACCGACCAGGAGGACGGGGCGCTCCTGTCCGCCCGCAAGCAGGCCGTCGGCGAACAGATCGCGGACGTCAATGGCGGCCGCACGGCCAACGCCGCCTATGCCCGGCAGGCCGGGTCGGCGGCGCCGTCCGCGAACGTGACGGGATAGTCGGCGAGCCAACGAGCGTGAGCGGGAGAACCGTCACGATGGCATCAGAAGCGCTTCCTACTTCGCCGGCCGGCCCGATGGACGATGACCTCGGGCAGGTGCTGCGCGAATACACGGAGGTCGCCGGCCGCCTGCAGCGCACCCACGAGGCGCTGCAGGGCGAGGTGTGCCGCCTGCGTCAGGAACTGGCCAGCAAGGACCGCGAGCTGGAACTGGGCCGGCGTCTGGCCGCGCTGGGCGAGTTGGCCGCCGGCGTCGCCCACGAGGTGCGCAACCCGCTGGGCGCGATTCAGCTCTACAGCGATCTGCTCCGCGACCAGTGCCGTCAGCATCAGCTCGCGCCCGCCCTGGCGCTGCTCGAGAAAATGGAGGCCGGCATCCAGGCCATCGACGCTGTTGTGGCCGACACGCTGGCTCTCGCGCCGCGCGACCGCCAGCTCGGATTCTGCAGTGTCCAGGCCATTCTGGACCGCGCCCGCGACGCCGCGCTCAAGACGCTCGTGAGCCGCGAGGTGCAGCTTGAGATTCGCGGGGCGGAGCCGGACCTCGGCGTGCGTGCGGACGAGAACGGCCTGCAACGCGTGCTGGTAAACCTGATCGTCAACGCGGCCGAGGCCTCGCCGCCGGGGCGGACCGTGCGTGTGTGCTGCGGCGTGGGCCCGGAGCAGCAGGTCGAGATCTGCGTGGCGGACGAGGGGCCGGGCCTGCCCGTCGAGTTGCTGGACCGGATTTTTGAGCCGTTCTTCACCACCAAGCCCCAGGGCACGGGGTTGGGACTGACCATCGCACACCGCCTGATCGAGGCGTACGGCGGCCGGCTGAGCGCCGGCAACCGCGCCGGCGGCGGTGCGGAGTTTGTGATTCGCCTGCCGCGGGCCGCGGACACCGAGGCCCGCCCGAACCCGGAAACGACGCTGCAGTTCAGTGCGGCCTAACACGAAGGAGAGCCCATGGCGTGCATTTGTGTGATTGACGATCAGGCGATGATGCGGGATTCGCTCGAAGCCACCCTGACCGCCCAGGATCACAAGGTGTTCGCGTACGACAATGCGCAGGAAGCGCTGACGATGATCAAGCAGCAGTCCTTCGACGCGGTGCTCACGGACCTGCGCATGCCGGGGCTCGACGGCGTGGGAATGCTGCGCGAAATGCGGCGGCTCGGCCTGGACGTGCCCGTGGTTCTGATGACGGCGCACGCCTCGGTGCCGACCGCGGTCGAGGCGATGAAGCTCGGCGCGTTCGACTACGTTCAGAAGCCCTTTGACGCCCAGGAAATCGAGATCGTCATCGAGCGGGCGCTGCGCGACCGGAGCCTGGTGCGCGACAACGAGATTCTCCGCCGCGAAATCGAGGATCTTGACCGCCAGCGCGAGTTGGTCGGCCAGTCGCCGGCGTTACAGCCGGTCCTGGAGAAGATCCAGCGTGTGGCCCAAAGCTCGGCCACGGTGCTGATCACGGGCGAGAGCGGCACGGGTAAGGAGTTGATCGCCCGCGCGATCCACGTCGCCTCGGCGCGGGCCAATCAGCCGATGCTGTGCGTGAACTGCGCCGCCCTGTCGCCGACGCTGCTGGAGAGCGAGTTGTTCGGGCACGAGAAGGGTTCGTTCACCGGGGCGGACCGGATGCGGAAGGGGCGGTTCGAGCTGGCGGACGGCGGGACGCTGCTGCTCGATGAGGTGTCGGAAATCGCGCCGCCGCTCCAGTCCAAGCTGCTGCGCATCTTGCAGGAGCGCGAGTTCGAGCGCGTCGGCAGCTCCGTGACGCGGCGGGTGGACGTACGCGTCATCGCGACGACGAACCGCGACCTGCGCGATTGGGCGGCCAAGGCGCGCTTCCGCGAGGACCTTTTCTACCGCCTCAGCGTGTTGCCGATCGAGGTACCGCCGCTGCGCGAACGCCGCGAGGACATCCCCCTGCTGCTGGATTACTTCGTCGGGCGGATCTCCGCCCGCGAAGCGCGCGAGCGGCCGAAATTCACGGCGGACGCGCTGCGGATGTTGCAGGAATACGCTTGGCCGGGGAACGTGCGCGAGTTGGAGAACCTGTGCGAGCGGGTCAGCGTGCTCGAGGCGGGCCGCGAGGTGGCCCCTGCCACGATCGCCCCGCTGCTCAATGGCCCGATCAAGACGGCCAGCGCGGCGGCCGAGGGGCTGCAATATCGCGACGGCCAAATCCTCAGCGATGCGGAACGCACGCTGATCCTGCACACGCTGGAGCGTTTCAGCGGACACCGCGAGAGGACCGCCCGCGCGCTGGGCATCGGCCTGCGCACCCTGGGGCTCAAGCTCAAACGCTGGCGCGAGGAAGGCACGTTTCACGAGGAGCGCCGGCGGCGGGCGGTAATGGTCTGAGCAGAACCTCGTACGTGACGCGGCACCGGAGTGCGGCTCCGGCGCCCGCGCCGCGCGCGGGCGTCAGGCGCGCCGGGCCGCGCCGTGTTATCTCCGACCCAGCCGCAAACTTCGCGGCGCGGCACGTGGATTGCTATCCCGCTACGTTCGAGGACATGCAATGTCAACGTGGGTCGATCGATTGACGGACTCTCCAACGCGGCAGGCTCTGGCCCTGACCGCGCAATTCGCCGAGCAGCGGCAGCAGGTGCTCGCGGAGAACCTCGCCAACGTCGACACGCCGAACCACCACAGCCGCCGGCTCGACCCGGAACCGTTTCAGACTTCGCTCCGCACCGCGCTGGATCAGGCCCGGCCGAGCGACGAGCGCGGGCTGGAATTGCGCGGCAACGCGCAGTTTTCGACCGGTGCCGACGGCCGGGTGACGGCCCAGCCGGCCACGGAGCCCGCCCCGAACGTGCTTTTTCACGACGGGACGAACGCACGCGTAGAGCAACTCCTGGCGGACACGAACCAGAACGCCCTCACCTACGACCTGGCCACAACCCTGCTGCGCGGGCAGTTCAACACGCTGCTCAGCGCCATCCGAGGTAGAACCGCATGATTCGTGCCCTGGACATCAGCGGCTCGGCCCTGACCGCGCAGCGCACGCGCCTCGACGTGATCTCCGCGAACATGGCCTGTGCCGAAGCGACGCATCAGGAGGATGGGACGCCGATCCCCTATCGCCGACGGTTTGTGACCTTCATGACGGGGGACGGCAATGGCGGCCCGGGCGTGCATGTGGACGCCGTGCAGCTTGACCCGAGCCCATTTCAGGCCCGCTACGACCCCGGGCACCCGGATGCCGACACCCGCGGGTACGTTCAACTCCCCAACGTCAGCCTCACGATGGAGTATGTGGACGCCTTGGCGGCCAGCCGGGCGTACGAGGCCAATGTGGCCATGATGAACGTGACCCGCAACATGGTCCAACAGGCGATCCGGGCGATGGCGTAAGCGCGGCGGGCACGACGGCGTGCCCGGGATTCGGAGCCCGATATGGTCAATCCGATTTCGCCGCACCCGGCCATGCCCGCGGGACCCGCGCCGGCGGTGTCCGCCACGCCGGGCAGCGCGGAATCTCCCGACTTCGCCGCGCAGCTTCGCCAGCAGTTGGAGCAGGCGAGTCACATGCAGGACGAGGCGGACCAGGCCGTGCAAAACCTGGTCACCGGGCGGACGGACAGCGTCACGGAAGTGCTCACGACGGCCCGCAAGGCGGAAGTGGCCTTCAGCCTGCTGATGGAGATCCGCAACAAGCTGGTGGACGCATACGTGGAGCTGCGCCAAATCCGCGTCTAAGCGGAACCCGCCAAGCAACGAGGTGACAAGTTCACTTGCTCACCTGGCCGCGACTTTGGGCCTCTGCGGCGCTGGATGACCGCCGCGTGCCGATGATGCAGCAGACGGGCGGCGGAGACCGCCGGGAGTTCCCAGGATGGGAGCGCTACAACGGCTGCTTGGCCAACTGCTGACTCGCCTGCGCGACACGAGCGCGTCGCAGCGGGTGGCGCTGCTGTTCGGGGGTCTGCTGGTCGCGGTCTCGCTGCTCTGGCTGGTGCAATGGGCCGCGGCGCCGGAGCTTGTGCCGCTGCTGGAGCAGGACCTGGCGCCGGAGGAGCTGGCCAAGGTGCGCAGCGAGCTCGAGGCGCTGCACGAGAAGTTCCAGGTCCGCGGCAGCCGCATCTTCGTCTCGCCGGCCGCCAATTCGCAGATGCTCCTGGCCCGCCTGCAGGAAAGCGACAAGCTGCCCAGCAACACGAGCAGCGCCTTCGCCGCCCTGGTGGCGAAATCCGATCCGTGGATCTCGCTCGAGGAGAACGACCGCCGCTGGACCGTCGCCCTGCAGACCGAGGTCGAGAAGGTGTTGCGGCAGTTCCAGGGGGTGCAGAATGCCAGCGTCTTCCTCAATCTCGGCACGGGGCGCAGGGGGTTCTCGAAGCAGCCGCCAGCCAGCTCGGCCAGCGTCACGCTGGTCATGCGAAACGGCGACGAGGTGCCGCGGCCGCTGGCGCTCGCGGCCGCCCGGCTGGTCTCTGGAGCGGTGTCGGGCCTGCCGATGCGGAACGTGCAAGTCGTGGACGCGCGCGGCGTCAGCGCCCTCGACTGGGACACCGAGCAGGACCCGGCCGACACCCTGCACCGCCAGCGCATCAAGCTCGAGCAGCACTACACCGACACGATCCGGCGGCTGATCCCGGACCCCAAAGCGCTCGTGAGCGTAGTGATCGAGCTGGTCTCGACCTCGAGCAACACGCGGACCGAGACCCCGATCAAGGGCGTCGCCCGCAGCGAAGAGACCACCGCCGACGAGTCGACGCGCCAGCACCGCGGCGAGCAGCCAGGCGTCCAGCCGAACGTCGGGCTGGCGGCCGCGTCCGGCGGCGCCGACGAGAATCAGAAGAAAGACACGTCCAAGACGGAATACCAGACCGGCGTGTCGCTCAAGACGGAGGCCACACCCGCCGGCGACATCCGGCTCGTAACCGCGGCGATCCGTCTGTCGTCCAGCTACCTGGAAGGGGTGTATCGGCACACGAACCCCGAAGGTGGTGCGCCGACCGACGAGCAACTCGAACAGACGTTCCAGGTCGAGCGCAAGCGGCTGCTCAGCCAGATCGTGCGGCTCGTCAAGCCGCAGGCCGAGGAGAACGTCGACATCCAGCGGTACTGGGACGCGGTCGCGACGACGCCGACGCTGGCGGGGCCGGCGCCGACGCTCGACCGCGCGGTGGACCTGGCCCGCCGCTACGGAGTCCAGTCCGGGCTTGGTCTGCTGGCGCTGATTTCATTGGGGTTGATGCTGCGCCTGGCGCGTAAGTCCGACGTGGGCGACGTTTTCGGGCTCGAGCTGGGGCTGCCGAAGGAGGCCATCGCGGCCGCCAAGCAGGCCGCCGTCGATATGACGGCCGAAGCGACGCGACGGGAGCGCACCATGCGTGTCGCGCCGCGCGGTCCTGCCGTCGTCAGCGGCGACGCGCCGCGGTCGGGCGGTTCCGGCAGCGACGAGCCGCTGGCCGACACGAGCACGGTGCCAGTGGGGCAGGCGGCGGCGATGGAGGGCGTGCTTGTGGCCCAGGAGGTCGACCCGAGCGCGGTGCAGACCCGCAAGATGCTCGACCAGGTCACGCAGATGGCCGACACCGACGCCGAGGTCGTCTCCGCGCTGCTGGAGCAGTGGGTGCAGCGGAACGAGCAATACCGCGAGGGAGCGTGACGGACCATGGCGCACGCTGCGTTCCGGAACGAGATCAAAAGCGCGGAGGACCTGAACGGCATCCGCAAAGCGGCGGTCCTGCTCGTCGCGCTGAAGCAGGACACGGCGGCGCGCATCCTCCGCAGCTTGCCCCGTGAGCGCGTCGAGGAGCTGTCGCGCGAGATCGCGGCTATGGACGCGATCGCGCCAGAGGTGCGCGACGATGTCATCCGCGACTTCTACAACCTGGTGATGGCCCGGCAATACATGGACGCCGGCGGCATCTCCTGGGCCCGCGCCCTGCTGGAAAAGACGCTGCCTTCCGACGAAGCTCGGCGCGTGATCTCGATCATCGAGCACCAGGTCCACGAGCAGCCCTTCAGCTTCCTGCAGAAGACCGAGAAAGAGAACCTGGTCATGTTCCTGCAGGAGGAGCATCCGCAGACGATCGCGCTGGTGCTCTCGCACCTGCCCCCCGGCATGGCCACCGACATTCTCTCCGCCCTGCCCACCGAGCGGCAGATCGAGGTCGTCTGCCGCGTCGCCAACATGGACCAGACCAGCCCCGACGTCATCAAGGAGGTCGAGCGCGGCCTAGAAAAACGCCTGGCCGGCCTCGTGTCCGAGCGCTTCGAGCGCGTCGGCGGGGTGCAGGCGGTCGCCGAGATCCTGAACATGGCCGGCCGCGCGACCGAAAAGGCCATCCTCGAGGGCCTGGAAGAGTCCGACCCGCAGCTCGTGGAACAGATCCGGCGGCTGATGTTTGTGTTCGAGGACATCATCCGCGTCAACGACAAGGGCATCCAGGCCGTGCTCAAGGAGGTTGAGAACAGCGAGCTGGCCCTGGCGCTCAAGACCGCCAGCGAAGAGCTCAAGGAGAAGATCTCCAAGAACATGTCGGAGCGCGCCGGGCAGATGATCAAGGAAGAGATGGAGTTCATGGGCCCGGTGCGGGTCAGCGACGTGGAGGCCGCCCAGCAGCGGATCGTCGACATCGTCCGTCGCCTCGAAGACGCCGGCGAAGTGGTGGTCGCCGGCCGCGGCGGCGGCGGCGACGTCGTCGTCTAGCGCCGCCAGCCCGCGGCCCGCGAAACCAGGCGCCGGAGCTTCTTGGGCAAATCAGAGGAGACGGATTCGTGAGCGGCGTCATCCGCCGAGAACAGTTCGCGCCCTCCACGGCGTTCTCGTTCGACGACCTGGAGCGGCAGGGACGTGCCCTCGTGGCCCGCGCCACGGCCCAGGCCCGCCAGATCCTGATGGACGCCGAGGCCACGTCGCGCCAACAGGCCGCCGAGCAGCAGCGGGCGGCGTATGCCGCCGGTCTGGACCAGGGTCGCCGGGAGGGGCACGAGCACGTCGAGCGCGAGGTGCGCGAAGTCGCGCTGGAGGCCGGACGGAAGGCGGCGATTGCGGCGGCGCAGGAGAACGTCGCCCGGCTGGCGGCGGCCCTGTCTGCCGGCTTGGCCGAATTCGAGCAGCGCAAGCACCACCTGCTCGCGACCGCCGAGTCGGGGCTGATTGAGTTGGCGCTGGCCGTCGCCCGCCGCGTCTGCAAGATGCAGAGCGAGCGCTCGACCGAGCCGGCCCGGGCCAACGCACGCACGCTCCTGGACATGGTCAAGCACGTCGAGGACCTTGAGCTGCACGTCCACCCGGCCGAGCTGCAGACGCTGCAGGATGTCGCCGCTGATTTCGTACAGAGCACCGGCCGGCAGCAGCACGTGACGCTCGTGGCCGACCCGGCCGTCACGCGCGGCGGCTGCGTCTTGCGGACCCGGGCCGGACTGATCGACGCCTCCCTGGAGTGCCAACTGGACCGCATCGCCACCGCCCTCTGCGAAGATCCGAGCCCGGCCGCAACCCCGGATCGGGCCGCATCCTCAGACGCCGCGCCCGAGGGAGGGCAACCGTGAGCACGGCGGTACGAGCGCGGCCGACGGAGCCCCGCGGCGCGGACCGCGCGACCGCCGCCCTATTCTCCGCGCTCGCCGCAGAAGTGGGCGAGGCGCTCAGCGAGCGCGTGCACGGGCGAGTCAGCGCGGTGCGCGGCCTGACGGTCAGCGCGGACGGCTTGCCGGTGCCCGTGGGGGCACGCTGCCTCATTCACACGCGGCATGCCCGCGCCGTAGATGCCGAGGTCGTAGCGCTGCGCGCCGACCAGACCATTTTGGCGGTCTTTGGCGAGCCAATGGGCATCGCACCGGATGACGAGGTCGTCTGCGTCTCCGGGCCCCCGCGCGTGCCCGTCGGGTTCGACCTGCTGGGGCGGGTGATTGATGCGCAGGGCCGGCCGCTGGACGGCCGGCCCATACCGCGGCTGAACGTGCGCTACCCGTTGTATCGCGCGGCGCCGGAGGCCCTGCGGCGACGGGCCATCGACCAACCGCTGGGGCTGGGGATCCGCGCGCTCGACGCGTTGCTCACGGCGGGGCGCGGGCAGCGGCTCGGTATCTTCGCGGGCACGGGCGTCGGCAAGAGCGTGCTGATGGGCATGATCTGCCGGCACACGCAGGCCGACGTGAACGTCGTCGCGCTGGTCGGCGAGCGGGGGCGCGAAGTCGGCGATTTCCTGCACGGCCAGCTCGGCGCCGCGGGTCTGGCCCGCAGCGTCGTGGTCGTGTGCACGTCCGACGAGGCGGCGGCGCTGCGCGTGCGCAGTTGCCTTCACGCCACCGCGATCGCCGAGTACTTCCGCGACCAGGGCCTGGATGTCCTGCTGATGATGGACTCGTTGACGCGCATGGCCATGGCACAGCGGCAAATCGGCCTGGCCGCGGGCGAGCCGCCAACCGCCAAGGGCTACCCGCCCAGCGTCTACGCCCTGCTGCCGCGGCTGCTGGAGCGCGCCGGCCACACGCCGATCGGCAGCATCACCGGTATCTACACCGTGCTCGTCGAGGGCGACGACCTGGACGAGCCCCTGGCCGACGCGGTGCGCGGCATTCTGGATGGGCACGTGTGGCTGTCGCGGGCCCTCGCCAACCGCGGCCACTACCCGGCCATCGATGTCCTAAACAGCATCAGCCGTGTGGCACCGGACGTCACCAGCCCGGCGCAACAGCAAGCCGTGACGGCCGTGCGGCGCGTGCTGGCGACGTGGAACGACATCGAGGACCTGGTGAGCATCGGGGCCTACGTGCCAGGGGCCAACCTCGACTACGACCTGGCCATCCAGACCCGCGAGGCCGTCACCGCGTTCCTGACGCAGAATCGCGACACCGGCGGCACGTTCGACGAGGCGGCGGGCGAACTGGCGCAGCTCGGCGAGCTGCTCGAAAAGACCCGCGCCACCCTGCGCAATCAGCGCGCGGCCACGGGCGGCGGCAGCGGACGAACCCGGGCCTGAGAGGATGACGCGTGGCCAGGCGATTTCGATTTCGACTGCAAACGCTGCTGGAGGTCCGGCAGTTGCACGAGCGCGAGGCCAAGCGCCGCGTCGCGGCCAAGAGCGCCGCGATCGCCCGGCTGGATACGCTGCGGGAGCAGACCGCCGTCGAGGTCCTGCGTCAGCAGGACGTGTTGTTGGCGGCGCAGCAGCAGGGCCGGCTCGACCCGTTGGCGCTGCAGCGCGGCCGCGCGTGGATTGCGCATCTGCGCAGGAACATCGCGATCCTGGTGGCCCAGCGCGAGGAACTGTCGCAGCAATTGAAAGATCTGCAGACCCGCCTGCGCACGGCGCGCACCCAGACGCGGATCATCGAAAAGCTGCGCACGCGGCGCTGGCACACGTATGTGCACGACCGCACGCGGCATGAGCAGGCGGCCGCCGACGAGCTGGCACAGCAGTTGCTGAGCCACGAGCAGGTGTAACGTCTGAAGACGGTGTAACTCGACGTGATCGGCAGGCTTTTCAATGTCATCGCCGTTCTTGGCGTCGCCACGCTGCTGGCCGGCGGAGGCTTTACCGGCTTCCTGTTCGGCACCGGGCGCCTGACGGCCGAGCGGCTGCAGCGTATCGCCGCCGTCGTGCGCGGCGAGGCGAGCCCGCGCGCCAGCCCGACGACGGCACCGGCCAGTCAGCCCGCCGGCGAAGAGCGAACCGAGCCGGCGTCCACCAAGCCCGCCGAATCGCCCGAAGCGCGGCACCAGCATGTGGAGCTCGAACGGCTCCGTCTCGAGCGCGCCACCCAGGACCTCGAAGCCCGGCAGCGCCTGCTCGACCAGGCGCTCCAACGCATCGTCGTCGAGCAGGAGCGCCTCAACGGCGAAAGGACCGCGAAAGCGGCCGGCGATCGGCGCAAACAAGCGAGCGGCGCCGCGCCGGACGAGGGTTTTCGCAAGGAACTCGATTACGTCTCCGGCCTCAAGCCCGCCCAAGCCAAGGAGTACATCGTCCGCATCTGGCAGAGGCAGAAGGCGGACGCCGCCCGTCTGATGGCGGCGATTGATGACAGCCGCGGCCGGCGAATTCTGGAGCAGTTCAAGTCGCCCGAAGAGCTGCAGCTCATGACCGATCTGCTGGAGCAGGTCCGTTCCCAGGGAACAGAAGGCCACGCCAACGCGTCAGGGACGACCGACGGCGCCGCCGCACCCTAGGTGCCGCGATGCAGGTCGCTCCGTTTGCGCCGGACGGGGGAAAGCCGTCGAGTTCCGCGCTCGCGACAATGCTGCTCCCGGACGTGCTGCAACTGCTGCAGGGCAGTCCCGCGGAACGCCTGCGCGACGCGCAGGCGCGCGAGCAGACTGAAGAGCGGCTGCGGCGCCGGGACGCGGACTATCAAGACATGGTGGCAAGTGCTGCCAATGCGCCGCGCCCCTTGGACGTGATGATCCGAGCCGAGCGCAACATGCTGCCCGGGTCGCGAGCGGCCCAGCGCGACCAACTCCAGACGCAGTTGCGACAAGAGCTGAGCCAGGAGCACGATTCGTTTCGCCAGGCGCTGGCGGACGCGTCGGCGCGCGGCAAGAGTCCGGACCCGCCGAGCACGACGCAGAATGTGAGCCCCAAAGTCACCAACGAGCCATCGCAGCCGGCGTCGCCGGAATCCGCCGACGCGCCGGGCAAGCCAAGCGAAGCCGTCGGCGCCCAAGCCGCCTCGCCAGCAGCTAATCCGTCCGGGGGGACGACGGAATCGACAGCGCTGCCAGGCGCCACGCGCATACTCAGCCCAGCCGCGCCGGTCGCGGCGACCAGTAGCGCGCTGACGGCGGACGTGCTGGCGAAGGCCGCGCAGGACCTCGACTCCGCTGGCCCCCCGTCGGCGGTGACGCCGAGTGCGGACGGCAACGCGTCGAAAGCGGAATCGGCGCCAGCCGGCGGAGCAGAGGCCTCCGCGGGCGACGTTGCGGTCGACAGCGCGGCGCGGCCCAGCGCGGCAGCCGGCAAAGCTCCGGCCGGTCGCGCGGCCCAGACGGAGTCGCCGGCGCCCAGCACAAACGACGCGAACCTCGAGCAGATCCTGCGCCTCATCCGCGCGCAGGTCGGCAAGGACCGTTCGGTCGCGACGCTGCATCTCGATCCGCCGGAGTTGGGCAAGATCAAGGTCCAGATGGACTTGCGCCACGAGCTGCTCTCGCTGCGAATCGACGCGGAGACGGAAGCGGCACGACGTTTGCTGTCTGACCAGCTCGACGCGCTGCGCCGGAGCCTTGAAGCCACCGGGATTCAGCTCGAGCGCGTCGAAGTGCGGGTGCCGGAGGTCGCCCGGAACCCCGTCGACCCGCAGTTGCCGCAGCACGCCGACGCGTGGAGCGGCTTTCAGGACGGCACGGCCCGCAGGGAGGCGGAGTCCGCCGCGGGCGGACAGCCAACGGGAACGGAGTCCACATCCGGCGAGCCGGGCGAGATATCGGCTCAAGCGGTCGGGGGCCTGGGACCGGCGGCGGAGTCGCTGGTAAACATCTGGGCGTAGGTCGACGCGGAGCGCGGCCTGCGCGGGACGCCGGCGGCGTGCCGGCCGTGTATAGGGTGTTTGCCATGCAAACCCTGGCCGTCAATTCCAACACGGTTCAACCGAGCTCGACGACGACCGACCGCGGAATGGCCTCCCTCAAGAGCCAGGATTTCTTCAAGATTCTCGTCACCGAGCTGCAGCAGCAAGACCCGTTTGAGCCGGCCAAGACCGCCGACATGATCAACGAGGTCTCGCAAATCCGCAGCATCGACCTGTCCACGCGCTTGACCGACACGCTGTCTAATATCTCCCAGCAGCAGCACACGGCGGGCGCCAGCGAGCTGATCGGCAAGCACGTCACGGCGAACGTCAAGAACAACGACGGCACCCAGAGCGAGATCACGGGCCTCGTGACCGCCGTGCGCTTCGCCTCGGACGGCTCGGTGGTTCTCGAGCTGGACACCGGGCAGACGGTGCTCGCCAGCGATGTAACGCGCATCACCGCGACCGATGCTGCCGGAACGCAGGCCGCCGCGACCACGACGTCGCAGGCAACCCAGAATGCCAAGTCGGCGCAGACTGCAAAACAGCAGACCGGTGGCCTGTTCCCGTGGCTGTCGCTGGACGGCGCTTTTCACCTGTAATCCTGCGCCGGCCTGACGCCGGTGCCATACGTGAGGGCTGATCATGGGCCTGACTTCGGCCATGTATACCGGGCTGACCGGTCTCAACGTCAACCAGACGCGGATTGAGACCATCGGCAACAACATCGCGAACGTCAACACGAACGCCTTCAAGGGCTCGCGCACCCTGTTCCAGACGCAGTTCGCCCAGACGCTCTCCGAGGGAACGGCCCCCAGCGACACGAGCGGCGGGACCAACCCGATGCAGGTCGGGCTGGGGGCGCTGGTCGCCACCACCCAGCGCACGACGACCCCTGGGTCCCTGGAGACGACGGGCCTCCCCGGCGACCTGGCCCTCGAAGGCCCCGGGTATTTCGTCGTCCGCGACGCCGGCGGCCGCGAGTACTACACGCGCGATGGCGCCTTCTCGCTCAACGCGCAGAACCAACTCGTCAGCGCCGACGGCCTGCACGTCCGTGGCTTCGGCGTCGACCCGAGCTTCAAGATCGTCCCCGGCACCGTGCAGGACTTGCAGGTGCCGCTCGGCACGCAGGACGTCGCCCACGCAACGGAAAACGCGTCCATCGACGGCGACCTCAGCGCGGCCGAGACGCGCGCGACCGCCGGCTCGGTCACCACGTCGCAGGCGCTGGTGGACGGCGGCGGCACGCCGGCCACGGCGGCCACGGCCCTGACCGACCTGCGTTCCGCCACCGCGCCCGCCGTGCCGTTGTTCGCCGCCGGCGACACGATCACGGTCTCCGGCGCGACGCGGGGCGGGCGGGAAGTGTCGTCACAGCAGTTCGTCGTCGGCACGACCGGCAACACGCTCGGCGACCTGGCCACCTCCCTGCAAGGCACGCTCGGCATTCAGACCGGTACCTCCGTGCCCGGCCAGCCCGGCGTCACCATCGAGAACGGGGCGCTGGTCATTCGCAGCAACAACGGCGAGCCGAACGCGATCGTCGTGCAAAACAACGACCTGACCAGCAGCAACGCCGGCACACCCGTCCCGCTCCAGTTCACCGCTACTTCTCCCGCGGTGGGCACCGGCGTCTTCACCTCGTTCACCGCTTACGACTCCCTGGGCAACGCGGTACCGGTGAACCTCACGTTCACTTTGGACGACACGCCCGCGACTGGACCGGTCTGGCGCTACTACGCCGAGTCGGCCGAGGCCGGCCAGCCGCCCCAGATGCTCGGTACCGGGACCGCGTCGTTCGACACGCAGGGCCGGTTCGTCAGCGCGACCGGGAACCAGTTCACCGTCAACCGCACCGGCTCCGGGGCCGCCACGCCCCTGAACGTCACCCTCGATCTCTCCGCCGTGAACGGCCTCTCGACGCAGGTCTCGAACGTGATCATGTCGAAGCAGGACGGCTATCCGCCCGGGACGCTGACCGCCTACTCCGTCGGCAACGACGGCACGCTCACCGGCACGTTCAGCAACGGCGTCTCGCACACGCTGGGGCAAGTTGCGGTTGCGACCTTCGCAAACGAGGCGGGACTCGTGGCCGAGACCGGAAACCTCTTCTCCGTCGGGCCGAACTCGGGCCCGGCCGCGGTCAAGGCCCCGGGCACGCTTGGGGCCGGCACGGTCCGCGGCGGGGCGCTGGAGATGTCCAACGTGGACCTGTCGCGCGAGTTCATCGGGCTGATTACCGCCAGCACGGGGTTCCAGGCGGCCAGCCGCGTCATCACGACGTCGAACGACATGCTCAACCAATTGCTGATGAACATGCGGTAGAGCCCGGCGCAGCGACAGGCATAATTGCGCGGCGGCGCACAATCTGCCCGCCGCCGGACCAACGTTCTCATAAACAAACCGTCCTGCTCGGCCGGTGAAACCCGCATGAATCACCGCCCGCGGAGCGTCGATAGGTAACGCGGGATCAAGCGCCGTCCGCGCAAACCTGGAAAGAACGGTCATGGCAGAGCAACGGCCCGAAAACAACGAGGCTCCGGCCCCGAAGGACAAGAAGCGGTTCCCGGTGAAGATCGTCGGCATCGTTGCCGGCGTGGCGGTCCTGCAAGGCGCGGTGTTCTTCTTCGTGTTCAAGTCGGCCGGCACCCATCCGGAGCCCGCGAAGGCCGAGCCCACGCACGCGCTCGAGCCGGCGCCCGAGAAGCCGGCGGTCGGCGTCGCCGAGGTTCAGCTCCTGCACGCCTTCAAGGTGCCCAACGACAAGAGCGGCCGGATGTGCATCTACGACATCGACTTGAGCGTCGTCGTCGCCGGGGACCAGAAAGACAAGATGAAAAAGATCGCGGAGGCGCGCGCGGGGGAGATCGCGGACTGCGTGGCCCGTATCGTCCGGGCCGCCACCGACACGATCCTCCGCGAGGACGACCTCCGCGTTCTGCGCAACCAGTTGACCGAGGCCCTGAACGAGATCGTCCAGAGCAAGGACCTCATCCAGCGCGTGCTGATCCCGCGCTTCGTGCCCATACCGTCGTAGCTCTGCCGGCGGCCGACCCGCCACGGCGGCGGCAGCGCGGCAAGACAAGGATGTTGAGCGCCGATGGCCGAACAGCCCGAACAGTCCGACCAACTCGACTCGCACGCGGCCGACGCCCCGCCGGACGCAACGCCGGTGACCGAGACCCCCGCAGCCTCGGCCGCGGCGGAAATCCGTGCCCAGGCCGCACCGGACGTCGCCCAGACGGCACCATCGGTGGCCACGGAAACCGCCGCCGAAACACCACTGGCGCCCACAGAACCTGTTGCGGCCGCCTCCGTGAGCAATGCGTTTAGCCAGGCCGAGCTCGACGCTCTGGCGAGCCAGTTGACCGGCGCGAGCAATGGGCCGTCCGCCCACGGCGAAACTGCGCCCGCGCCGCCTTCGTCCAGCACCACGGAAGCCCTCGCCAACGCCCAGGCCGAAATCGACGCCCTCAAGGCGGAGATGACCGCCGCGCTCGATGCCGAAAGCGACGCACAGGCGCCCGCCGCCAGCGCGTCGGTGGCCGATGCTCAGCCGGCGCCCGTGGACGCGACGCCGGCCGTTATGGGGGCCACCTGCGGCCGGCCCAGCCCGGCGGACGCAGCCGCTTTCGCGGTCCCCGACCTGAGCGGCACAGAGCACAACGCGAGCATCGCGAGCATCGACCTGCTCGACGATGTTCAGCTTGACGTGAAGATCGAGCTGGGCCGCACCGGCATGTATATCGAGGACGTGCTGCGGCTCGGCGTCGGCGCGGTCGTGTCGCTCGACAAGCTCGCCGGCGACCCGGTCGACATCTACGTGAACGACCGGCTAATCGCACACGGCGAGGTGCTCGTGCTGAACGACAACTTCTGCGTCCGCATCAGCGACATTCACAGCCCGATCCCGGAGCTCGACGAGGGCAAGTAGGCTCTTATGAACGCCCTAGTGCCATGGATGGCTTGGTCGGGATTCGGGCTTGCCCTGACGGCGGCGACCGCTTTCGGCGCGACGCCGCCGGCTTCCGCTCGCGAACACGCGACGAGCGCGCCGTCCCGCGCCGTCCCCACGGCCCAACAGAACCCCCCCGCCGCGGACGATCCCTGGCCGTCGCCGGACATCGCGGCCCCGCCCGTGGATCCGCGTCCGCTGCCGCGCGCCGCGACGC
>PMMM01000060.1 GCA_003162245.1 Phycisphaerales bacterium
TATGCACCACGGAGACACGGAAAGCGCGGAGAAATCCCGACGGTGCTGGTGGCTGGTGGAGATTGGCGGCGGGTGGCGGAGATGGGCGGGAAAACCACAGCGGCTAGCCGGGTGCCGTGCTGACGAGTGTTCGCGTCGGCATGTGGATGCCGGTTGCCGCTCGTGCGTGATTCCCATCTCGCACCCCGACCCCGGGAATCCGTTCCCGTCCGCCAGCTCGCCCCCCACCCACGCCCGCTCTATACTGGCCCGAGCCCGATGCCGCCGCCCACGTTCGGCGACGGCCTGATCCCGAGCGCCATGGGGAGCATAGCGTGTCGAGTTTTCCGCCGCGGGTTCGCAGCCTCGTCGAGCACTTCGCCCGCAACCGCGACGCCCTGCGCAGCCCCGCTTACAACGAGATGCAGGCTCGCCGCGAGTTTATCGACCCCTTCTTCAAGGCCCTCGGCTGGGACATGGACAATGAACAGGGGCTGGCGACTGCGCGGACGACGCGCAACGGGACCGTTGCTCACCGATCGACCGACACCACCGACCGCCAGATCGACCAGTTCGTGTACCAGCTTTACGGTCCTACGGACGAGGAAATTCGGATCGTTGAGGAGGCCACTGCGAAATGAGTGCCGATCAACCAGATGACCGACAGGAGTACCTGCACGAGCGTCGGCTACTTATCGACTGGGAGCAAAGCGCGTCGACGAGTTTCGACAAGGCGATGCTGACCATATCCTCCGGTGCCCTCGCGCTCTCGTTGACGTATCTCAAACAGCTTGGCAGCGGTCCGCCCTGGCATTGGACGTTGAAGGCCTGTTGGGTCATGTTCGGGGCGTCTTTGTTGTCGACAAGCTGGTCATTCCTCTTTAGTCAACACGCCATGCGCCGCCAACGCGGAATCCTCCCCTTGGACAAGCAGGGACCGCGCCCAGGGGCCGGCAAAGGCTCGGTGGCAAATTACTGGGGGTGCGCTACGAATTGCCTGAACTGGATGTCCGTGGTATTCCTCACCCTCGGGGTTGTCTCGCTAGCCGCGTACGCGATTTCCGGGGGAATTGGAAAGGTGCAGCCGTGACCAGCAAACCGCCTGCAAAGCCTCCTGACCGGGAAGAGAGAGGCTTGGTGCCACCGAAGCCGCCAAAACCGCCAACGCCCCAGGCTCCGCCAGCGCCGCAAACGCCAAAACCCAAGAAGAAGGGGTGAAGGACGGCTCGCGTGAAGGTTCAGAGCGAGGTCGACGCCATGGACTGCCAGATCGACCAGCTCGTGTATGAGCTCTACGGCCTGACCGACGCCGAAATACGGATCGTCGAGGACTCTACACGTCCGTAGGTGTCAATGTACAGCGCCCACCGTGCCGTCTGTGATGTGCTTCGTTACAGACTGTAACGAATAGAATTGACACCGGGAGCATCCGTGCTATTCTATTGACGTGTAGGTAGGCCAGTGGCCCGTCGCGAGGTGGACTAGCATTCGAATCCGCCGTGGATCAGTCCGAGATTCGTCTGTATCTAAATTGGCCGTGAGGCGCGACAGTGCTTGTGTTCCTTGATGAAACGACTCGTACCTCGGAGCGCGGTCATTCTTTGGGTGCTCTGTGCGGTATTGCCATCCCGGAGCAGTTGTTCGCCGACGTCACGGCTGACGTCTACTCCATGAAGTACAGCAGCTTCGGCGAGGCGTTTGCAAAGGAGCATGAACTCAAGGGGTCGTTGTTGCTCAAGCGAAAGAACTTCCGTGAAGCGGACCGGCCTGGCGCTCGTGCTACGCTGACGTTCGTCACTGATCTCCTTCGCTACATCGTGCGCCGCCAGTTCGTGACCTTCGGCGTCGTCTGCTTCAACGAGGCGATGGCATCGTTCCGGTGCGACGACCCGCATCGGCTGGACGTGACGTACCGTGCCCTCTTCGAGCGACTCGACACGTACATGCGCAACGCCTTCCCCGGTCGGCACGCGAAGATCGTCTTTGACGACGTCGACTATGGCAGCAACGCCGCGCGCTCCGCTGCGATCGCGAACTTCTTTAACCGGACCGTGATCGGGCGTGGCTACGACACGATTATCCGTACGCCCTTTTTTGCCGTCTCGCAGGCCCAGAACGTGGGGCTCGAACTCGCCGACGTGGTTACGACCGTCTATGGCATGCGGTTTCAGGGCAACCGCTCCGTCGTTCCGTTCTTCCAGATCCTCAAGCGGTCGCTCTACGTGTACCAGATCGGCACCCAGCGACTGACTACGCTGAAAGTCTTCCGGAACGTCGGGGCATAAAAGAAGAGGTTCGGCGGTCTTTCGACCCGCGGCTAGCCCGATGAAGGACTAACACCGAAACCTCTGCCACAAATATCGCTCAAAACCTTGACAAGTTCAAGGTTTTCCCAGTTTTTTTGCGCGCAGCCGTCACGGGCGCCAGCGATGCCGTGCGCCGTAACAATTTTGTGCATAGAGACTTGCGCCAGAAACGAGCATCCGGTCACGCTCCCGGGCTCGCAGCCAACGCCTGCTCGGCCCGTTCGCCACAGTCCCCCTGACCCAGGGAAAAACAAAGCCCGTGGCGGGCTAGGTTCAGGCGGATGGACCCCTGAACACACGGCATGGAGCCGACGTTCACCTACCACCGAGCTTGGTTTATTGTATCGGCAGAATCGGCGCCTGCAACGGAGAATCTCGCCAGGCTTGATCGACTCCGCCCCGATCGGTCAGGCCGAGCCTACGCCACGAAGCAGGTGGAAGCGATCGCCGTGCCGGAAGACGGCTGGCTGGTCATTACCGTGCTGGTCCGCTTCTTTTGAGGAGGCACGCTCGTGAGACTCACCTATGACCCGCGCTACAACGTGGCGTACATCCACCTGCGCGACAAGTCCGCCGAGGTCGAGACCATCCGGATCAGCGACGAGCTGAACGTGGACGTGGCCCCCGATGGCACGGTTCACGGGCTTGAGTTGCTCAACGCCAACCACCAGTTGGCCGTCGGCCCGCAGGGCGAACTCGTCGTCGTCAACGAATCCTCCGGCGCCCGCACCGCGATCAAGCTCCCCGCCTGAGCCTTGACCGGCGGCCCGCTGATCAGGTTCGCTCGAGATTCACGTCGCCGACGCGCCGCGAAAGAACAGCTCGATCAGCCGGTACCCCGGATCGATGAGCAGACCGCCGGCAACCGCATCCGGCTCTGAGAACGGCCGGCCTGGGCCGCCCGGAACGTCGTGGCCAGCGGGAGCCGCGTCGCCCGCGGGGACGGCGCGGTCCGCGGGCACGTCGTGCCCCGCGAAGCAGAACGGCGGCGGGCCGGCTTCGTGGGCCGTGCTTGCGACCGCGGTCACGTGGTCCGGCGCGACGAGGATTCGCCATTGGCCGTGCCGCCGCAGGGCTGCGAGCACCGGCCCGACGACGTGCTCGTCGACGCGTTCGAGCGCCGTGACCTTCTTCTCCGCACTGCCCTCGTGCGCCGCCTCGTCCGGCGCTTCGGCGTGCACGACGACGAGGTCGTATTGGTCGAGTGCGGCGGCGGCTGCGGCGCCCTTGCCGGCATAGTCGGTGTCGAGGTAGCCGGTCGCGCCGGGCACGACGATCAGGTGCATCCCCATCAGCACCGCCAGCCCGCGGATGATGTCCACGCCGGTAATCGCCGCCCCGCGCACGCCGAAGCGTTCGACGAACGGCGTCAGCTTCGTCGGCCGCCCCTGGCCCCACAGCCAGATGTCGGTGACCGGCTCGCGGCCCGCGGCCCGCCGGGCGCGGTTCACTTCGTGGTCCTTCAGCAGCGTCGCCGCCCGCGCCATGATCGCCCGCACGCGTTCCTGCCCGCCGCCGCGCGGCAGATGGTCGGCGACCGGCTGGTTCGGAATGTCGTGCGGCGGGGCGCATTTGAGCTGCATGTCCGCGGCACCCGACGCGAGCATGAGGTTGCGATAGCCGACGCCGGCGTGGAACTTGCAGCCCGCCAGCGCCGGCTCGCCAGCGCGTGCGAGCGCGCTGAGGTCCGCGATGAGCCGCTCCGCCTCGGCCTGGGCGATGTGCCCGGCGGTAAAGTCCTTCATCCGCCCGTCGCGGATCGTGACGAAGTTGCAGCGGAAGATCAGCTCATCGGGGGCCACCGTCAGGCCCTGCGCGGCTGCCTCGATCGGAGCGCGGCCGGTGTAGCACGTCGCCGGGTCGTAACCGAAGAGCGTGAGCGTCGCCACGTCGGTGCCGGGCGTGAACCCATCCGGGATCGTCACGACGCGCCCGAGCCGCCCGTGCCGCGCGATCCAGTCCATGTTCGGAATACGCGCGGCTTGCAGCGGCGTCCGCCCGCCGAGCTGCGGCAGCGGGTGGTCGGCGGCGCCGTCCGGCAGAATGATGGCGTACTTCATGGCGCGGCGCTCCTCTTCGGACGCTCTCCTGGCAGAGAGGATATCCGTGCGGGCCGCGGTCGGCGACTTTTGACACGCCCGCGTCCGCGTTCGTACAATGCGGCCGCGACAGGAGTCCCGATGGAAGCGACGCTCGCCGAGCTGTGCCAAGTGCTCGAGCAGCATGGGATGAAGCCCGCGCTGCAAGGCGACCCGAGCCGGCGTATTCGGCGCGTGGCGACGCTGGAGGACGCGGCGGAGGGGGACGTGGCGTTCCTCTCTAACCCGAAGTACGAAAAGATGTTACAGGCGACGCGGGCGACGGCGGTCGTGTTGCGCCCCGGTGTCGAAGCGCCGCCGCACGTCGACCTCATCCGCGTCGACGATCCGTACGCTGCGATCACCGCGTTCATCGTCAAGTTGCACGGTTATCGGCAGCATCGGTGCGTGCCGCCGGACCGGACGCGCAGCAGTATCCACGAGACGGCGCAGATCGGCGAGAACGCGACGATCCACCCGGGCGTGGCGATCGACGAGCACGCCGTCATCGGCCGCGACGCGATCATTTATCCCGGCTGCTACATCGGGCCGCGCTGCCGGCTGGGCGACAACGTGCTGCTGTACCCCAACGTCGTGCTGTACGACGACACGATCGTCGGCGAGCGCGTGACGATCCACGCGAACACGACGATCGGCGAGGACGGCCTCGGCTACGCGCCGGTGGGCGGCCAGTGGGTCAAGATTCCGCAGATCGGGCACGTCGAGATCGAGGNNCGCGCATCGGCCGCGGCTCGAAGTTCAGCAATTTGATCGCGATCGGGCACGGGACGCAGATCGGCGAGCACTGCCTGCTCGTCGCGCAGGTCGGCGTTGCCGGGTCGGTCACGGTGGGGCACCACGTGACGATGGCGGGGCAATCGGGCGTCGTCGGCCACATTCGGATCGGCGATCATGCGACGATCGGCGCGAAGGCGGGCGTGACGAACAATGTGCCGGAGCACGAAACGGTGCTGGGGGCGCCGGCGATCCCGATCCGCGACATGCGGCGACAGATCGCGCACGTCGCGCACCTGCCGGAGCTGAGCCAGCGGATCAAGACGCTCGAAAAAGAGGTCGCGGAGCTGCGGCGGCAGTTGGGCGAGCGGGCGGTGGAGCCGGGGTAGGCTGCGCGGCGTCGCCGATCCTCCGGGACGGTGGGTGTTAGCGGATTGAGGGGCGGGGCGGCTTCGTACGGCGCCGCCCCCCGTGTATCCTGTCCGTCGTGGAACCGACCATGGTCCAGGGAACACTAGGTCTCATCGCCGGCGAAGGCGAGTTGCCGAAGCTCGTTGCGCGCGGGGCGCGGGCGGCGGGGCGGCCGGTGGCCGTCGTCGCGCTGCGCGGCTGCACGGATCCGGCGCTCCGCGAGCTGGCGGACACGTTCTGCTGGCGCGGCATCGTGCAGCTCGGACGGTGGATTCGCGTCTTGCGGAGGGCCGGCTGCCGCGAGGTCGTGATGGCGGGNNCGCAGATGTTCGCCGGGCCGCGCTGGTTGCAGTGGTTGCAATACCTGCCGGACCTGACGAGCATACGCGTCTGGTACTTCCGCGCCCGCGACAAGCGGAACGATTCGCTGCTGGGCGCGGTGGCGGATGAGCTGGCCCGCCGAGGACTGACCTTGATCGACTCGACCCGCTATTGCCCGGACGCCCTCGCCCCGGTCGGCCCCCTCACGCCGCTGGCGCCGTCGCGGGCGGTGCTGGACGACATCGAGTTTGGCTGGCCGCTGGCGAAGCAGATCGCCGGGCTGGACATCGGGCAGGCGCTGGCGGTCAAGGAGCGCGAAGTCATCGCGGTCGAGGCGATCGAGGGGACCGATCAGCTCATCGAGCGCGTCGGCCGGCTGTGTCCGCAGGGCGGCTGGACGCTGATCAAGGTGGCCAAGCCCGCTCAGGACATGCGTTTCGACGTCCCGACGGTCGGCCCGCAGACGATCGAGAACCTGCGTCGCACGCGGGCTGCCGCGCTCGTCATCGAGGCCGGCAAGACCATCACGCTGGAGCGCGAGCGGCTCCTCAATCTCGCGCGGCAGTACCGGATCGCGGTCATCGGGCGCACGTAAACGGGACCCAGGCATTAACCAAGGATGGAACGGCACCGGCGGCCCGCCTACGGGCACGTCGTGCCGAGAAGTGCGACGAACGGGTCGATGTCGGCGAACGTGACGTCGAGGTCGCCGCCGCAATCGCCGTTACGCCACGGGCAGGGCGCGTGCGTCCAGGCGGACTCGCCCGCGAGCGCCGCGATGAACCGATCGATGTCCGCAAAGGTGATCCGCCCGTTGCAGTCCATGTCGCCGGCGCAGTGCGGCCGGCCCTTCAGGCCGAGACTGTGGAACCCGCCCCCGGCGATCGCCACGAAGCCCGCGTTCGGCGAAGGCACGTTGCATTGGCCGTAGTTGTTGCGTCCCCACGCCACGATCGAGCCGTCGGCCTTCAGGCCGAGACTGTGGAAATCGCCCACCGCAACCGCCACGAAGCCCGTGTTCGGCGCTGGCACGTTGCATTGGCCGTAGTCGTTGCGTCCCCACGCTACGACCGAGCCGTCTGACCTCAGGCCGACGCTGTGGTACGGCCCTCCCGCAACCGCCACGAAACCCGTGTTCGGCGCTGGCACGTCGCATTGGCCGTAGCTGTTGTGCCCCCACGCCACGATTGAACCGTCAATCTTCAGGGCGAAGCAATCGCCGGCGCCCGCCGCGACCGCTACGAATTCCGTGTTCGGCGGCGGCACGTCAGACTGGTGATAGAAGTTGTCTCCCCAAGCCACGACTGAGCCATTGGCTTTCAGGCCCAGACTAGACTGATAGCCGCCTGCAGCGGCGACGAAGTCCGAGTTCGGCAAGGGCACGTCCGCAAAGTACTGTCCCCAGGTCACGATCGAACCGTCACCCTTCAAGCCCAGCCAGTCGTACGTACCCGCCGCGACATCCACAAACCCGGAGTTCGGCAGCGGCGCGGGGTCGCCCGTGGCCCACTTCACGATGGACCCGTTCGCCTTCAGGCCGATGCTGCTGTAATAGCCCGCCGCAAGGGCCACGAAATTCGTGTTTGGCGTCGGCACGTTGCATTGACCGTAGTCGTTCCAGCCCCACGCTACGATCGAGCCGTTTCCGTCCTGCGCCGCAGCCGTTCCCAATCCCAGCAGCGCCACCGCGGCCGCGAGGCCTAACCCAATCGCGCTCCCTCGAACTGCCTTGCTCATCGAAGTGCCTCCTGCGCGTAGCCGCGCGCCGCCGCCGTCCCGGCCCACGCTCCCCCTTCGGCCACGAGGAGCATCCACCAGTTCCGGCAGGCGGCTGTTGCCTCTACCGCCAGCGCCGTCTTCGCGACGGCCATCCTGATCCCAAAGTCGAAACCACCGAGGAAAAACGTGAGCAACTGCATAATACGCATTCCGCTTAGTTT
>PMMM01000170.1 GCA_003162245.1 Phycisphaerales bacterium
AAACTAAGCGGAATGCGTATGACACATGGGTTACCTCCTGGGACGGTGCGGGCGGCATAGCGGCTCGCGACCGGTGATCATACCGCCATACGAGCAGCGGCGTGGCACGCCTTCCGTGCCGGCGTCGAAAGTTGTCAGGCGGCGTCGAATAGGACGGTCCGTGGGGCGAATACCATTGCGCCGGCGGGCACTAGGTTTATCATGGGCGGATGGGGGTCATGCCCGGCCGGCAGAGACGAGCGGGGCGCGAGGCTGACCGCGTGTCGGAAGTGTCGGAGATCGTCGCGCGAAGGACCGTCGGCGTGCAGGACATCCTGCGCGTGCTGCTGGCGCCGCGGCAGGTGTTTGCGCGGGTCGAGGACGTGCCCGCCTGGCGGTGGCCGCTGCTGATTCTCCTGACGGTGGTGACGCTGATCGGCTACGCGACCGTCCAAACCGGGCTGATCGATCGCGAAGTCGACCGCCAGGTCCAAGCGCAGATGGCCGAGATCGACCGCACCCAGCGGGACGTGGTGGAGCGCTCCGCCCTCCGTGAGCTGTATGACCAGCAGCACAAGGCGGGGGAATTCATGAAGCTGCTCACGCGGATGCGCGCGATCGTCGTGGAGCCAGTGCAGGCCCTGGCGACGGTGCTACTCGTGGCCGCCGGGCTCTACGGCCTGACGGCCCTGACCGGCCGCAAGGCCGAATGGCACACGCTGCTGACGATCTGCGTGCTGGCCGGCTTCGCCGACGCCCTGCGCCTGCTCGTCGTCCTGGGGCTGCGGCTCTATACGCACGTGCTGGACGTCGATACGTCGCTGGCCTTGCTGCTGCGACTGCTTCCGCCGGCCACGGGCCGCATCCCGCCGACGCTGGCGCTGGAGGCGGGGCTACTGACGGCGCTGGACCCGTTTCGGATGTGGTATTGGGCGATCGTCGTTATCGGACTGGCAGCCAGCGCTCAACTGCCCGGCTGGCGGGCCTGGGTGGCCTGCGGGTTGTGCTGGCTCATGGCGGGCGGCGGGCGCGGCGGAATGGACGCGCTGGTGCTGCTCAGCATGCAAAACAGCGGCGCGCCGCCCGGGTAGTGTGGAGACGAGTATGAAGACCGTCATCGGCATCGTGATCTTCGGCGCGATCGTGGGCGGCGTGTTCGTGCTCAACCACGTCACCCGCCGCCAAGACGGCAAGAGTCTCCTGGACGTCGCCGGCGAGCTGGAGGTCCCCGTTGAGGTGGCGCGGCCCGAGCAGCGCGACATCATCCGCACCGTGCAGGCCCCCGGCGAGGTGGAGTCCTTTGCAGAGGTCGACATCGCCTCGGAGGTCGTGGGCAAAATCCTGGAGATGCCGGTCGAGGAGGGCGACCGGGTCGACGCGGGCGACCTGCTTTGCCGGCTGGACGACGCCCTGTACCGGGCCCAGGTGCTTTCCGGGGAGGCCAACGTCGCCAAGCTGAAAGCGATGATCACGCAGGCGGACGCCGACCTGGAGCGGGCCGAGCGCGACTGGTCGCAACAGCAGCGCCTGCGGGAAACCAACGCCACGTCCGAAATGGAGCTGGCGAACTACCGCGCCGTCCTCATCGGAGCCCGGGCGGCCTGCGAGATGCGCAAGCAGGAGCTCATCGAGGCCGAGGCCGGGCTGCAATCCGCTAAAGAGGCCCTGGCGAAAACCGTCATCCGCTCCCCGATCGCCGGCGTCGTCGCGCAGCGCTTCGCCAAGCGCGGCGAAGTGGTCATCACCGGCACGATGAACAACCCGGGCACGCGCGTGATGGTCATCAGCGACCTGTCACGGATGCAGGTGCGCTGCCGGGTCGATGAGGCCGATGCGCCGCTGGTCGCCGCGGAGCAACCGGCCCGCATCTACCTGCAATCGGACACGCGCCGCAACGTCCCGGGCAGCGTGCTGCGCGTCGGCACGAAAGGTACGAAGCCGCTGGGCCGCGACGTCGTGACGTTCGAGACGCTGGTGCTGCTCACGGCGGAGGACTCGCGCGTCAAGCCCGGCATGACGGCGAACGTGGAGATCGAGGTCGCGCGGCGCGACAATGCGCTGACCATCCCGATCCAGGCGGTCGTCTACCGCAAACGCCGGGATGTGCCGGCGGAGCTGCTCAAGCAGGCCGACGAGCAGCAAACCCCGCAGGGCACCGGCGCGCGGCAGACCCTGGCGGAGTACATCCGCCTCGCGTTCTGCGTGGTCGACGGTAAAGCGCAACCCCACTTGGTACAGATCGGGATCAACGACGCGACCGGCGTTGAGGTCCTCAGCGGCGTGACGCTGGATCACACGGTTGTGACGGGGCCGTACCGCAGTCTCGACCAGCTCAAGGACGGATCGCGCCTCAAAGTGCAGCAGAAGCCGGCCGCTAGTACGCAGCCGGCCGCGGCGGCGCCGACCAGCCAGCCGGCCTCGGCGCCGACTTCCGCGCCGACCTCAGCTCCCGTTGACGAGGCACAGGGCGAGGTGGAGTCGGAGCCATGATCGCCGAGGCGCTGCCGGCCGCGTCGCCGGTCATCGAGCTCATCGACCTGCGGAAGATCTACCGCGTGGGCACGGAACTGGTGCACGCGCTGCGCGGCGTGTCGCTGACGATCCGCGAAAACGAGTACGTCGCGATCATGGGGCAGTCGGGCAGCGGCAAGAGCACGCTGATGAACATCCTCGGGTGTCTGGACGTGCTGACGGACGGCACTTATCGCCTGCGCGGGCAGGACGTTTCCAAGCTCTCGCAGACGAAGCTGGCCCGGATTCGCGGGCGGCAGATCGGCTTCGTGTTCCAGTCGTTCGAGCTGCTCGGCCGCACGACGGCCCTCAAGAACGTCGAGCTGCCGCTGACGTACACCCGCGCCCGGCACCGGCGGCAACGCGCGCTCGATGCGCTGCGGCGCGTGAGCCTGCTCGACCGGGCGCATCACCACCCAAACCAGCTCTCGGGCGGTCAAAAGCAGCGCGTCGCGATCGCCCGCGCGCTGGCACAGCAGCCGGCGCTGATCCTCGCCGACGAGCCCACCGG
>PMMM01000100.1 GCA_003162245.1 Phycisphaerales bacterium
GCTGGCGCTGACGATGCTGGCGCTGGCCGGGGCGCTGGACAACATCAGCGTGGTGATCCGGCATGTGCTGGTGCAGATGCGCACGCCGGACGAGGTGCGGGGGCGGGTCAGCGCAGTGAACAGCGTGTTCATCGAGTGCTCAAACGAGTTGGGCGGGTTCGAGTCGGGCGTCGTCGCGGCGCTGTTCACGCCGGTGATTTCGGTGGTCAGCGGCGGGATTGGGACGATCGTGGTGGTGGCGGCGATTGCGTGGACGTGGCCGGAGATCCGGCGGCTGGGGAGGATATAGGGGGCGGGCGTTGTCAGGTGCAGAGCAGGGCCGCGATTCGCCAGGCGCCGCAGGCTTCGAGGCGCGGCCTGAGTTCGCGGACGACGGCGTCGTCTTGCCACAGGCTCTTGTAGAAGTCCTGGCAGCCACGGTCGGCGTACCAGCCGGCCATGTGGGACCAGGCGTGCTCCTTCGGACCGGCCAACGGCGCGAGAGGTCGGCCGTCGAGCCAGTTCTTAACCGCCGGACCGCGACCAGGATACGCAGCGCAAATGGCGGCGCACACCAACCGCTCCAACGTCTGCACCGCAGGTACCCCGGGGCCATCATCATCGGCGAGTTCCCAGCGCACGAGCATCACCTTCGTCGCGCCGCCGTCGAGTTCGATCTCGTCATCGGCGTTCGCACGGGCGCTAGCATCAATGGCGCGAATCTCGCGCTCGAGATCCTCTTGGCGCAAGCCCGTCGGCCCTGTCGAGGCACCCGCAACCGCGTCCGGATCGACGACGAGGACAAGGCGCGACGGCCTGATGCCGGTAGCGCGATTCGCGAGCCAAAATCGCGCTGCAGCGAGGACGAAATCGCGCCCACCGCAAGGAACCACGCGAATGAAGTTGTTGGAGCGTGTCCAGAAACCGAATTGGCCCTCCCCCTTCACGACCTTGCCGGCCGGATCAAATACGTCCTGCCCGGACTTCCGAGCCGAGCAGCCAAGGTACTCCAGCCAGCCGGCCCAGAAGGCCCGGTCGTGGAACCCCTCGCACAGCACGACAGCTTCAGAAGCCCCCGGGGTGCTCATCGCAGGTCGTCCTGGATTTGGTTGCGCGCGAAAGCCACGTCCTTGCCGGCCAAGCGACTCGACGCAAGCGCGCCGTCCTGGAGCTTCAAACGGAAGAGGCTCAGCTTCTCCAGGTCGTCTGGCTTTGCCTCGGCGAGCAGTATGTCGATGAGTTCGAGGCTGTGAGTCGTCAGGACCACTTGGACATCGCGGCGGACGGCGGCCAGGATTGCCCGGATGCTCTGGCGTATGGCACCGGGGTGTTGGTGCGCCTCCGGCTCTTCTGAGAGGAAGAGTCCACCGCTACACGCGGCTAGTTCAAACAGCAGGCGCAGCAGAGCGTGTATGCCGTCACCCGCAAACGCAACGGGGATGGCGCCGTCGGGGTAGACGACGTTGAGGACGGGCTCGTTTTGCTCCGTCAGGATTTCGATGCTGGTCGCGCCGGGAATAATCTCCGTCACGATGCGAGTAAGTTCCTGTCGGCAGCCGCGCTGAATCGCCCTTGTGTACACCTGGTGCAGCGGAAGCGCATGGTCCGCGCTGGCGAAATCGACTAAGCGTACAGGTCCCGGCTGGAATCCGCTGCCTCTTTCGTAGAAGAAGCTAATCGTGTCGGCCGGCGCCATTCGCAGCAGACGATTCCCTCCAGCGGGCTGCGTGGCGTGGATTGTCAGGTCGCCGTGCGGTTCGGCGCGCCAGAAGAACCAGCGGGGCCATTTGGCAAGCACGCCGTGGCGGCTACATATGGTGCGCGCCGGCTCCTCCGACAGGGCCGACGAAACCAGAAAAAGGGCGTCAAGTATCGTGCTCTTGCCGCAGCCGTTGGGGCCCACCAAGATCGTGAGGGCGGTAAGGCCGTCCAATTTGCCTTCGCGTATGCCGCGAAGATTCTTGATTTCGACGGACTGAATCACGTTGGCGACTCCGGACGAGTTGCGACCGCGTGGATAGTACGCGGACGCATCGGGGATGGCAAAGGGCGGGCGCGAAGGCCGACATGCGGCTACGTGGGTCGGCCGCGACACGGCGACGTTGGCCACGGGGGGCCAACGCTACGCGCTGCGGCGGCGGCCGGTACGCAGAGCAGCGGGACGCCGGCCGTTTACAGTTGCGAGAGGCGCTTCGGGCCGGCCTTTGTTACTTCATCGGAGCAGCCGGCAGCGAAGAGCTTGAAGTTCTCGACGAAGCGGGCGGCGAGGGCGTCGTACTTTTTCCAGTAGTCGTCCTTGTTGCCCCAACTGCTGGATGGGTCGAGGACGTCCGCCGGCACTTCCGGGCAGCTCGTCGGGACGTCGAAGCCGAAGAGCTTGTCCTTGCGGTACTTCACGTCGGCGAGCTTGCCGTCCAACGCCGCGTTCAGAAGGTTGCGCGTGTGGCGGATGCTGATGCGCTTGCCGACGCCGAAGGGGCCGCCGGTCCAGCCGGTGTTGACGAGCCAGCAGTTGCAGTCGTGCTTGGCCATCTTCTGCTTGAGCAGCTCGGCGTAGACCGAGGGGTGATGGACCATGAACGGGGCGCCGAAGCAGGTGCTGAAGGTGATCTGCGGCTCGATGCCGAGGCCGATCTCGGTGCCGGCGATCTTCGAGGTATAGCCGCTGATGAAGTGGTACTGAGCCTGGGCCGGGTTCAGGCGGGCGATGGGCGGCATGACGCCGGAGGCATCGCAGGTGAGGAAGATGACGTTCTTGGGGTGGGTGCGGGTCATCTTCTCGGGGACGACGTTGGGGATGAAGGCGAGGGGGTAGGAGGCGCGGGTGTTCTCGGTGATGCGCTCGTCGTTGAGGTCGACCTTGCGGGTGGTGGGGTCAAAGACGACGTTTTCGAGGATGGCGCCGAAGCGGTGGATCGCGGTCCAGATCTGCGGCTCGTGCTCCTCGGAGAGGCGGATCACCTTGGCGTAGCAGCCGCCCTCGAAGTTGAAGACGCCTTCGTCGCTCCAGCCGTGCTCGTCGTCGCCGATGAGGTTGCGTTTGGGGTCGGCGGAGAGCGTCGTTTTGCCGGTGCCGGAGAGGCCGAAGAAGAGGGCGGCGTCGCCGGTCTTGCCGACGTTGGCGGAACAGTGCATCGCGAGGACGCCCTCGTTGGGGAGCAGGAAGTTGAGGATGGTGAAGACGCTTTTCTTGATCTCGCCGGCGTAGGCGCTGTTGGCAATGATGGCGAGGCGCTGGCCGTAGTTGAGGAGGATGGCGGTTTCGCTGCGGGTGCCGTCGATGCGGGGGTCGCACTTGAAGCCGGTGAGGGCGACGACGGTGAACTCGGGGACGAAGGTGCGGGCCTCTTCCTTGGTCTGGACGGGGATGAACATGTTGCGGGCAAAGAGGCTGTGCCAGGCCTTCTCGGTGATGACGCGGATGGGCAGGCGATAATTGGGATCGGCGCCGGCGTAGCAGTCCTGGACGAAGAGCTCTTCGCCGATGAGGTAGGATTGCATGCGCGCGATGAGGGCGTTGAACTTCTCGGAGGTGAACGGGCGGTTGTACTCGCCCCACCAGATCTTGTCGGCGGTGGATTCCTCCTGGACGATGAACTTGTCGGCGGCGGCGCGGGCGGTGTGCTGGCCGGTGGTGGTCAGGAAGGCGCCGCCGGTGACCATTTTGCCCTCGTTGCGGAAGACGGCTTCCTCGTAGAGGGCCTCGTCGGGGAGGTTCCAGAAGACGCGGTCGAGATAGGCGAGGCCGAGGTTGTGCAGCTTGTGGTCGCTGGCCAAGTCACCAGCTTGTTTCGTCGCGGGCGTATCGAATTCCAAGTACTTCATCAGTGGGCTCCGTTGCTCAAAGCTCTCAGCTATCAGCTCTCAGCTTTCAGCCAGAGAGCTCCGGCGCACGTGGCGACGGTGGTCATCATCCTGTGGGCTTAGTGTGTCGATCAGCGCCGCCAACATCCGTTTGATTTCGATGACGGCTTCATGGTTCGCCTGGTAGTGGTCGTCAGCCAGGAACTTGAGGTCGCGTGCCAGCAACAGGAAGTACTCCAACTCGCAAGCGGACCCCATGGCAATGTAGGTCGATCGCGCGAATTCCCTGTCCGTCTGGCGACCGCAACCTTCCGCCAGGTTGGCCGGTATCGAATAGGCAGCACGCCGAAGCTGACTCGTCAAGCCATATATTTCACGGCGCGGGAATGACTCAGTAGCGGCGTAAACGCTCAGCGCTAGCTGGTGTCCTTTCTGCCAAACCTTCAAGTTCCGAAAGTCCTGCATCTCCCAGCCTCGGGTTCGTTGACTTCCGCATAACGGACGAGCAGCGAGCTAGCCTTCGGCCTAGTCCTCCTCGTCGTCGTCGCGTCGATTCAGATCCGCCTCTCCCGGCAGGTCGCGGTACGTAAGAAACTTGGCCTCGAGCGCCGCAGCGGCGTTCAGAACCATGCTTCGAAAATTGCTCTTATTGGTCAGCGTTGCGTTTGAAAACGCGAACTTCACTTGTTGATCGATCGCTGTCCCTGCGAGATCGGGATTACCCGTCGGGGCCCGAAGCTCAACGGCAAGGGCCTGCAAGAAATCCAGGTACTCCTGTTGGCGATCTTGAGGGTAGTTCGTTGTTGTGCCCCATGAACTCCACGGCCCGAACCGCTCTCGGATTCTCCCAAAAACGAATTTGCGCAGCTCGTGGTTCCATTTCGTTCGCGGCATGGTCAGTTCTCCAAGCACGTCCACCTTCACGACCCAGGGAAAAAGTGTAGTTGCGTCCATCTCTGGCTGAAAGCTGATAGCTGATAGCTGACAGCTCTCACCAGTCTCTGACCAGCTTCCGGTTCCCGATGTACAGCTCGTTCGGGGCGTCGGGGTCGAGGACCCATTTCATGCGCTCGATGCCCTCGATGACGTCCTTGATCGTGCCGCAGTAGCTGATGCGCAGGTAGCCCTCGAGGCCGAACTCGATGCCGGGCATGACCAGCACGCGGACCTTGTCGAGCAGGCGCTGGGCGAGCTTCTGCGAGCTCTTGCCGTAGGCGCTGAAGTCGGCGAAGCAGTAGAACGTGCCGTCGGGCTTGTAGACCTTGACGCCGGGGAAGGTCTTGAGGCGGTCGATGAGCACGTTGCGGTTGTTCTCGAGGGTCATCCGGAGGCTCTCGACGCTGGACTGGACGCCGTTGAGGGCCCCCACCGCGGCGTACTGGCAGAGAGCGGAGGGGCCGGAGGTCTGGTGGCTCTGGATGTTGGTCATGACCTTCATGATCTGCTTGTTGGCGACGGCCCAGCCAATGCGGAAGCCGGTCATGGCGTACTGCTTCGAGACGCCGTTGACGACGATGAGCTTGGAGTTCTCGGAGAGGTCCTTGGCGAAACGGTAGCAGTTAATGGGCTTGCGGCCATCGAAGATGAGGCGGTGGTAGATGTCGTCCATGATGAGCCAGAGGTCGCGTTTCTCGCAGAACTCGACGATCTCGGCGATGAACTGCTCGGAGTACATGGCGCCGGTGGGGTTGTTGGGGCTGTTGATGATGACGGCGCGGGTGTACGAGCCGACCTTCTGCTCGATGTCCTGGAGGCGCGGGTAGAACGTGCCATCCTCGGCGTACACGGGCACGCCGAGGGCGCCGCAGAGCTTGGCCATCTCAGGGTAGCTGACCCAGTACGGGGCGGGGTAAACGACCTCTTCCTGGGGGTTCAGGATGGCCTGGAGGGCGACCATGATGGACTGCTTGGCGCCGCCGGAGCAGATGACGTTCTCGGGCTCGACGTGGCGGTCGTAGAATTCCTCGGTGTAGCGGATCACGGCTTTCTTGAGGGCCGGGATGCCGTCGGCGGGCGTGTAGCGGATCTCTCCGCTGTTGAGCAGGGCGGACGCGGTGACGAGGGCATCGATGGGCGGCTTGGTCTTGGGCTCGCCGCCGCCGAGGTGGATGACGGGCTCGCCCTTGGCCCGCAGGATGGCCGCCGTCTCGTTGAGCTTCAGCGTGGCGGACTCGCTGATGGATCGACCAATCTGGCTGAGACTCATGCGTTGGGTTCCTTCCAGCCTAGTGGCCCGCGGACTGCGCCCGGCGGGCGTGGTGAAACATTGTACGCTACAAGTCATTCGCGAGGCCGTCAATGCGGGCAGCGGCGTTGCGGCGAGCGCGGGGCTCGCATAGCATCGCGATGACTCGGCGGCGGGCACGCGGGAGCCGGACGACCGCCAGCGGAACAGAACCATGCTGATCGACATTCACGCCCATTTTGGCCAAGCGAGCGCCGGCGCGGTGCCCGCCACGCGTCTGGCAACGTACGCGGGGGTGAGCGGCATCGACTTCCTGCTGGTTTCGAACTGCGACGCGGCGGCCGAGCCGGCGGGGGCCGCCAATCTGGACGAGACGGATGCGAACGTTGCGTGCCTGGAAGCCTGCCAGCGGCAGCCACGCCTGGTTCCGCTGTATTGGGTGCGTCCGGGCCGGGTGGACAGCAGCGTGTACGCGTTCACCGGCGCTTTGGCGAGCGAGCCGTTCGCCGCCGCGGTGTTCGCCCCGGCCGCGAGTGGGTTCGACGCCGGCGACAAAGTTCTGGATGACTATCTTTCGGTGCTGGCGGGCATCGGGCGACCGGCGGTTTTCTGCGTCGGCGACGACGCACGGGCGGCCCCGGGGAAGATTTGCGAGGCGGCCCGCCGCCACGCGGCGCTATCGGTCGTGCTGTGTCCGTGTGGGGCGGGCGACGCCCGCCGGCGTGAGTGTGTGGAGGTGGCCCGGCGAGCGCAACAGCGAGGAGGCGCAGGGGTTTACGTCGATACGTCACACGCCGGCGCCGCGGAAGTGCGGGCGGCGGTGGAGGCGCTTGGTGCCGAACGCGTGCTGTATGGGACGAACGCGCTGTCGTTCGGCGATTCGCACGTGCCGCGGCACATCGCGCTGCTGGAGGAGTTGCGCGGGTTGTTGCCGGGGGGCCAGTTTCAGCAGGTCACGGCCGATAACGCCATGCAGCTATTCCGCTTAGGGAAGCGGGCGAGCGGCGTGGCGCGTTAGGGAGTGGGGTGGGGACGGGCACCGGCACCGGGCACCAGCGGGGCCGGGTCGCCGAACGGACTGCTGCGAATGGAGCCGGCAGACGCCCGAAAGCCACGTGTGAGGAGTGAGCGCAGGGTGCGCGATGCGTACTGTTGTGATGCGGATTTGGCCGTGGCCGGGTGCGATTATCCGGGCGTCGGCTGGCCCGAGTTTTTGTGCCCCGTACGAACTGACAAGTCCTGACAGCGTATCAAGGGTCGAAGGTGTTGCACAGATCTGACGAGGAACTGCTGGCAGAGCACTTGGCCGGCAAGGCGGGAGCGTTCGACGTCCTCGTTGGTCGATACGTGGATGGCCTTTATGCGTTCTTCAAGCGTGTGGTTGCAAACGCCGCGGCGGCCGAGGACCTCGTGCAGGAGACGTTCCTGCAAGTTCACCTGGCAGCGGGGTCGTTTGACCCCGCGCGGACCTTTCGGCCGTGGCTGTACACGGTTGCCGCCAACAAAGCCCGAGATTACATGCGGGCCCGTGGCCGGCGTCCGGTGCAGTCCCTGGACGTATCGTGGGGCGATGCCGATGGTCCTACGGCAGGAGCGCAGGTCGAGGCCGCGGGGACTGCCGGCGGCGAGCAGGTGGATGGAAAAGAGCAGATTCAGGAGGTCCGTGCGGTGATCGCCCAGATGCCCGAGCACCTGCGACTCATCCTGGTTCTGGGCTATTACCAGCGGCTGCCGTACGTCGAGATCGCCGAGATACTCGGTATCCCGGTGGGGACGGTGAAGTCGCGGCTGCACAGCGCCGTGAGCCAATTCGCACAGATGTGGCTGGCGCGGACAAAGAACGCAACGCCCGAGTAGCGACTGTGGAGTAACGCGGGATGTCGTCAACATACGAGCACGGCTTCGACGCACGGCTGCTCGACCTGCACCTCGGCCACCTGTCGACGAGCGAGCAGGCCGAGCTGCGGCGACGGATTGCAGACGATCCCGGCCTCGGCGCGCAGAACGAGGCGTTGGCGACGGTATTCGCGGCGCTGCGCGCGGTGCAGGACGAACCGGTGCCGGCCACGCTGTTGCAGCGCGTGACGGCGAGCGTGCGTAACGCGGGGCCGGCGCCGCGTGTGGTCCGTCCGACGGACGAGTTGACCGTGGCAACGGAGCGGACGAACGGGCGGATAATTCGTCTGGGGAACGTGCGCGACCTGGCGGCGGTGGCGGCGCTGATCGTGCTGGCAGTCGGCGTCGGCGTGCCCAGCCTCATGCACATGCGTGAGCGCCACGACCGCCTGGGCTGCTCCTGGAACCTGGCGCAGCTCGGCCGCGGCGTGCAGCAGTACGCCGCGACGTTCAACGCGAGCTTGCCGTTCGTGGGGTGGGGGCAGCATCAATCCTGGCAGCCGAGCAACGAGCCGGGGGTGGTGATGGTTCCGAACCGCCGGCACGTGTACCCGCTGCTGTTGCAGGCCTACATCCTCGACCCGCGGCTGTTCGTGTGTCCGTCGTCGCGCGGGGTGCCAATGCCCCGGGAGGCGGTGCGGCAGCGCGACGACTTCCTGGAGAGCCGGAACCTCAGCTACGCGTACCAGAACATGGCGGGGGTGCGAGCGTCCGCCAACGACGACGCGGGGCTGTCCATCCTGGCCGACGAGAACCCGCTGTTCGATGGCGGCGTGCCTTTGTTTGACGCCCACCGGCTGCCCTGGTCCGACCCCAGTCACGTCAACTCGCGTGCGCACGGCGGCGCCGGGCAGAACATCTTGACGCTGGGCGGCCACGTCCAGTGGACCACCACGCCGCTTAGCGGGGTCAACGGCGACAACATCTGGACGCTGGACGGTGTCACCGAATACACGGGGCACGAGGGGCCGCGGGCCGCGACGGATTCACACTTACTGAAGTGAACGCGGCCGCGATCGGCCCGGGGTGAATGCCGGGCGGCGGGCTTTCCGCCGGAGGGGCTGGCGTCTACAATCTCCCCATACGGCCGCGGCGTCCCCGAGCTTGCGCTTTCGGTTTCGTTTTGTGCGGGGGGATCGGTTGCGCATGCAGTTCAGCACATACGTTTGTGCCGACGGGAGCGCGGCGGCCCGAACACTGAGGAGCATTGTAAATGACCAGCCAAATGCGACGGTTGACGCTGACGTGCGTCCTGCTGGGTGCGGCGACGGCGGCGCTGGCCGACGACCTCGAAGCGGCAGAGAAGCGCATCGTCGAGGCGTGGGGCAAGCACAAGTCAATGTCGGCCAAGATCGCCACGACCAACCACATGGAGATGGGCGACATGGTGATGGACGGCAAGGGCGAGGGCACGCTGGAGATGCAGCGCGAGGGCGACAAGCAGTTCATCCGCATGGAACTGAAGAACGCGATGACGCGGAAGGCCGGCGGGCAGGAAACGAAGACGGACCAGGCCATGACGCTCATCGCCGACGGCGAGTTCGCGTACACATCGAGCGACGCGATGGGCAAGCCGGTTGTGGTGAAGTCGAAGATCGACCCGATGATGACCAGTGAGCCCAAGGCGCTGCTGGCCGAGCTCCGCAAGCAGAACGATCTGAAGCTGCTGCCGGAAGACAAAGTGGACGGCCAGAAGGTCTTTGTCATCGAGGCCACCCCCAAAGAGAAGAAGGCCAGCCCCGGCGCGCCGGCGAAGATGGTACTGAGCTTCGACCAGGAGCACGGCGTCATGGTGAAGAGCACCGCGCTAAGCGAGGACGGCAAGCCGGTCAACACGATGACATACTCGGACCTGAAGTACGACGTCAAGATCGACGCCGACCGGTTCAAATTCAAGGCGCCCGAGGGCGTGCAGGTCATCGACAGCACGGGCGAAAAGCCATAGCGAGGGCCGCGCCGGCGTAGGGCCGCCGCAGCGGGAGAACGAACATGAAGGCGACGGGCAGGACCGGCGAGGCATTGCTGGCGCTGGCCCGCAACTACATGGAAAGCCGGATCCTGCTGACGGCGGCCCAGGTCGACCTGTTTACGTTTCTCGCCCGGACGCCGCACACCGCGGCCGAAGTGACCGCGCATCTGGCCGGTGACGCGCGGGCGACGGCGATCGTGCTCGACGCGCTGACGGCGATGGGGCTGCTACGCAAGGTCCGCGGGCGCTACCGTTGTGCGCCGGAGATCGCGCCGCTGCTGGCGAGCGATTCGCCGGAAAGCGTGTTGCCCATGGTGCTGCACGCGGCGAGCCTGTGGGAGCGGTGGACGGAGCTGACGGGGCTGGTGCGCGGCGACGAGGCGGCGCGGGCGCGGGCGTATGCGCAGCGCGGGCCCGAGCGCATGGCCGCGTTCATCGGCGCGATGCACGTGGTGTCGCGCGGGCGGGCGCCGGAGATCGTGAAGGCGGTCAAGCCGGGCAAGGCGCGGGCGCTGCTGGACATCGGCGGTGCGTCGGGGACGTACATCCTGGCGTTCCTGAACGCGGTGCCGCAGATGCGGGCGACGCTGTTCGATCTGCCGGCGGTAATCGCGCTGGCGCGGGAGCGGCTGGGGGCGGCGGGCGTGCTCGACCGCGTGACGCTGGCGGCGGGGGATTTCTACCAGGACGAGCTGCCGGGCGGGCACGACCTGGCGCTGCTCTCGGCGATCATCCACCAGAACAGCCCCGCGCAGAACGTCGAGCTGTATCGGAAGGTGTGGCGGGCGCTGGAACCGGGCGGGCGGCTGGTGGTGCGCGACCACGTCATGAGCCTGGACCGCACGGCGCCGCGGGGCGGCGCGGTGTTCGCGGTGAACATGCTGTGCGGGACGCCGGGCGGCAATGTGTACACGTTCAACGAGATCCGCGCGGGCCTGAGCGCGGCGGGTTTTGCGCGCGTGCGCCTGATCCAAAAGGGCGACGAGCGGATGAATGGGTTGGTGGAGGCGTTTCGGCCACGGGGGAACGCCTGACCTTCCACGGCGGCGACGGAGCACCGCCGCCATGTTTCGCGGGGGCGACGGCGGGGAGATCCGGAGCCGAGTCCGCGTTATTGCCCGCTCCACCAGAGCGTGTGGGCGGTGGGATAGAGCTGGCAGATGCGGGCGCGGACGGCGTCGAACTGCTCGGGTCGCCAGGCGTTGCGCGAGCGGACCACGTTGAGCAGGTCCTGCGCCTGCGACCGCAGGACGTTCTTCAGGCGAAAGGAGCGGGCGATGCGGTCGGTGACGAGGTGGACGTCGATGCGCGGCTGCGCGGCGAGATCCTGGAGCACGCGGACGCCGCCGGGGCTGCCAGCGTCGATCCAGAACTCGAAGGTCGTTAGATCGGTGCGCGCGAGGCGCAGCAGGAGCACGATCAGCAGGACGGCGTCGATGTCCCAGGTGCATAGGCGCAGCTCGGCCGGGCAGCGATCAGCGTATTTCTTCAGGCCCCACTCATCCTCACGCAGAAACAACATCGCGCGGTCCTCGATCGGGAGGGCGACGAGAGTCCCTGGCAGGAGGCCAAGCACCGCCTCGGGGAGCTTGCTCTGAACGATTCTGCACACGTATCACGTCCCAGCGCTGGCCGGGCACGGTTCGTGGGGGGCGGCCAGTGCGGAGGCAGAATAGTAGTTGTCCGCGGGCAGGACAAGGGCCGTGGGCGGAAGGCGAGCACGGCAGGGCGCGGGGCCTCGCCGTCAGCCGCAGAGGGCTGACGCTGCGCGGTCGCCGTCAACCACAGCGGGTTGGCACTACGTGAGCTTCTGTTGGACGCTGCGGACCTTGTCGTCCATGGTTTGCAGGCGGTCCGTGCGCGTGCCGACGCGGAGCGTGGTCGCGATGCGCGGGGCGCCCATCTCGTGCACCACCTCGTGGCAACGCTTCACTGCGGCGAAGACCGCGTCCCATTCGCCCTCGACGTTCGTGCCGTAGGCGTGCAAGTGGGTCTTGAGGCCGGCGTCGGTGAGGATGCGCTCGCAGGCGGCAACGTACTTCGACGTCGAGATGCCGACGCCGACCGGGATGACACACAAGTCAATAATGACGTGCATGAGCGGTACCTCCATGCGGCGCGCCGCCCCGCAACGGGCTACTTCCCGGTCCCAGCGGCCGCAGCCGCCAGCGGTTGCTCGGTTCGTCGAGCGAGGAGGGCGTCGAGACAAAAGCGGCGGGAGACGGAGAAGAGCGGGATCAGGGCCGCGAGGAGCAGCGCGATGTTCTCGGTCAGCTTGTGGCAGATGAAGACCTCGCCGGTGCCGCAGCCGCAGTCGAACTTCACGGCGCAGAAGGCCGAGTAGTGCCGGGCGGGGTCGGTGTAGAGCCCCCAGGCGTGCAAGGCCAGCATGGGCGTGAAGAACAGCAGCAGTGCGACGGCGACGAGGGCCGCGCCGCGCGTCGTCAGGCCGAGGAGCAGCGCCAGGGCAGAGAGCAGCTCGAGCCAGGGCATCACGATCGCGGTCAGGTTCAAGAGGACGGGCATTGAATCGGGCAGGACACCATACTGGTGCGTCAGCTTCAGGAAGTCGATGGGGTTGGTCAGCTTCATGATCGCGAGGTAAGCGAACATGCCGCCCACGAACAGCCGGGCGAGCAGCAACGGAACGCCGGTGCGGTCAAGGCGCTGGATCACGGACGGTTGTGGGGACACGCGGGTTACTCCGGCGATGGGGCGGTTTCGACGCGCTGGCCGCTCTTTTGCCACTCTTCCCAACCGCCTTTGAAGAGGTAGATGGAGCCCCAGGGGATCTGGCTGGTGTAGAGTTCGCTGCACAGGTGCAGGCTGTCCTCGCAATCGCCGCCGTTGCAGTAGACGATGATCTTCTCGGCACCATAGAGGCGTGGGAGGACGGACTCGAGGTCCTTCTCGCGGTAATAGTCGCACTGGACGGCCCCGGGGATGTGGCCGGCGCGGAACGGGTTGTCCGCCCGGGCGTCGACGAAGATGAAGGCGCCCTCGGCGGTCTTGGGATCCTGGAAGAGCTTAATCACGTCTTCGACCGTGACGATCTGAAAGGGGTGGTCGGGCGTGGGGCCTTCCATCTTGGCCGGCGCATTGGGCTCCGGTTTCTCAGTCGTGGCAGATGTAGTGGACGGCTGGACGATTACCGGCGGCTTGGCGAAATAGTCGCGGGTCAGGTTGATGCTGTTGCGGGCGCGGACGGCATTGACGCCCAGCCCGACGACCAGCGCGAGAATGACCAGGACGGCGGCTTGACCGAACGCACAGGCGACTTTTCCCATATCCGGTTCCTATCGACCCACTTCGGCGACCCGCGCGGCTTCGCCGGACACTCGTAGTCTATTATATCCGCCGGCGTTGGAACACTTGCTCGAACACGTTACGCGAGGCGTTGGACCAGCGGCGCCACCACGGTCCGTGGCCGGGGCCGGGCAGTTCGGCGCGCAGCCGTCTGATAAACGCGGCCACGACGTCAGGCCGGCAGGCGGGCATGTCGATGCCCGGGTGGTCGTGATGGTACTGCTCTTCGCCGCGGGCGTGGATCCAGCCGTGTTCGAGGCACAGGTCGCGTGCGCGCGTGCCGGGCCAGGGGTAGTACGGACGGACGTCGGCGATGTCGGGCTTGAGGTCGAGCAGCAGGTGGCGGGTCTCGGCGAGCGACGCTTCGCTTTCGTAGGGGGACCCGAGGTAGACGATGGCGCGGGAGCGGATGCCCGCAGCCCGCAGCCAGGCGAAAGTGTCGTGAATCTGCGTGCTGCTCAGGTCCATATCGAAAACTTCGTTGCGGATGAAGTCGCTGGCGCTGATGAGCTCCAGGTCGGCGAACCGGCAGCCCGCGGCGGCGAGCCGGGCGACGGTGTCCTGGCTCGCGGCATTGGCGCGCAGGTGGCAGCGGAACGGGAGGTCGCACTGGCGCGCATAGGTTTCGAGGAACGCGACCAGCCACTCGCCGTCGAGCGCGAACGCGTGGTCGAGAAAGCGGACGAGCTGCACGCCGTCGTAGCGTTGGCGCAACTGGGCGATCTCCGCCAGGATGTTGCCGGGCGAGCGGCGGCGGACCCACGTTCCGCGGCCGTCGTACAGCCCGCGCAGCCGGTCGTTCGTGCAGTACGCGCAGCGCTGGGGACAGCCACGGCCGACGGCGAGCTCGATTTGGCCGGTGCGGCGGACGTAATCGGCGTAGCCGAAGAGGTCCCGCTGCGCGAACGGCAGCGAGTTGAGGTCCTCGACGAGCGGCGGCAGCTCAGGCTGGGACGTGCCGCGCTCGTCACGGAGCCAGACGCCGGAGACGATCTGGCCGACGGCCTGGTCCTTCATGCGTTCGAGGTAGGTGGCGAGCGAGGCATCGGGCTCGCCGATGGCGACGGCGCTCACGCCCGGCAGGCTGAGAGCGGCGGCGGGGTCCACGGTCGGGAAGCCCCCGCCGACCACGACCGGGAGGTGCTCGCGCTGGTCGAGGAACTCGAAGACGCGTCGGGCGGCCTCGACACAGACGGCCGAGATGTCCGCGTAAATCAGCTGCGGCAGCGTCTGGGCCAGGGCGGCCTTGACGCGGAGGAGGTCAAAGCGCGCCAAGCCCACGAGGGCCGACTCGTGCCCACGGCGTTCCAGCAGGCTGAGGAGCGTGCCGAGTTGCGGGTCGAAGCGCGGGACGGGGCGACCGCGCGTCCCCGGGATAAACTGCACGGCGAGAATCCGCATACGACGATGCTATCCCGGTTGGCGGCGGGCGCAAAGGCTCGGCTGGGGGTTGCGCGACGCAGGCAAAGCTGGAGCTGCATCCAGGCTGGAGTGGAGGCGGGGTGCTAACGGGGCGTCACGGTGACCCAACGTGCGACACTCGCGAGATCGCGGATGACGTCGACGCTTGCCAGCAGGGAGAAGCGATTGCCCGGGTCCAGGGTGAGGCCGGGGCTGCTCTTCATCTGGTGGTGCCATTGGCGTCCGCCGCGGCGCCAGACTTGCCAGGAGGGTCGCTGACGGTCCTGGACCCGTTGCTGGCGGGCGACCGCGGGGTCCTTGCGGCAAAGACGGGTGAGCGTTTTGCGCGCGGCGGGGGTCCGCGGGGCCACGGTGATTTCGACGGTAATCTTGGAGCCGGGCTGAACGTCCATCACTCTTACTCCAGCGAGGCCGAGGGCCTACCGAGCCCCTTATGATAAGGGCTGCGCGTCCTCGGCACAAGGGGCTCATCTACGCTAGCTCAAGGCGGCAAGGACCGGTGGCCCGGCCCAAGCGTTTACCACACGCGTCCGCGCCCCGCGGGCGGCTGGGGCCGCAACTCGAGGGTGGTCCCGACGGGCAGCGGGGTGAACGGCACGAACTCGCCGTGATCCCATTGCAGCCAGCGGAGCGAGGGGTCCTCCAGGGGCACCGCAAAATGGAAGGCGACCTCCGCGGGCCGGCAGTCGGGCGTCAGCGCGGTGACCTCGGCCGTCATCCCGGTAAGCGCCACGCGCTGGCCGACGCGCATCGGGTCGCGCTGATCGCGAAACATCTGGTCAAATCTGAACGCCATGTACCCGAGCTCCGGCCGGATGGTCAGGGTGTGCTCGTCCGGCCGCCGTACTACGACCGCCGGCAGCCCGGGCGCCAGGGCGCGCGTGAAGCGCGGGACAGGCTGGCCGCTCATCTCGCGGAAGACCGGCAGGCCGTTGGCGTGTACTGTGCTCGGCGGATTAACGATAACGAGGGTTTGGTCCGTGATCGAGCCGTCCAGCGCGGTGTGCACATAGAGGCTTTCCAACATGCTGGGTGTACCCATCGGAAAGGCCGCGCGGGCCATCAGGATGAGCGGCGCGAGCACGATGTGGATGAGCCCAGCGGCCCCGCCCACTGTAAGCAAGGGGACCCGCCAGGCCCACTTTCCCGGCTTGCACGCGCGGACTGCCAACGCCGCCGCCAGCAGCGACGCCAGTAGCGGCATGGCGCCAATACCGATGAAGAGCAGCAATCGATCGGCCGGCGTGGTCGCGCAGGCCGGTATTACCGCTAACGCCATCCCGGCGCACCAGAATCGACTGAGCCGGTTTCGCCGCAGGACCGGCACGAGCACGACTGCCAGCACGGCCACGAACGCGACCGAAACGAGCCACAGAATGTGCAGCCCCTTGGGGGCAAGAAGGACGGAGAAGTCCGGCGGCGGCGTCGAGAGCTGCCCGACCAGCAAGATCGGGCCCCGTTCGACGACCGCCGCGAGAAAACGGGCCGGCTCGGCGAGCGGGTCCATGTACAGACCCATGTGCGCCGTTCCGTAGCCCAGGCACGTCCACGACACCCGCCAGAGCACGACGACGGCGACAAACGGCAGCAGGGCCGCCGCGCGTCGAGACCACGGCCCGCGCTCGAGGAACTGCGCGTACGCGATCAGGTAGGCGCACGTTCCGATGCCCGCTTCGCCGGACAGCAGGCTCAGCGCCAAGAGCACCGGGCCGACGATCGCGCCGGCCCGCCATTGCTCGCGTCGCCAGCGATCATGGGCCAGCAGCGCGCACACGCCGAAGAAGGCAGCCACCAGCGCGTTCCGGTTGGCGAGCCAGGCGACCGGAACGGCGTGCACGTCGTCGATCGCGTAGAGCAGGGCCGCCAGTCCCGCCACCCAAAGCCCGCCGATGACCCGCCGGTACAGGAGCGTGACGGCCGCGACGAGGGCACCCAGCCACAGCAGGCTTTGGGCGTGCATCAACAGGGGGTACTGCGGCCACAGGCGATAGTCGAGCCAGTGGGTCAGGGCGGACACCGGCCGCCAGAACATCACCTTGATCTCCGGCACCGTCCACCAGGGCAGGACACCGTGGTCCATGATCTGGAGAGTGCGGTGGGGATCGCCGTCGAGGAAGCAGAACAGGTTCATCAGCACGGGCGCCAGGCCCTCGTAGCGCGGGCCGCCGGGGAGCATGGCGCGGTGCAGATGGTCGTCCAGGAGGAGGCCGACGCGAAGCGAGGGGAGCGTCAGGACGATCGCAAACATGGCCGCCCAGAGGGGCAGGTAGCGGTGGGCGAGCAGCGCGCGGAGCGGGCGCGGGAGGTCTTTGCCCGGGGTCATCGGCTCGCCGAGCGGGATCGGGGGGTCTCCCCAGTGGTTGCTCACTACATCCTCGCACAGGACCTGTGGCTGGCGACACAGACCCCAGAAGCGCGGCGGTCTTGGCGACAAGACGCCGGGACCTGGGGGCGCGCATACTCATCCGCGTACAGGGGCTACGATACTCGAAGCGTGCGTGGAATTACAGTGCGACGCATTGGCGGTTATGATGCCCCGTCGAGGTGTGGGTATGCGTTGCGGGTACTTCGACTGTTTCAGCGGGGCTGCGGGCGACATGATCCTGGGCGCGCTGGTCGACGCGGGCGTGCCGCTCGACACGCTGCGCGAGGCGCTCGGGCGGCTGAAGCTGCCGGGAGTGCAGCTCGAAACCGAGGCGGTGCAACGCGGCGGGTTTGCGGCGACGCAGGTCCACGTTGAGGTCGACCGCGCGGCGCAGACGCATCATCGGCATTTGCCAGATATTCTGGACATCATCGCAAAAGCGGGGATGTCGCCAAACGTGACCGAGCGGGCCGGGCGCATCTTCACGCGGCTGGCCGAGGCGGAGGCGCGTGTCCACGGGATCGACGTGGAGCACGTGCACTTCCACGAGGTGGGAGCCGCCGACGCGATCGTCGACATCGTGGGAGCGTGCGTGGGGGTCGTAGCGCTCGGTCTGGAGCGCATCACGTGTTCGCCGATCCCCACCGGCTCGGGGACCGTGAAATGCGAGCATGGCGTGCTGCCGGTGCCGGCACCGGCGACCGCGGAACTACTCCGGGGCGTGCCGCTGGCGGAATGCGACGTGGTCGGCGAGCTCACCACGCCGACGGGGGCGGCCATCCTGACCACGCTGGCCGAATCGTACGGCCCGCTGCCGGCGCTGCGGGTGAGCGCGATCGGCTGCGGGGCCGGGACGCGCGAAAACCGCGCTCGGCCGAATCTGCTGCGGCTGTTCGTGGGTGAGGCGGACGCGGCCAGGGTCCCGCTAGCGGACCTGGAGCACGACCGCGTCTTGATGCTGGAGACCCAGGTTGACGACGTCGCGGGGCAGGTCCTGGCGCACGCGTGCGAGCGGCTGCTCGAGGCGGGTGCGCTCGACGCATACCTCGTGCCGATCATCATGAAGAAGGGTCGCCCCGGGCAGTTGCTGGCGGTCCTGTGCCGCCCGCAGGATCTGGCGGCCGTGGAGGCGGTCCTCTTCCGCGAGATCGGGACGCTGGGCGTCCGGCGGCAGGAGTGGTTCCGCGACAAGCTGGCCCGGCGGCACGTGACGGTGACGACGGCGTACGGGCCAATCCGCGTCAAGCTCGGGCAGGCCGGCCACGAAGTGCTGCGGGCGTGGCCGGAATACGAAGACTGCGCGGCGGCCGCCCGGGCGCGCGGCGTGGCGCTACGCGACGTGCAGGACGCGGCGCTGCAGGCATGGATGCAAGAGAATGCCCGTCGGGACAATCACGCTGAATAGCGGCGTCGGCTACGCGTTGGGGGCACTGTGTTTGGCGATGTTGTCCGTCGGCGTGCTGCGCTACACGCGCGACCGGCGCGCGGGGGCCCGTGACCTGACACGCGAGCAACGGGCACGGCTGCGAGACCAGCAGCAGGTGCGGCAGGCCATGGAGGAGCTGCTCGCGCAGCTCGAAGAGGTCACGCGGCGGATCGATACCGACGTGGACACGCGGTTCGCGAAGCTGGAGGGCTTGCTGCGCGCGGCGGACGAACGCATTCGCGTGCTGCAAAAGTCGAACGATGCGCCGGCGGTCCGGCAGGTCGATCCGCCGACGGCGGGGGCGAATTCGAGCGAGGGTGGGGGGCAGGCCGAGCCGCCGGAGGCGCGGAAGCAGCGCATCTATGAGTTGGTGGACGCGGGGGCGAGTGCGATCACGATCGCCGACCGGCTGCACCTGCCGGTCGGTGAGGTAGAGTTGATTCTCAACCTGCGACGGTTTCGCTGAGGGCGATTACGGCTGCTTGTCCGGCGGCGGCGGGGGCGAGGAGGGCGGGGCGTTGTCCTGCTGGGCGCGCATCAGGCCCGCGAGACGCTCGAAATACTCGCGTAACGCGCGCTGATACTGGCGGGGCACTTCCTCGCGCTCCACGGCGTCCATCTGGTCGCGGACCTCGGCCTGGGCGGCGCTCAACTGCTCGGCGGTCGCCTGGCCGCGGACCTGGGGCCCCTCGACCAACATGCGGCCGATGATCGCACCGCCCTGGAAGCGGGTTTTGGCCTTCTGGGCGTCGGTCTGGTAGGCGGTCTTTTCCTTGCCGACTTTGGAGCCGAGACCTAGACCGAGGTTCGGGCCCTGCTCGCCGATCGGGTCCTGATTTCCACCTGGGCACTTGCCGGGGCACTTATCACCCTTGCAGACGCCGTCGCGCATCTTCTCGAAGTCAGAAATCTGGGCTTGCAGCTCGTTCATAAGCTGCTCGCTCATCTCCATCTGGGAGAGCTGCGACGCGGCATCGGAGAGCGCGTTGGCGGCGTTCGCGGAGCCGGAGCCGGCGCTGCTGGGGCTCTGACACTGCTGGGCGGCCTGGGCGGCCTTGGACAGCGCCTGGCTGAGATTCTGGCAGCTCTTCTTAGACTGCTGTTGCTGCTGCATTTTCTTGGCGAGGTCCTGAACCTGCTTTTGTGACACGCCCTTGTCGCCCAAACGCTTCTGGAGTTCCTTCTCGAGCTGCTTGGGGTCCATCTTGGAGAGCTCGTCGAGCAGCTTCTTCGCTTCCTCGGGCGTTAGGCCGGCCTTGTTCTCCAGTTCCTTCTGGAGGTGCGTGGTGTCGCTGAGCTCGGAGAGCTGGTTGGCCAGCTTTTGCAACTGCTCCTGCATTTGCGCGAGCTTCTGCTGGGCCTCGGGGTTATCGGTGTGCTTGGCGGCGTCTTCGATGTCCTTGGCAATGTCCTCGAGGGCCTGCTTGGCGCCGGCGAAGTCGCCGCTGGCGAGCGTCTGCGACAGCTTGTCGCTGGCGGGCTTCTCGCCGGGCTCGTTGAGCTTGTTGAACGTGCGGCGGGCTTCCTTGAGGGCCTCGTCGCCGCCCTGCTCCATTTCGCGCTGCAGCTTCTCGCGGACGTCGTCGATGCGCTGGACGGCCTTGCGGCGGACGTCGTCCGGGGTGACGTTCGGGCCTTCGGGCATCTCGGGGACCTGGACGTCGTCGAGCAGTTTGTCCAACTCGGGGTTGTTCTTGCTCATTTCCTTGAGCTTGTCGAGCTTCTCCTGGAACTCGGTCTTGATCGCGAACTGCTCGGCCTCGACCTGGGCACGCGGGACGACGGTCTCGGGCTTCCGCTGCGCGGCGAAGAGGTCGACGGTCGGCATGAACCAGGCCAGGAGCAACGCGGAGACGACGGTGGCGGCCGACCAGGGCCACAGGGGCGGCAGATGACGCGGGATGTGCGACGGGACGTGCACGGACCCGGCGGTTTTCTCGGCGTCTTGCACGGCGGCCCGCGCGAATGGGTCGCCGTCCCGCCGGATGACCCATGCGGTGCTTAGCCGCTCCTTGAGACCCGCGGCGGCGTCCAGGGCGACGGCAGCCTGCAAGGGACTCGGGCGCGCGAGCAGCGTGCCAACCAGCCCGACGAGCAGGGCGAGCAGCGCGGCGGCATAGCCGGCGTACACCAGCGGCACGCCGAGGGCCAGCAGGCGAACGACGAGGATCGTGAGCGCCCACAGTCCGCCGGTCACGAGCAGGCCAAGGGAGAAGCGGTGGAAGAAGACATTGTGAGTGAGGCGGCGGCGGGCATGATGGATCTGGCGATCGAGGTAGGACATCGCAGGACCTCCGCAAACCGCGGCCGTGGGGCTAATCCACTAGTATCATAGATCGTCCACAAGGGCGGCTCAATGAGAATCCGGCGGAGCGGGGGCGCTACCCCCCTACCGTGCGTCGCCTTGTCGCCGCCGGGGTCGCGTGATACACCACCGGTATGGCCACGTCACCTGCCGCGAGACTGTGGATCGGACCGTCCGGGTGGAGCTACGACGACTGGGAGGGCGTCGTGTACCCGCGCCCGAAGCCGCGGGGGTTCAAGCCACTGGCGTTGCTGACACGGTATTTCAACGCGGTCGAGGTCAACTCCAGCTTTTATCGCATTCCGACGGCGCGGATGACATCTGCTTGGACGCCATTGGTGCCGCGGGAGTTCCGTTTCGCCTTCAAGCTGACGCAGGTTTTCACGCACGAGCGGGCGGAGATGCCGGGGCGCGAGGTCGTGCGGGAGTTTTGCGAGGGCGTGCGGCCGGTGCGGGAGGCGGGGTTGCTGGGGCCGCTGCTGATGCAATTTCCGTGGTCGTTTCGATTTACGCCGGTGGCGGTGGACTGGCTGCGGCGACTGGCGGAGAGCTTTCCGGATTTCGAGCGGTTTGTGGAGGTGCGGCACGCGTCGTGGGCGCAGCCGGAGGCGTTGGAGGCGCTGCGCGGGGTGGGCGGGTACTGCAACATCGACCAGCCGCGGCTGCGCGACTGTCTGCCGCCGACGCAGCACGTGTTCGGGCGCAGCGCGTACGTGCGGCTGCATGGACGAAACGCGAAGAACTGGTTCGCGGAGGGACAGCCGGCGTACGAGCGGTACAACTACTTGTACAGCGAGCGGGAGCTGCGGGAGTGGGTCGAGCGGCTGAACGCGATGTGCAAGCAGGCGGACGACGTGCACGTGTTTGCGAATAATCACTATCGCGGGCAGGGAGTCGTCAACGCGCTGGAGTTGCGGGCGCTGCTGGAGGGGCATCCGGTGGCGGCGCCGGCGGAGTTGCTGGAAGCGTACCCGCAGTTGCGCAAGCTGGTGCGGGCGACGGGACAGCAGACGCTGTGGACGCAGGGCGCGGAGCCCGTTTGACGGATACCAAGGCGCCGGGAGGGGCGTACGGTACGATCCGCACCATGCGCCCGATGCGGCTGGTGGTTCTACTCGCGGTCGTGCTGCTGCCCGGCGTGATGCTTGCGCCGGTGTGGCGGAACGCAGGGCTGGGGGCCGCCGAGGACGACATCCTGTACTACTTCCCGATGCGGTCGCTGTTCGGGGAGATGGTGCGCAGCGGCACGGGGCCGTGGTTCAATCCGTGGACCGGGCTGGGACGGCCGTTCATGGCCGATCCGCAGACGGCGGTGTGGTATCCGGCGACGTGGCTGTTCGCCGTGCTGCCGCCGCTGCAGGCGTACCCGATATCGCTGTGGGTGCATTACAGCCTGGCGCTGTGGGGGATGTACCGGCTGCTGCGGGGGCTGGGGCTCGAAGCGCGGGCGGCGCTGTTCGGCGGGATCAGCTTTGCGTTCTGCGGATTCATGCTGGCGCACCGGGCGCACTTTGCGCTCCAGCACGCGGCGGCGTGGACGCCGTGGGTATTCTGGCTACTGCACCGCTATGTGACGGCGGATGCGGGCGGTGGCGGGCGGTCGCCAGGAGCACAGCACGCGAGCCTGCGGCGGCTCGCGCTGGCGGCGGCAGTTGTCGCGCTGCAGTGCTTCGCCGGGCATGTGCAGGTGGCGGCGATGACGGCCGTGGGAGCGCTGGTGTTTGTGCTGGCGGCGCCGGCGGCGGGCGGCCGTGGGACGGCGGGACGGGCGGGGCTAGCGAGCGCCGCGGGGCGGTGGCTGCTGGTGTATATGTGCGCCGCCGGGCTGTTCGCAATCCAATGGCTGCCGACGTTCGCATACGTGCGCGTCTGCACGCGGGTCGAGCGGACGTACCTGGACTTTGTGGAGAACAGTTGGCATCCGGCGTCCGTGCTCGATTGGACGATGCCGATGCTGTTCGGCCAGCGGACGCCCAACTTCTTCGACCAACGGTACTGGGGGCCGTCACACCAGGTGGAGCAATTCGCGTACGGCGGCATTCTGCCGCTGCTCTTGGCGGCCCTGGCAGTCCGCGCAGGGTGGCGTGGGGACGCGCGGCGCCGGGCGTGGGTGGTCGTGGGCGCGCTGGGGTTGTTGCTGGCGCTCGGGCAGTACGGGCCGGTGTGCCCGCTATTGTACTGGGTGCCGGGGAGCAGCCTGTTTCGCTGCCCGGCGCGGGCGCTGCTGCTGGTCAACCTGGCGGCGGCTGGGCTGGCGGCCGTGGCGCTGCATGACGTAGGTTCCGGGTCGTCCCCACAGCATACACGCCTCCGCGTGCTGGCGCTGGGCTGGTCGCGCCGGCCGGTATTGGTCGGCGCCCTGCTGGTGGCGGTGCCGTTGGGCGCGATCGCGGCGGCGATGCCGTTTGTGGACGCGGCGACGCGCGGCGCGGCGTGGCACGCGTTGCGGCCGTGGGGCAGCGCGGTCTGGGTCCCGTTGCTAACGGCGATTGTCGCGCTGGGGGTGTTGGGGCTGGCGGCGCGCCGCTGGCGACAGTCAGTGTGGTCGTGGCTGATCGTGTTGCTCACGATGCTCGACCTGGGCGTGATCGGGTGGACGATCGACGTGCCGCGCGACGTGCGCGACGGCGCGGCGCTCATCACGCCGCGGACGACGGACTGGCTCGACCGGATCCGCGCCGCGCCGCATCGGCTGTGGGTCGTGACGGGGCGGCAGGGGCGAGCGCCGGGCGAATACGTCGATCCGGTCGACAAGGCGGTCGCGAACACCAACATTCTGCGCGGCATCGAGACGCTGACGGACTATGGGCCGTTGCAGCCACGGGTGGTCGTCGCGCGTTTCGGGTTCAAGCCGTGGGGGGAAACAGATGTGGCGGGCGAGCTGCTGGACGACACGGCGTGGATGCGGCTGTACGACGTGGGCTGGATTCTGCTGTGCGATGCGGATCGGCCGGCGCCGGCGGGGTGCGAGCTGTGGGCGACGACGCCTGAGGGCTGGCGGCTGTTCGCCAATTCGAGCGCGACCGGGCCAGCGCTCGTCGAGCAGGCCGAGCAGCCGGGGGTCGCTCAATTGGTGCCGCTAAGCGCGACGCGTTTCACGACGTTAGTGGATACGTGGCCAGCGCGGGTTGCGTCGCACGGCGAGAAGCAGTCCGCCGACGAGCCGGGGGATGGGCCGCGACTGGTCGTGTCACGGCTGGCCTTGCCGGGGTGGACGGCGCGCGCGGGCGATCAGGTGGTGCCGATCGAAACGGTGGACGGGGTGCTGATGGGCGTACGCGTGCCGCCGGGCGAGGCCGCGGAGGTGGCGTGGTCGTACTTCCCGCCGGGGCTGTACCTGGGGGCCGGTGTATCGGTGCTGTCGGTCGCGGTGCTGGCATGGGCCGTTCTGCGCGGAGCACGGTAGCGCGACGCGGGGATCCGGCAATACAAATCGCGGGGTCGGCGGCGCGGCTGGTCAGGAGGCCGGCGGGTGCTTGGGCCAGCGCAGGCGGAAGGTGCAGCCTGGGCCGTCGTTGGGCAGGGCCCGCAACGTGGCACCGTGATGGTGCGCGATGAGGCGGCAGACGCTGAGGCCCAGGCCAACAGTCTGCCAGTCCTGCGGCCGGGCGCGCGGGTCGGCCGCCAGGAACGGGTTGAAGACGGTCGCGAGGCGGTCAGGCGGAATGCCCTTGCCGCTGTCGCGGACGTCGATCTGGACGTGGTCGGAGTCGGCCGTCGCCGTAACCGTCAGCACGCCGCGGCGGCCCTGCATGGCCTGCCGGGCGTTGAGCAGCAGGTTCAGGAGGACCTGACAGAGGAGGGCCTCCTGGGCGCACACGCGCAGCTCCTCGGGCACGGTGACCCGCAACTCAATGCCGTCCTTCTGGAACGGGCGGACGGCGGTCTCGAGCGCCTCGCGCACCGCGGCGGCCACCGAGCATAGTTCCGCAGGGCGGTATTCGCGATGGGCCAGGGCAAGCAGGTGGTCGCTCAGGCCGATCGCCCGCTGCACCTGAATGAGGGTCCGGTCGAGCGCCTTGTGGGTGAGCGCCGGGTCGGCCGCCGTCAAGGCGGCCTCAACGAGTGCGACGACCGGCGTCATCAGGTTGTTGAATTCGTGGGCGGCCATCCCGGCCAGGCTGCCGAGCAGCGCCAGGCGCTGGCAGGCGACCAACTCGTTCTGGGTCGACTCCAGCGCAGACCGGAGCTTCTCGTCGGTCTCGGTTGCAGCCATCGGGAACGCCGCCACGGGCCAACCCGGGCCGCCCGGGGCCAGAGACGCCGTGTAGTCTTCGCTCACACGAACACCTGTTGTACTGCGTTCGCCCCCGGCTGATCGCACACCATGACACGTACCTGTATGGTACCGAGCGCCGCCCCACGGCGTCAATGTTCGCTTGGCACCCCGGTCAAGGCCCGGGCGTTTCGACCCTCCCCCGGCCCCTTCCTGAGAGCGAGGAAGGTTGGCTCAGGCACGCATCGCGCGGGTCCTCCGCCTTCGGGGGGCGGCGCATGAGCTCCGTGATCGCGACCAGGGGCGGCTTGCCCTCGAAAAGCACGTCGTAAACCGCGCGCGTGATGGGCATTTCGACGCCGTGGCGCTCCGCGAGCATCAGGACGGCGCGGGTCGTGGGGATACCCTCGATGACGGCGGGGGTTTCGCGCACAATTTGCTCGACGCTGGCACCCTCGCCGATGCGCTGGCCGGCGGTACGGTTGCGGCCGTGGGGCGAGACGCTGGTGGTGATGAGATCGCCGACGCCGGCGAGGCCGCTGAAGGTTTCGGGGCGGGCGCCCAACGCGACCCCGAGGCGAGTGATCTCGACGAGTCCGCGGGTGACGAGGGCGGCTTTGGCGTTGTCGCCGGCGCGCAGGCCATCGAGGATGCCGGCGGCGAGGGCGATGACGTTCTTGAGGGCGCCGGCCAGCTCGACGCCGAGGACGTCGCGGCTCGTGTAGACGCGGAACCAGGCGGTGCTGAGCGCGTGTTGCAGCAACTCCGCGACAGCGGGCGTCTGCGAGGCAACGACCGCGGTGGCGGGGAGGCACCGGGCGAGCTCGCTGGCGATGTTGGGGCCAGACAGGACGCCGATCGGATTGCCGCGGACGTGCTCGGCGATAATCTGGCTCGGGCGTGCGCCGGTGCTGATTTCGAGGCCCTTGGTGACGCTGCCGATCGGGACGCCGGGCGGGACCGCTGGGCCGTGGCGCTGCCACTCGCCGCGCAAATACTGACACGGGATCGCAGAGATGATCAGCCCACAGCGCTCGAAGGCCACCGCGGGGTCGTTCGTCGGCGTGATACGCTCCGACAGCGGGATGCCCGGCAGATACCGGCGGTTCTCGTGGCCGGCAAAAAATTCCTGGACCGGCTCACTGGCGCGCGCCAGGAGGGCGACGCGGATGCCGTTGCCGGCGAGTATCTGGGCGGTGACGGTGCCCATGGCGCCGATGCCGATTACTGCGGCGTGCTCGACCATGCGGGGCTCTCCTGTGTCCGCGCCCATCGCGGTGGGCATTTTAGCGCCGATTCGATTGGGCGTCCCGGGCCGTGGGCGGGTTTTCAGCGACGACCTCGCGCAGCAGCGCGGGCAGCGAAGGCGCGGTGAGCGGGACGGCGATGGTCCGGCGCGCACGGAGGAAGATCAGCAGCGCCCGCACGACGGGGCGGGCGAAGATCGAGGCGGCGGCCTGGGCGTAAAGCTGCAACTGCACCGTGTAGCCCGCGAGGCGGGCGGCGAAGTCGGTCTCGTCGCGCGGGCGGTCCGTTTTGTAGTCCAAAATGACGAGGCCGTCGGGCGTTTCGAGCAGGCAGTCGATCACGCCGCGGACGATGGTGTGTTCGTCGGCGGGGCCGAGACAGAGCGCGTAGACGAAGGGTACTTCGCGGCGAGCGTGCGCGGCGGAGCTCGCGAGAAGGCAGCCTTCAGGCGTGCCAGCGAACCAAGCGATGTCCGCGGCGGGGATAAGCGCGGCCTCGGCGGGCTGGAGGCGGCCGGCCGTCGTCAACTCGTCCAGTTGGGCGCGGACGGCGGCCTCGGAGCTCAGTCGCGCGAGGTCGGCGAGCTGCAAGAAGCGGTGACAGGCGGCGCCGAGCTCGCGGCCGTCGGCTTGGGCGGCGCCGGCGGCGAACGTCGGCACGTGCAACGGATGAGCCGGCGTATCCAGCAACGCCGGGGAGTCCGCGGCGGCTTCGCGCAGGGCCAGCTCCTTGGCGGCGCTGACGGAGAGCACGGCGGGCAGGCTGGCAAACGAGCGGTCCGGCGGCGAGGCCAGCAATGTACAACTACGCTGGACCCAGGCTTCATCGTCCGCGCTGGAGGGCGGTAGCGGCGGGGTTTCCGTCGTTGTCGCCGGTGCGCCCGGCTCGGGGACGCGGATTTCAGTGGCTGGGTGCGTCACGACGGGCACAGACGGCGGGGAGCCATCGCGCGATTCGTGCAAGCGGCCGGCGGCGGCCGCCATCATGATCCACTCAAGGCGATGGCGGACGCTCTGGCGGGAGATGAGCGGCACGGCGCTGGCGGCGGTCTCGTAGCGGGCCCGGCAATCCGCCCAGGCACCTTCGGATGCGGTGCCGACGACGAAGAGCAGCTCGCGGGCGCGCGTCGTGGCGACGTAGAGCAGGCGAAGCTCTTCCTCGAGCTCGCGCCAGGCGCGGCGCTGGCGGGCCACGAGGTGGCGAGCGCTGGTCAGCTCGGCGCGGGCGGGGTAGTCCTTGCAGCGGAGGCCGAGACCGAGTTGCTCGTCGCAGAGCAGACCTTCGCGCTGGGATAGATCGTTGAACTTGGCCCCCGTTCCGAGCAAGAAAACGACGGGGAATTCCAGGCCTTTCGCGGCGTGGATCGTCATGATCCGCACGACGTCCTCGTCGCCGGCGGCGAGGGCGCCGGGGTCGATGTCCTCCGCGGCGAGCGTGTCCAGGTATTCGACGAACTCGGCGATGCCCTGGCCGGCGGTGGCGAAGGTGGCGGCGAGGTTCTGGAGGGCGCGGAGGAGGGCGACGCGCTGGTCGCCGCTGGGGAGGGCCTGTGCGAAGAGAGGCAGGGCGCCGTCGTGGAGAATGCGTTGGAGCAGCGTCGGGAGCTCCTCCTCGCGGGCGGCAACTGACCATGCGTCGAGCTGGGCGAGGGCTTGCGCGAGCTTCTGGGCAAGGACGGGATTGGGATGGCGGCGGAGGTAGTGCATGACGGCGTCGTAGAAATCGCCGCGGGCATCCTTCATCGCAGCGCGGAGCGCGAGCAATTCGTCGGCGGACAGGCCGACCAACGGGCCGCGGAGGTACGCGGCCAGGGGGACGTCCTGCCGGCGGTTAACGAGGAGCTGCAGCACGTTGCGCACGTCGAGGACTTCGACCGCGTCGAGGAGCGCTTCGCGGGCGCCGGCGAGGCAGCGAATGCCGCTGGCGCGGAAGACGCGCGCGACGTGGGCGGCGTTCTGGCGGGCGGCACGCAACAGGACGACGATGTCGGCGAGGCGCAGCGGGCGCAGGGCGAGTTTCTCGTCGGGGCCACGGACGGGGATCTGGACGCCGGTGGCCAGCAAGCTGTGAATCTGCGCGGCCGCGAGCTGGGCCTCGCGCTCGATCGTCTCGACGGAGCCCTGATCGTCGGCGCCCTCGGTGGGTTCCGCGGCACGCCGGCCGGGTTGCTCGATGACGTGAATTTCGATTCGCGGGCGGGCGGCGAGAGTCGGATTGGCGATCTCGTCGCGGCCGGCGCGGAGGCGTTCGGCGGGGTCGAACGGCGTGCCGCCCAGGGCGCGGTCGAAGAGCAGGGCGAACAGACGGTTTAGGCCGTCCAGGACCGCGGGGTGGCTGCGGAAGTTGTCCGAGAGGTACTGCACGCGGCCGTCGGCGCGGTTGGCGGCATAGGCCTCGATCAGCTCGGCAAAGAGCTGCGGCTCGGCCTCGCGGAAGCCGTAGATGCTCTGCTTGAGGTCGCCGACCATGAAGCGGTCCGACTGGCCGGGGCCGTCGCGTGTGACGAGGCGCAGGATTTCGACCTGCACCGGGCTGGTGTCCTGGTACTCATCGACGAGGACGTGGTCGTAGCGCTGCTGGAGGCGGCGGGCGATGGGCGTGGGGGCGCGCCGGCGGTGTTCGGTTGGCGTGCCGAGGAGGTCGAGGGTCATGCGCAGGACGTCGGCGAACTCGTACGCGGCGCGGGCCTGCTTCGCGTCGTTCAGCAATTGCTGATAGCGCGCTTCGAGACGCAGCAGCGTGGCAAGGTGGCCGGCGACCAGCGGGGCGTGCTTCAGGATCGAGCGCACGTCGTCGGGTGACCAGCGCTTCTGCAGGCGGCCTTTCAGCCAGCGGTCGCGGACCTCCCCTACCGCCGGCGATTCCGCACTTTCGCCGCGGCGCGGCTTGGGGAGCTTGAAGGTGGCCACGGCGTCCGCGACCTCGATGAGCTTGCCGGGGGTCGCGAGCTGCTGGCACCAGGTTGCGAGTTGGTCGGCGTAGGGTTGCAGGGCGCGCGGCGTACCATTCGTAGTCGGTTCGGCCAGGAGCGACTGGACTTGCTCATGCTGGTACAGGCATTCCTCGGCGAGGGCGGCGGCGAGGACGTCGGCGGCGTCGTTGACGTTGCAGGCGGCGCGCTGGCGGTCGAACCACGCGTCGGGGTTCACGAGGTGTTCGCGGAAGGCGCTGAGGCGTGCGACGAGGGCGCGGAGAAAGTCGTCGCCGGGGGTGGGCGCACGGGCCAGCCACGCGCGGACTTCGCCGGCGAGCGGCTCGTCGCCGCGGTGGATGCCGTCAAAGAGCGCGTCGAGCACTTCGCGTCGCAGCAGGATGGCGTCCTGTTCGCCAAGGACGGAGAAGCCGACGTCGATGCCGGCCTGCGCGAAATGCTCGCGGACGATGCGGCCGCACCAGGCGTCGATGGTGCCGATGTCGGCGGTCTCGACGAGCAGTTCCTGGCGGCGCAGGTGCGCACGCGGCCCGGCCGCGGCGGATTGCTCTGCCGCTTCACGCAACATGCGGGCGATGCGGACGCGGAGCTCGGCGGCGGCGGCGCGCGTGAAGGTGACGACCAGGAGGCGCTCGACATCGCAGGGCTGCGCGGGGTCGGCGATGAGCGCGACGCAGCGGCGGGCCAGGACCTCGGTCTTGCCGGAGCCGGCGGACGCGGCCACGAGCAGGTTCGAGCCGCGGTAGTCGATGGCGGCGCGCTGGCTGTCAGTCAGCTTCATCCGACCCCCCTTCCGCGTCGCCGGCGGTCGCGAGCCGCGGCAAGACGGCCTCTGCGAGGCGTGGGCGGTTGAACGCACGGTCGAAGCGGCACACGGTCTGGAAGTCGCAGGTGCGGCAGGCCAGCGTGCGCTTCTCCACCAGCGGAGCCACGTCGATGCGGCCGGCGGCGACGCCGCCGGCGGCGAACAGCACCGTCTGCTCAGCGAGGGCGAGGCGGGCGTCGATGTCGGGCGCTTCGACGGCATCCGCCGTGTGCGCGAACGCACCGTCTTTCTTGCGCTGCATCTGGGCGATGGGCGAGTGGCCTTGGGTGTGCTGCGGGTGGAGCAATTGGGCGGCCGCATCGCTGAACAGGCCACGCGGGCGAAACATGTACATGAGTTGCTCGGCGGGCGGGGCATCGGCGACGTAGCCGGTGTCGAGCACTGCAAGGTCGGGGTACAGCGGGGCGAGGAAAACGCCCGCGGGCAGCGCCGCGGCGTCCGCAGGGGCGTGGCGGGCGGCGAGCAGATAGATGAAGAGTTGCAGACGCTTCCCGATGAGGAACTCGCCGCGGACGGGTTCGGCGGTGCTCTTGTAGTCGTAGACGAGCAAGAGTCGCGGGTCGCCGGCGAGGGTCTGGTCGATGCGGTCCAGGCGGCCGTGCAGGTGGACGCGTTGTCCGCCGGGCAGATGCAACTCGGCGGCGGGCCACACGTCGGGGCCGCCGCGCGGGTCGAATTCCTGTTCGCAGGCGAGCGGTGCGAAGCGGCCGCGGCGCCAGCGGGCGGCGTGGACCAGGACGAGGTCGCGCAGCAACGCGGGGAGGAGGGCGCTGAGCGAGACGAAGTCGGGGCGGCGCTGGGCGAGGTCCGGCGGCTGCTGGTCGTGCCATTGGCGGACGGCGTCGGCGAGGAGTTCCTGCCAACGGTCGTCGGAGAGCTGCGTGACGCCGGCGGGTTCGCGGATGGCGCGGCGGGTTACGTCGGCGAGCAGCTTGTGGGCCTCGACGCCGAGGTCCCAACGGAGGGGTTGTGGGCCACGGGCGGGGTCGAGGCGCAGGGCGAAGCGCGCGAAGTGCTGGAACGGGCACTGGAGGTAGGCTTCGACTTCGGACGGCGAGGCGCGCCAGATGACATCGCTGGGTTGGGCGTCGGCGTGTCGGTAATTGCCTAACGGCGCGGGGTCGTTGCGATACGCTCCGCCGCGCAAGAGCCAAGTGAGGCGATCGGCGGCGGCTGGCTGCGCGCGCGCTTGGTCGAGGACTCGCTCGTAGCGGCGGCGCTGGGCGCGTTGCCGGTCGTCGCGACGGACGCGCAGGTACTGGCGGGCCAGCTCGGGCAGGCAGACAGGCGGCTCGTGCTCGTTGAAACGCTCGGTCGGCAGGCCGGGGAGGGCGCGCGTGACATCCGCGAGCAGAGGCGAGGGCTGGAGCGGCGCGCCGTCGTCGCCGACGGTGGCGTAGCTGATCGTGAGGCCGAGCGATGGGCGCGTGAGGGCGATGTAGGCCAGAAGCCGCTCGCCGAAGGCGTCCTGCCGGTGCGCGGCGGGCGCGGATAAGCCGGCCTGGGCGAGGGCGTCGCGCTCGGCGGTGCTGAGCAGAATGTCTTCAGGCGGACGGGCGGGGAAAACGCCTTCGTTGAAGGCGAAGACCCAGGCGTGCTTGATGTCGGGGTGGCGGCTGCGCTCGATGGAGCTGACCAGGACCTGGTCGACGGTCGGCGGGGCGAGGCCGAGAGTCGTTTCGGCCAGGGCGGTGCCGACGATGGCGCTCACGTCGCCGGCGAGCAGCGGCGTCTCGGCGAGCGCGTCGTGGAGGTCGTCCAGGACGGCGCAGAGCGCCTCCCACGCGAGGCGGTGCACCTCGGCGCTCTGCCAGCGGCGCGCGGCGCGGGCTTCGGCGACCCACGCGGCGATTACGTCGCGCACGTCGAGGCTCTCCAGCGTCCCGTGCAGCGTTTCCGCCCAGATGGCGCCGGTCGCGCCGTCGGCTTGTTGTTGCAGGGCGAGGAGCGGATCGAGGGCGGTCACAATGCGGAGGCGCCGGGGGTGCGACGCGGCGAAGGCGGTAGTCTGATCGTACTCAAGTTGGCAGGTTGGTTGTCGCCAGAGGGTCGCACCGCGGACGGCGCCGCTCAGCACGAGGTTTTCGAGGTCCTCGGCTTGCTCGCGGGAGAGCGGGAGCAGGCGGGTGCGCAGCAGGCGGACCATCGGGGGCACGTCGAGGTCGGTGTCCGCCGCGTCGAACAGAGCGGAGACCAGGCGAGCGAGCGGGTGGGCGCCCATTGGCTGTCGACGGTCGAGGAAATACGGGATTTCGTATTCGGCGAAGACCTCCGCGACAATCTGGGCAAAAGGCGAGAGGTCGCGGGCGATGACGGCGAAGTCGCGCAAGCGCAGGCGTCCGCCGGCGTCGGCCATCTGGGTGCGAATCCAGCGGGCGGCGGCGCGCAGCTCGTCACGGTGCGTGGGGCATTCGAGGACACGCACGTCGGCGGGCGGTGCGGCGGCACCGGGGGCATCGTGCTGGGCGGCGAGGCCGAGCTCGAGCGACGCGAGCTGCGGGGCACTCGCAAAACGCGGCAGCGCGGGCGGTGTGAGGCGGATCGGCGGCGCGACGGGCACGCGGGCGGCGTCGAAAAGGCGGAGCAGCCGCTGGTACGTGACCTCCGTGCGCTGGAAGAGGCCGAGCGGATCGGGCGTGCGGCGCGGGTCGGCCACGGCGGGTGCGTGCGGATCGACGAGCAGCGTGATCGTCACGTCGCGGGCGAGGCAGGCCAACTCGACGAGCGTCTCGAGTTCCTGGCCGGTGAATCCGGCGAAGCCATCGACCCAGATGGAGGCGCCGCGCAACCAGGCCACGTCGGCGAGGCGCGCGCGGAGCACGGCGAGACGGGCGGCGGAGTCGGTGCGCTGCGGGCCGAGCCAGGCGAGATACTCGGCGTACAGGGCGGCGATCTCGCGCACTTTTGCGGCGCTGTCGGTATCAGCAATGCGGTCGGCCGCGGCGCTCAGGTCGGCGGGCGGTACGTTCTCGCGCAGCAGCTCCTCGATGATCCGGCTGAGTTCGTCGCGAAACCCCGGCGTGCGGGCAGCACGGCGGAGGATGCGCAGAGCTGGGCTCTGCTGAGCGACGAGGCGGCGCAGAACCAAGGCGCGGGTGCGCGCGGTCACGGACGGGGGCTCAGAGCCCGTGTCGTTGAAGACCGCGTGGGCGAGACGGGAGAAGCTGAGAACCGCGGTCCGGTGATAGCCGTGGCCCGGCGCGCGGACGGCGAGGGCGCGCTCCATCTGGAAGCTGGCTTGTTCGGGGACGAGCAGGATCAGCCGGCGCGTGTCATCCGGGCGCGCGAGTTCCGCGAGGAGCGCGTCGAGGCAGGCGCGCGTCTTCCCCGCGCCGGCGCGGCCGAGGATGAACGTCACCGGCATGGCAGGCTCAGGCCGTCGGAGACGGCGTGCGGCCTAATCCGCTTCGTGCTTCTTGAGGCGCTTGCGGCAGTCGTCGCGCTCGCGCTTGTAATCATCCGCCTTCTTCTTGAGCTTCTCGTTCTGGCCTTCCAGATACTGGATGTTCTGGTACGCCTTGACCAGCTCGGCGCGGCAGTCGTCGAGCGTCGGCGTCTGCGGCACGCGGCTGCTGTCCACCGGGGCCGGGCGGTTGTCGCCGCCCACGTTGACCGAGATGTTGTCGGGCGCCTTGACGCACCCGACCGCGGCGAGCAGGACGCCGGCCGCCACACCCAACCACCATCCTCGTGCAACCATCGTACGGGCCTCCTCGTTGATTCGACCGACCGGTCTATATAATCGCCGCTCGCGTGCGACCGGTCAAAAGGTAAGACCGAACGGACGACGGAAGGTTTGCATGGAGAACCGGGTCATCGCCATTGTCGGCTGCACGGCGGCGGGCAAGGGGACGCTCGGCCGCGCGCTGGCCCGGGCGATCGGGGCAGAGATCGTCAGCGTGGACTCGATGAAGGTCTACCGCGGGATGGACATCGGCACGGCCAAGCCGCCCGCGGCGGAGCGTGCGGCCGTCCCGCACCACCTGCTGGACGTGGCCGACCCGTGGGAGAGCTTCAGCGCGGCACGGTTCGTCGAACTGGCGGACCACGCGGTCGAGCAGATTCATGGTCGCGGCCGGCCGGTCGTCGCCGTCGGCGGCACGCTGTTGTATCTCAAGTGCTGGTACGCGGGCATCTTCGAGGGGCCGGCGGCCGATCCGGAGTTCCGTGCCGAGCTTCGCCGGCGGGCCGTGACCGAAGGACTGGAGGTCCTGCACGCTGAGTTGGAGCGCGTTGATCCGACGGCGGCCGCGCGAATCCACCGCAACGACCTGCGGCGGATCGAGCGGGCGCTGGAAGTCCATCACGTCACGGGACAGCGGATCAGCGAGCTACAGCGCGAATGGGAAGGCGCCGGGCCGCGGCGGCGCGATTGGCGGTGGATGCTGATCGGTTTGCGCCGGTCGCGGGAGGACCTTAATCGCCGGATCAATTTGCGCGTGAAGCGGATGGTGGCCACGGGTTTGGTCGATGAGGCGCGGCGGGTCTGGAGCGATCCGCGCGGCGTGGGGCAGCAGGCGGGGCAAGCGGTCGGTTACGCCGAGCTCTTTGAGCATTTTGCAGGGCGCGGGTCGCTGGAGGAGGCGGTGGAGCAGATCAAGATCCACTCCCGGCGCCTGGCCAAGCAACAGCGGACGTGGCTGAAGGCCATGCGCGAAATCCAGTGGATTGACGCCGAGGGCGTCGACGACACCGCCGCCCTGGTTCCCGCCCGCGCCGGTCGGAGCGGTCTGCTCCTTGAAGTCCGTCTTGCTGGAAAGCTGCTTCTTGTACCATGCCGAGACTTTCTCGACCGAGTCCTTCGTCCACAGCATCGTCGCGTTCATGTTGCCGGGGTTCTGTCCGTTCATGCCGGGAGCGCTGCCCGTGGGCCCTGGAGCGCTGGAGCCTCCGGGAGGAGTGGCCCCGCCAGTCGGCGGCGTCCCGTTGCCGGGCCCGGGCATGCTGCCGTTGGCGCCCGACGGCTGTGGCCTGCTGGAGTCCGTGCCCGCAGGGCCTCCGGCGCTGGTCATGTCCACCTTTGTGGCGCCTGGGTAGACAGGAACTCCGAGATCGGCCTCGCTCACGGTGCTGTTGCTACTGCCCGATCCCCCTGTCGTCTGGCTCGATCCGCCGCAGCCGGCCAGCCCGATGATCGCTACGACCAGGAGCGCCCCTGCGATCAGGCACAAGATCTTCTTCATCTCCACTCCCTAAGATTGTCCGGTGATATCACTCAGGTGCCCGTCTCTCATATGAAAAGCGCGGTCGGATACATCCAGGATGCTCTCGTCGTGTGTCACCATCAGCACGCACTTGCCTTCGTCATGCGCGAGGGCGGTCAATATCTCGATGACGGTGTTGCCGGTCGCCGTGTCCAGGTTCCCGGTGGGCTCGTCGGCCAGGAGCAGCTTGGGGTTGCAGGAGAGGGCGCGCGCCACGGCCACCAACTGCTGCTGCCCGCCGGAAAGCT
>PMMM01000048.1 GCA_003162245.1 Phycisphaerales bacterium
AACAGCCCCCCTGTCCCGCTCGCAAGGCGAGTGGCGCATGAGCGACATGGCCGCGGCTTGGGGCCACCCGGTTTCTCCGGCATCGGCTTTCCGGTTTACGGCGTGGCCAGCGCCGTGCGCGATCCGGGTGGCAGCCCCTCAGACCCCGAGCCGATGCGATCCCACCGCTCGCGGTAGTCGTCTTTCTGATACTGCCTGGGCTGAAGCCAGTAGCTGACCTTGTCGCCTTTGACGCCGCGGTGAGCCTGCTTGCACTCGTCCGCCTTGAGGACGAAACACTCTGGCCGTTCTGTCTGCACGTTCCGACAGATGACTACGAAATTCGCGATTAGATGGTCGAGACTCTTGCCCAATGGGACCGGGCTCGCGCGGGACAGGGACTTCACCTGGATGGTCCGCGTGCGCTTCGCGTCCGTGGAATACGCCAGGATGTCAATGCCGCGCGCGTTCCGAGCGGTGGGCATGACATTCCAACCCATCCGGGACAGTTTGTAGCACACGTAGTACAGTCCGACGTTGCCGACGGTTTGATGTGTCAGCGTCATGCGCCGGCCTCCGCATCACCTAGGACCCGGTCCGCCGCCGCCGGGGTTCGGCGATTACGTCTTCGTGCGCGAGCGCATCCGCGGCGTACGATTGCGCGGCTCGAATGTCGGCTCGCTTCAGGCGCGGATAAGCCGCCAGCAGGTCCGCCTCGCTCGCCCCCTCACCCAGTTTGCGCAGCACGAGCTCCACGGGAATGCGCGTGCTTGGATCACCGGCTTGCCGAGCATGACCTTCGGGTTGACCTCGATTCGATTTGTGCGCGGCATGGTCTGACACCTCCGCTCAGCACATGGTCCGACAACAGCCTACGAATCGTACGACCGGGCGACAGCCTGTGCAAAGCGACCAGCTTTGCTCGGCGAGTCGAGCCGCCCGGGTCATCGGGTGGTTCGGCTGTGCCGTGCTCGGCCATCCGGATGAGCGCTGCTGCACCGCACCGAGGTCACCGCACTGTCTCGTCACCGCACCGCCGCCGCGCCGGCCGTCGCGACCTGATGGTCGTTTTCGACGGTGTCGCCGGAGACGCCGATGGCACCGATGACCTCGCCGGCCCGGTCGCGGATGGGGATGCCGCCCGGGAAGGTGATCAGGCCGCCGTTGGAGTGCTCGATGTTGAAGAGCGCTCCGCCGGGTTGCGAGAGTTTGCCGAGTTCGCCGGTGTTCATGTCAAACAGGCGGGCCGTCCGCGCTTTGCGGATCGCGATGTCGATCGAGCCCAGCCACGCTCCGTCCATTCGGGCAAAGGCCTTCAAGTTCGCGCCGGTGTCGACCACCGCGACGTTCATCTTCAGCCCCAGTTCCCGGGACTTCGCGACCGCCGCCTCGACGCCCGCTTGCGCCTGTTCCCACGTGATTTCGTTCATGCTGAAGTCTCCTGCTGGCCACGCTCGGGCCCTGGCCCATCTTGTGGCCGGCCGGGTCCGTAACGGATACTACGCTGGATTCAAGCTCGCGTCCGCGCTCGAGTATCGCGCACAACGGGCCGCTCAACGGCCCGAGCGGGCGAGCTTCGTTGTGTCCACACCGTGCTGTACGACGGTCCCTGACGCCGTAGTGGCAGCCAAGCGATCCGCGCTACGGGGCCGCTTCCGAGGTGCCGCCGGCCACGCACAGGGGGATCGCGGGGATCGCCGCGGCGCGCTTGGCGGCCAGGAAATCGAACAACTCCTCGCGGTCCGGCCGCGGCGGGGTCGCGTCCAGCGCGACCCGGAAGACGGTCAGCGTCCCGAGCAGACGCGACTGGAGGGGCGGGCCGGGGCTTTGGCGCAGCGCGAGCGGCAGCGTGTCCGCACCGAGTGCCGCGGCCGGCCGGCCGGCCCGAACCGCCGCGCGATACCACGCGCGCAGCGTCCCGTCGAGCGGCCAGCGACCGGAGCTGATGGCGGAGGCTGACGGCGTATAGACCACCCAAGCTGGATCGCCGGCGGTCCACTCCGTCGGTTGCAGGAGCGTCTGCCGCTCGAATGCGAACCAACTCGGCGGCAGCGCGCCGTCCGGGGCGATGATGATGCGGGCGTCCTTGCGAATTCGGGCGTTGCCGGCGAGGGGCGGGCCCGGCGCGGCCAGCGCGGCCCGCACTAGGTCCTCCGGACTTTCAGCAGAACGAATGACCTTCGCGACGCACTGGTCCGTGTACTCCCGGCCCGGCGTGTAACGGGCATACTCCCGCCGATAGACCGCCACGCCGCAGAAGGACGCCGGTGCGCCGGGCGCGGTGCCGTGCAGGTCGCACAACTCGACGAACAGGTACACCCAATTGTCGGATTTGGCGCCGAGCATCGTCATGAGCGCTGTCAGATTCACGGGCTGGAAATCCGTGTCCAAGCCGAGGTCGGTGGCCTTGGCGCGCTCGATGGCCTGGAGGACGCGGTCGGCCAGGCCGGCGTCGGTGGGATCGCCGCTACGTAGCAAGGCGCGCAGCTCGTCCTCCGCACGCCGGCGCGCCGTGGCACGGGCCGCGCCAAAGCCGCTGGCCAGGGGCAGCTTGTCCGGCTCGAGCAGCCGCTCGGTACTCCCCAGGCGGGCCAGCCAGCCGTTCTTGGGGTCGTCCACGGCGGGCCATAGTTCGGGCTGCAGCTTGCGAACGTCGCTCCAGGCAGCGCGCGCCGCGGCGACCGCCGCGGACTGAGCCGTCTGGCCAGCCGGCGGGCTGGCGGCCAACAGACGCGCCAGCGTGGCCCAGGTGCGCAGCGCATCGGGCTCCAGCGACGCGGCCAGCGCCGTCCACTCTTCCGGACTCTTCGGGTATGGGATCGGCGACCCAGAGGCGGGCTGGTCGTCCGCATCCAGACCCAGCGCGCGGTCCGCGAGCGCCGCGGCGATCCGGAACGAAGCGGTCACGTTCTGCTGTTGCGACGCGTCGGGAAACGCCGGCGGTTGCTGGGCGGCATACTTGTCGTACGCTGCGAGCAACCCTTGCCGCAGGTCGCGCAGCTCGGCGAACGCGGGGAGATCGGCCGCGCCCGCAAGGCGGTCGAGCACGCGGCGGGGCGCATCCCAGTCTTCGCGCGTGTTGCCGGACAGGAGCTTGGCCGCTGGGACCCCGCGTGCCAGCAGCTTGAACCTCGCGTAGCGGTCAAGGTCCGGCAGTCCTTGCGCTTGCTCCAGCCGCTTGCGCAGCTCATCGGGATCCGTGAGATCGCCAAGCGATTCGAGTCGAGCGGCTGCGTCGCGCAGGTCCGGCACAATCGAGCGGCAATCCTCGAGCAGGCCGAGGTCGGCCAGCTTCTGCCCGCGCCGCGCGGCGGCCTGCGCCAGCTTCCGGGCCACGGGCTTCCGCTCCGACTGCGCGCCCAACGCCTGGGTCTGCGCCAGCAGCCAGCGGAGTTGATCGCACGGGTCGGCCAGCAGGCGGCTCAATTGCACGAGGTCATCCGGGTCCGGAGCCGCTCCTGCCTCCGGCGAAACCGAGGTCGAAATGAGGGCCTCGAGTGCTGCGACCTGATCCGGATACGCATAATCTGGCCGCGCCGCTCGGACCAGCGGCGCCGCGCCGACCGACACCAGCAGGATCGCAATGGTGCGAATCCGGCACATCAGATCCCTCTTTTGACTGTAGGCCGCACGGCGAATCGTAGCACCAGCGGGGGAGCAGCGTGGCGCGCGTAGCACAATTCGAGGTCGCCCGGGCGCCAGAAACCGCTCCGCGGACGAACGCAGGCCGCTTACGGCCGTGCGCAGCTCGGATTGGGGCGCGGCTGGGCGGGTATTGCGTGGCCCCGGCGGAGCCCGCACAATGCGCTCGCTGTGCAAACGAGGACCCCGCCGAGCCCGCCTGCGCCCAGTGTCGCGCCCGCGTCCGCGACCGGACCGGCGCGCGGCATGGGCGAATCGTCCGGGGCGCTGCCCCGCGGGGAAAAACGCGCGAGCTGGTATGACCGGGCGAAATTCGGCTTCGTGCGCTGGTTTCTCGCCGCGTGGGTCGGCGCATTCAGCCTGAAGGGGCTGTACCTGTTCGGGTCGTGGTTCGGCACGATCGAGTACTTGATCAACTTCAAGCGCCGGGGCCGCTATCGCCGCGAGCTGCGGGACGTATTCCCGGAGGGTCTGGACGCAACGCGGCAGCGTGACATCATCCACCAGTACTTCCGCCGGACGCGCTGCGACAAGCTGTTCTACCTGATTTTCGACCGGTTGCCGCGTGACAAGATCATGCGTCGGATTCGCTTCCACGGGCAGGAGTACCTGGACGAGGGTCTGGCCCGCGGGCGGGGGGTGTACGTGATGATGAGCCACCACGGGTCGCACCACGTCGCGGCGTTGCTGATGGCGCTGCTGGGCTACAAATGTGCCGGCGTGCGCGACCGCAATGAGGGCATGCTCCGCGTCTACATGCAGGAGAAGTACGCCCGGACGTTCCCGGAGTACGCCGGGATTCGCGTGCTGTATGCGGACAGCTTTCCGCGCGACATTTACCGGTGTTTTCAGGAGAACCGCGTGGTGGGGACGGCGCTCGACGTGGGGCGGGTGCGCGGGCTGCAGTTGAAGACCTGCCCGGTGCGCGTGTTCGGCCAGACGCGCGAGTTTCTGACCGGCACGCTGCAGGTCGCGCTGCGGTGCGGTGCGACCATCTTCCAGGCCTTCGTCGTCTCGCGGCCGAACTTCTACTACCGGATGATCGTGAATCCGCCGCTGTACGTGCCCGGCGAGGGCGAGGCGGGCGAGAACCCGGAACTCATTGGCCGGGTCATGCAGCAGTATGCGGACGGGATCGAGGCGCACGTCCGCGAGCACCCGGACCACATCAGCCGGGTGTAGCGCGGGGCCGAGGCCTGTTCCTCGAAGCCAACTTCGAGTGGCAGAAGCGTTAGCCGCGCCGCTGCCTGAGTGCGCGCGTCATTCCGGGCGGAGTATCTCGCCGGTAAACGCTGGCTGGAGGAGGGCGAAGTCCGCCAAATCGACGTCGCCTTCGCGGTCCTGGTCGGCCGGGTCGCACGCGGGGTCCATGCTGCCGGGGCCGGGGCCGTGGAGGCAGCCCACGAACAGGCCGAAATCGACCATGTCGACGTCGCCGTCTCCGTCGACATCGGGGTTGCTTATCCGGATCAACGCGCCGCAGCCGACGATGGTAATCTGGGCGGGCGGACCGTTCGGGTCCGCGAACAGACTCCAGTAGTAGACTCGGCAGTTGTCGAGCTCGAGCGAGGCCCCGCCGCCGAGCACGAACGTAGAGACGTACAGCGCCTCGCTGCACGGTCCCTGTGCATTCGGGTCGTTGTCGAACTGGTCGACAAAGTGCACGGTCGCGCCGGGCGCGATATCAAGGTACGGCAGTGCGAAGTTGGACTGGAGCCCTATGGCAAAGGGCCCGTGGTCGGTGCCGGCGACCTCGACCGTGTGTTCGCCGCCTGAACTGCCTGGGCCGGTCAGGTGCAGTTGCGAGCAACCGAACAGATTGGGGTCCGTCGAGTGGTTTATGAGATCGCCGCCGAGCGTGAGGCCGTAGGCGCCGCCGATTGCGACCTGTACGTAGCCGTCGAGAATCAGGCGGCCATCGATCTGGAGGGCCCCGACATTCGTGGAGCGGAGGATGGGCGGCGTGCAGCCGCGCCCGTCGCGCGTACCGCTGGCGGTCACATCGCCGAGCACGTGCATGCTCATGTGGCTGTCGAGGCTCAGCGCGGCACCCGTGCCGCCGGTGTTGGCGATCGTCAGCGATCCAACGGTCGCGCTGGCGTGGGAGGAAACCGACGAGCATGCGAAGGTCGCAGCGCTGTCGAGCGTCAGCGCACCGGCCACATCCGTCGTTGAGTAGCCGAGCGTGTCGATCTGTCCGCCTTGGACGGCGATCAAACTGGCGGCGGTCAAGACGGCAGAGTCGCTCATCTTGAGAATCGGCGGCGTGCACCCGCGGCTGGGGGTGCATGTGCCGCCGTCCACGCTGACCGGACCGGTCGCATTGACGGACATCGTGCCGTTGAGCAGCATCTCGTCGCCGCCGGTCTCGTCGGCAGTGAGGCTGATGGAGTTGACCGTCAGAGTCGCCGCGGACGAGCCGACACCCTGGACGACGCCGCCGTGGTTGATGGTGACGGTGGTCATGGCGAGGTCGGCGTCGCCGATGATCTGCACGGCGCCTTTGTTGGTGGCGATCAGCTCGGTGCCGGTGATGGACAGGCCGCGTTTGTCGGAACTGGTCTGGATTGTGCCGCCGTCGGCGCGGAAGGTGCCGTTGCCGGTGATGTCGTCCGCCAGCGACAGGATGCCCGCGTTCGTGGCCTGCATCGTGCCAGTGTTGTTCTTGTTGCCCGGCGACGAGATCGTGAGGATCTTGCCCGGCTCGTTGGCGGTGACTGTCCCGCGGTTGATGAGGTGCCCCCAAACGACGCCGGCGCCTTCGATGCGGTGGGCCGTGTCATTTGTGATCGTGCGGCCGAAGGCACCAAACCACGCGAGGTTCTCGTCGCCGAGCGCGACGCGGCCGAAGCCCGTGAGCGCAACGCCAGTGGGCCCGGGGGCGAGGACGGTCACATCGGTGGCGGCGTCCACGCGGATGCCGCCGGAATCGTCGATGTTGCCGCCGAGCACGCCGCTTTGTGCGTCGGGCACGGCGACGGTTTCGGCCTCGGTGCGGCCGGGGTGGGATTGGATCGTGACATTGCGGAACTCGGCGCCGCCGATGAGTTCGATGCGGCTCTCGGAATCCAACGTGACGGCGTAGCCGCCGGTAACCAGGGCGCCGTTGATCTGGATGACGCCGCCCCAACCGGCCTGCAGGACGCCGCCGGCGATCTGGTCAATGGCGGGGGCGTCGAGCAGCAGGCGCTTGCCGTCGGCCGCGAAGAAAGTGCCAGTGTCGCCGATGGTGATGGGATTGAGGACGGCGAGGGTCCGCACAGCGGCGCCACTCGCCGCGTTAACGGTTACCAAGGCCTCGTTGCCGAGCGACAGCGCGTCGATGGTTGGGGACATGTTCAGCGTGACCTGCCCGCCGCTGGGGATGTCGACGTCGAAGCTCATGTCGGTGACGTTGTCGGGCACGAGCGTCGGACACCAGTTGTCGGCGGTATTCCAACACCCGAGCGGGTCCCTGCCGCAGGGCGTGCCGCCCAGCCAGGAGCTGTCGACGACCGACCCGGCCGCGAAGACGGCGGTAACGGTCTTGTCCATGTCCATCAGCACGGCGGCGCTGCTGGCACAATCAGGATCTGGCGTGACGGGCGTTCCCGTCGAAGTCGCCCAATACTCGAAGACGTAGCCCGGATTCGGCACGGCCTGCACCGGCACCGTGGAACCGATGCGCTGCACGGCGCCCGTGCCCGGCGGCGAATCGGTTGTGCCCGCGCCGGGCGGCGACACAGCTATCGTCAGGTGATAGCCGGCCTCGCCGAGGATGTACTGCGTGCCGCTCTGGTTCGGCACGGTCAGCGTATCGGTGCTCGTGTTCCGCGTCGCGTCCGTGTCGGCCCAGTAGCTCTGGGCGGCGTTCGCGCGGGAGCCGAGCACGAGCGCGTTCTCATCGACGATGTCGGGGTGCCCCGCATAGTGATAGACGGCAGTGTAGTGCGGCGAGTTGCCGTCGGGAATCCACACCTCGAAGTAATGCGAATCGAAAACCTGGTAGACGCCGGGGCCGACCTGCGTGGTGTTCGGCGGGCCGTCCACGCGCATGAGAGCGGCGAAGGGAGGCGCGCCGGTAATGGCCGTGATCTCGAACCAGTCGCCGTAGGGGCTGCTGAGCGCAATCGAGGTCCCGCCGGTTGACCAGTATGCGGCATCGCCGAGCGGGGCGGCGGAGGTGACCCAGGTCGGGCCGACCAGGGAGCCGGCGTTGATGTTGGGCGACGAGTCGTCGGTCACCGCGCCGGTTCCCTCGTCGAAGCGGTAGTACGCCATCAACCCTGCCTCTGTTCCGGTCAGCTTGCGGTTCATGTAGTCGCGAATTTGGGGTTGCGAACGTGCCACAGTCCAGATGCGGAACTCGTCCATCTGGCCGTCGAAGAACTGGCCGGCGCCGCCGTCCACGGGCGGACCGCTGCTGCGGCCGATCCAGAGCGGCGTGCCGGTGGTCTCGGCCGTCGTGCCGGACGTCGACGCCGTGTTTTCCAGCACGCCGTTGACGTACATGCGCAGATTCGTCCCATCGTGCGTGATGGCGACATGGTGCTGCTTGGGGGGCCAGCTCGTGCGGGACGAGGCGACGGTGCGGACGGGCTGAACCCAGGTGGCCACGTGCTCACTCAACACGCTACCGGCGGTGTGAAACGAGCCGCCCAGCCACAGTTCGTTGCCATTGACGCCGAGGGACTCGACCATGTCGTCCACGCCGTCGGCGACGGCGCTCCAGGCGGCGCCGTTCCACTTGGCGATGTTGGGGGCGTACACGCCGCCGGCAACGGTGAAGCTCCCACCGGCGTAGAGCTCGTTGTTGTAGACCGCGAAGTCCCATACCTGCGGTACGGGGCCCCCGCTCAGGCCACTACCGGCGGCGGCCCAGGTGCTGCCGTTCCAGCGCGCGACGTGGTTCGCAGACACGCCGCCGGCGGTGGTGAACTCGCCGCCGGCATAGAGTTCCCCGTTGTAGGCCGCCAGGGCCCAAACGCTGTTGTTCGTGCCGGAACCCACCGCAGTCCACGTGCTGCCGTTCCACTTGGCGATGTTGTTGGCGGGCTGGCCGCCGGCCTGCGTGAACCGGCCGCCGACGTACAGCTCGTTGCCATACACTGCGAGTGCATAGACGGCGGGAGTGGAGGTGGACGTGACGCCGGCTCCCAGGTCGTGCCACGTCGAGCCGTTCCACCGCGCGATGCGACTGCACGGCGCGCTGCCGGCGGTGGCAAACGATCCACCCACGTACAGCTCGTTGTTATAGACGGCGAGGGCCCAGCCAAGGTCGTCCAAGCCGGTAGAGAGCGCGGACCATTGGCTGCCGTCCCACTTGGCGATCCGGCTGACGGGCACGCCGCCGGAAGCGGTAAAGCTTCCGGTGGCGTACAGCGCGTTGCCATAGGTCGCCAGTCCAAAGACGTAGTTGTTTAGGCCGGATCCAACGGTGCCCCACGCCGTGCCGTCCCAGCGGACCACGCTTTGCGCGCTATACCCGCTCGCGACCCCGAAGCGTCCGCCGGCATAGAGAAAGCTGTTGTATGCGGCGAATGCGTTGACGCTGTCGTTCGTGCCGCCCCAGGTTGCATCCCAGATTGAGCCGGTCCAGCGCGCCAAGCCCTGCGTGGGCAGACCGCCGGCCGACTCAAACTCGCCGCCGACGTACAGTCTGTCGCCCGCGCCGGGGTTGTAGACTGCCAAAGTGCGGGCCGCGTAGTAACCTCCGCCCAGCCCGCTGCCGAGCATACTCCAGTTACTGCCGTCCCATTTGAAGATACCGCTGGTCTGATCGCTGCCGATGCAACAGAAATCGCCGCCGACGTACAGGTTGGTGCCCCACTGACACAGCGCGTACACGGTGCGGTACGTCTGGCTGATCTGCATCGGAAACGCGGACCACCCCGACCCGCTGGTGCTCCACATGGCGAGGTTCCGCGCGTACAAGCCGCCGGCGTAGACGAAGTAGCCGCCGACGTACAGAACGTTTCCGGTCGCGGGCCTGAGCAGCGCGTACACGGTTCCATCCACCCCATTCACCCCGGCGCCGAGGCTCGACCAGGTCGTGCCCGACCACGAGGCAATGTTGTTCGCGGCGACGCCGCCGGCATGGTCGAAACTCCCGCCCACGTAGATGGGGCCGGTTCCGGCGAGAGCATAGACTGTGGGGTTGGTGCCGCCCTGGATGCCCGTGCCCAGCGCGCTCCAGGAGGCGCCGTTGAAGAACGCAATCCGGCTTGCGGGTCCACCGCCGGCCGTCGTGAAAGTCCCGCCCACGTACAGTTGGCCGGCGCCCGGCGAGAGGAGCGCGTACACGATGTTGTTGGTGCCTTGGCCGAACTGCGTGGTGAGCGAATTGTCCCACGTGCCGAGACCCCAGGCGGCGATGTTACTGACCGTCTTGCCGCCGGCCGTGCTGAAGCCGCCGCCCACGCACAGGTAGCTGTTGCCCCCGTAGCTGTAGACGGCCAGGCTGAAGACGGGGCCGTTCGTGCCCGTCCCGACGGGCTGCCAGCGGTAGCCATCGAAACGAGCGATGTGGTTGCAGCTCTGGCCGGCGATCGTCGTGAAAGCGCCGCCCACGTACAACTCACCGTTGTACACGGCCATCGCGAAGATCGTGACATCGGGGTTTGGGCCGAAGCGGTTCGAGAAGGCGCCTACGCCCGGCTGGACGAACCGGAGCTTGCCGTCGTTGGGGTCCAGGAACACTTGGTAGTCGCCCTTGTCGAGCACGCCCTGGTAGTCGCTCGCTGAGGCGTCGAATGTTCCGTCCGGCTTGAGGAACATCTCGATCGTGTAGCTCCCGGTGAGGTTCAGCGAAGGGTCGTGCGAGACCGAGACGTAGTCGTTCACGCCGTCGAAGTCGAGCGCCCACCCGGCCCCTTGCCCGCGAGCCGTGACCGACGCCGCGGCCAGGACGAACGCCATGCCGAGCGCGACCTGCGCCCAGCCGGGCCAACCACAGCGCGGCGACTCGCTCGAGACGCGCTTACGACGGGCTATGCCGTCCACAGCAGACAGGTAACGACACATGGCCAAACCCTCCGCGGGCCAAATCTACCCGAGGTGATACACCCGGCGTTCACGAGTCTGTCAGCAGTGTACCACAATCGTGTAGGCAGCCGCTCGGTTTCGACGTAGACACGCGCCGGGGGCGGCCATAAGTGCATTGCGGAATGTCACTTAAGTCGGTGCGCCGTGCGTTGCTCGTCGGGGGCTGCAATCCGTGCCTGGCTGCCGTAGCGGTATTCTGCGGGCGGTCGCAGGGTTATGATGCGCGCCGAGCGGTATGGAGACCACCAGCGCCACGCTTCTGGGTCGGGTGCGGGACGTCCGCGACGGGGACGCCTGGCGGGAGTTTTTTGCCCTGTATTTCCCGCTGATCAGGAAGTACGCCCGAGCGCGCGGCCTGCACGCGGACGACGCGGAGGAAGTCGCGCAGGAGTGCATGAAGCTGCTGGCCCAGCACATGCGGCGTTTTCGCTACTCGCCGAATCGGGGGCGCTTCCGGGGCTACCTGCGCACGCTGGTACAACATCAGATCGCCAGCCTGTGGCGGCGAAAGCGTCCGCGGCAGGCCCGCGCCGGGGATTTCGAGGCGTGGGCCGCGGCGCCGGCGCCCGACGCCCCGTGGGAGCGCCTCTGGCTGCGCGAGCACCTGGTCTATTGCGTGGCCCGGCTGGAACTTCGCTGCGCGGACCATACGGTCCAGGCGTTCCGGCTGTACGTGCTGCAGGACTGGCCGGTCGAGCGAGTCTGTGAAACGCTGGGCCTCTCGGCCAACCAGGTCTACCTGGCCAAGACGCGCATGATCCGCCGGCTGCGGGAGGAGGTCACGCAGCTCGTTGGCGACGTTCTGTAGGCGCTGCATGGAAGACTGCCTGAACCGCGACCAGCTCGAGCGCTACGCCCGCGGCCAACTGGATCGGACGACCGTTCGACATCTGAAGGGGCATCTGGCGTCGTGTGCGCGCTGCAAGACAGCGTATGACGTGCTGCGGCGCGAGAACAAGTTCGCGGCGGGTGTGAAGGGAATCCTGGCCGCCTCGGACTCTTCACCCACGCAGACGGAGACGCCCCGTGCGTTCGGCGGGGGCGCGCCGACGTCCACGGACATTTCGCTGCTGGCGGACGAGTCGGCGACGATCCGGACGGGCCCGCGCGAGCGTTTCCCGGAGATTGAGGGCTACCAGATCAAGCGCGTCGTGGGGCGGGGCGGCATGGGGGTGGTTTATGAGGCGGTACAACAGAAGCTCAATCGCCCGGTCGCGCTCAAGTTCCTGCCGGCGCTCGTCAGCAGCGCGCACCCCGAGCTGGTGACGCGCTTCAAGCGCGAGGCCGCGGCCGCCGCCCGCCTGCACCACACGAACATCATTCCGATCTACGATTTTGGCGAGTCGCCGGACGGGTATTACTACGCGATGGAGCTGATCAGCGGGCAGCCGCTGAGCGCGGTGATCAAGCGTCTGGCGGGGATGGACATCCATCTGGCGACATCGGGATCGCTGGCGGCCATCCTGACGGAGCCTGATGTCTTCACCAGAACCGGAGCCGGGAATGGGACGGCGGCGGGGGAGCCGCCTTCGACGGTCAGCGGCAGCTCGACGGGGGCGAAGGGACGGGTGTACTACCGGCAAGCGGCGCGCTGGATGGCGGACGCGGCCGAGGCGCTGCACTACGCACATCTCCAAGGCATGATCCACCGCGACATCAAGCCGGGCAACCTGATGCTGTGCACCGACGGGCGGATCATGATCCTGGACTTCGGGTTGGTGAAAACGACCGACGAGCACTCGGTGACGGCGACGGGGTCGCTGGTCGGCACGTATCGGTACATGAGTCCGGAGCAGGTGGGGGCGAAACGCATCACGCTGGACTCCCGCACGGACGTTTACTCGCTGGGGGCCACGATGTATGAGCTGCTCACGTTCCAGCCGGCGCTTCCGGCGACCGAACAGTCGGAGTTGCTCAGCCAGATTCTGTTCAAGGAGCCGACGCCGCCGCGGAAGGTGATTCCCTCGGTGCCGGTGGATTTGCAGACGATCTGTTTGAAAGCGATGGAGAAGTCGCCGAGTGCGCGGTACCAGACGGCCAAGGCGATGGCCACCGACCTGAATTCCTACTTGCAGGATTTGGCGATCGTCGCGCGGCGGCCGAGCTTCGTGCGACGGACGGGCAAGTTTGTGCGGCGCCGGCGTCTCGAAGCCATCACGGCCCTGGCGCTGGTGTTTCTTGCTGTGGCCGCACTGCTGGGCTGGCGCTACAACATGGAGACCCGGCGCCGCGAGATCGACGGGCTCGTGAAGGGCGGCGTGGAGCACTGGCAGCAATACGAGTGGACTGCCGCAGAGCGGGACTTTCAGCAAGCGCTGCGCTCGGACCCCCACGACTACCGCGTCCTGGTGAATTTCGCGAACATGTGCGGAGATCAGTATCTTGTCCAGAAGGACCGGGCTTTGCTCCGTAAGGAAGAGGAACTGCTGAACCGCGCGATCCAGGTCGCCCCGCGGCGGAAAGAGGCCTGGAACGCGCGCGGCGTGCTGTACCAGGTTTGGCTGCGGCCCGCCGACGCAATCACCGCGTTCGAGAAAGTCATTGCGCTAGACCCGAATTACTACGCCGCGTGGGTCAATCTGGGAACCACCCAGGCTGTGCAACGCGATCTCGCCGAGGCGGAGCGGTGTTTGCTGCGTGGCACGGAATGCGTGGGCGACAAAGCGGAGGGCGTGCCGCCCGAGGCGCGGCCGTATCATGTGATGGCCTGGCGGCGTCTGGCGGCGGTGCAGATCTATCTGGGGCGAAGCGAGGCAGAGCACTCGCTGGCGGTCGCGCGCCGCCTTTCGGACAGCAAGGACCCGCCGACGCTCGTGCTGAGCGCGGTGTACCAGCTCGCGCAACCTGGCGAGGCCGAGGCGACTGAAGCCGTCGATCTGGCGGTGTCGGCCGCGGTGGTCAGCCAGCCGTCAGGGACCGAGGGGCGCGATGGGGATCAGTCGCTGCCACGCGCCAAGCGGGCGGTGGCGCTCGGCGCGCTGCGGCTCAGGCAGTGGGAGCGTGCGGCCCGTGCGGCCGAGGAAGCTCTTGCTGCCAAAGACGAGCCGAGCTACGCCCACCTGGTGCTGGCCGTCGCGGCCGGGCAGCGCGGGGATCTGGTCGCGGCGCGCGAGCATCTCCGGACCGCCGAGACCACCTGGCCCGACGAGTTGCGCCACGCCCCGTTCCACGCCACGGACGACGGCAAATCCCTCTGGTTTGACACCGCGGCCGAGCTTGAAGCGTTGCAAGCCGAAGCACGGCGGCTCGTCGGAGACGCCAGCACACAGCCCTGACACAACCGAACCGTGTCAATCAAGCAGGTTACATCCGGCGGGTGAACTTGCGAGCCGGCACCTAGAGCAAATTCAAAAAAGGGC
>PMMM01000005.1 GCA_003162245.1 Phycisphaerales bacterium
GCCGAGAATGCGGTTGCCCTGGGCGGGGTGCGGCGGCCAGCTTTTCTTGCTCGCATTTTGCCCGGCGTCCGGTTATACTGCGGGCAGCGCGAGCTCCGGAAACCCCTGCCAATGCCGACCTTCCTAGAAGGGTACGCCACCGGTTACAGGTCGGGTGGGTTGACGGTGGAGTTATGATGTAGGGTAGGTCCTAATACTCGGCTCGTGTCGTAACCGCTCACGACGGTGCAGGAATCCGTGTGTGTCACGGTTGCGTCCCGAACGCCCGACATTAACGTAGGGAACTCGCAAGGCCGTGCCGTCCCGTTTCGGATCCGGAGAGGTAATCATGTTCCGCACCGGTCACGTTAGCCGTGGCTTCACGCTTGTCCTGTCGGCCAGCCTCGTCATCCTGAGCGTTGCCGACGCCGCCGCCCAAAGCCGCCAGCCGCGCAAGTTCGCGCTGCTGTTGGCGGTACCGCCGAAATCGGCGCCGGGCTTCCCGGATCCGAATGCGATCCAACTCGCGAATCGGAACGATGTATACCGGTCCTATTTCGACGCGGTGGACCCGAACATCGATTCGTTCACCGACTATTGGTGGGAGATTTCGTACGGCACGGTGCGCGTGTCCGGCAACGTGTATGGCTGGGTGGAGCTGCCTTGGCCGGTGCTGCCGAAGGTCGACGTGCTGGATCCGAATGGCGGCACGGTCAGCCCGGACAACGTCACGACGGCGGCCGGCATGACGGGGCTGCGGCTGCCAATTGTCGACTTGAACGGCGACGGGTGGCTGGAGCAGTTTGAAGGGGAGGAGATCGACCAGAGCGTGCAGGCGATCGTGACCGACTACAACGGCGACTACGACGGAACAGGCTCGCCGGATCCGAATTACATCCCGGCACCCGGGCCGACTTACGAAACGCCCGGGTTTGTCGACTTCACGAACGACCGTTACCGGCGACCGGTGTGGACGCCGGGCGAACGCTTCCGAGACCTGAACGGGAATGGCCGGTACGACGCTTTGCTCGAGGCTTTCCGTAAAGGCTGGTGCGCGAAGCAAGACACGGGCGATCCGAATAGCGGCGGCGGCACGGGCGCGTGTTGCAACGGTATGACATGCACGGCCTCCACGCAGAGTAACTGCCACGCCCCCGGGGTATTTTACCCGGGCCAGACGTGCGCCGGCACGCCAAATGTGTGCGGAGGTAAGGCGGGCGGCAGTTGCGGCGTTGATCCGAACTCGATCGATCCGAACAGTCCGTGCGCAGGGGACGGCAAACCTGAACCAACGGACGCGGAGATTTGCGACCTGGACGGCGACAAGACCTGGGATTTTCCCGAGCCCTTCGAGGACTTTCTGCGAATCTACGATCCGAGCGGCATGACGCCCGAGTCGCGCTGGCGCAAGCTGGATCCCAGCTACAAGAACACGGATGAGCAGGACCGTGCCTGGGCCGAGGCGTACATCCGCATGAATTACCCCGGCGACGTGGGCGAGCCGCTGCGCTACAAGGGCGACACGCATGCGCGCGGTTTCATGGCGCGTTTCGGTAATGACAAGTACGACGGGCCCGATAACTGGGTGGAGAGCAGCGGGAGCGGCAGCAAGATGCAGCAGCGGCCGGGCGCCGCGGGGATGTGGGTGCAGGGCAAGAAGACGCGTGCCCCCGACGACCCGGCGAACCCGTATCGCTGGGACTACAAGGGATGGTGGGAGGCGTACTGGGTCGATTCTCACGCGCGGACGGCCGATTTTAACCCCGGACCGGCGCCCACTCCGCCGACGTGGGACGAGCGCATTCCGAACCTGGCGCCATTCGACCCTGCGGATCCGACGGTGGGGCTGCCGACGGGGATGCCATTTGTGCCGAACTGCGGCGGCACCGACGCGCGTCGCGACCAGTCGAAGGATTGCTGCAAGCCGCCCTGCGACGACCCCAACGCGTGTCAGAATCCCGACACGGCCGTCGATCCGGCCAGCCCCGGGACCGGCCAAGGCGACGACACGACTGCCCCGATCCTGCCGGACAGTCTGGACCGGAACCACGACGGCATACCAGACCGCTACGATGGGCCGGCGGAGTTCGACGATCTGCCGTCCTCGGTGTACCACGCACGCAATGTGTCGGGCATCCTGAACTACGTGACATCCGATCCGGCGGCCCGATTCAACTATGGCGGCGACGGGCGCCTGGGAGAAGTCACGTCGACGCGAAACAGCTCGATCTGGGGGGAGGACTTCAGCAACGAGAACCCCAACCAAAATGCCGTTCCGGACGGCTGGATTCCGCCCGGAGGCCCCTTGGCCTACAACGTGCACGGCGCGAACCGGTACGACGCGGGGAACGTGCTGAACCTGGAATTCCTGACCTGGATGCGCGAGGCGATGTCCTGGCCGGTCCGCGCAATCACGTACGACGCAACCAGCAAGCGGCTCTGGGCGGCCGATCCGGCGTTGACCAGTCTCACGCGGATCGATCCGGACCCCAACCACCCGACGGACCCGAACAACCCGGTGGTCGCCGTGGTTGCGCCGTTCCACTTCGCTGATCCCGCGCTGGTGCCCAACATCCGGGCGATGGCGTACATGAACGAAACGCCGTGGACGATCTTCGGCATTCACCGTACGCCGGACACAGCCGGGGCCGTGGACAAGTTGGTGACGATTGACCCGAACACGGCGCTGGTGGTCGAGTTGGCCACGTTGCATGACCCCAACGGAAACGCGGCGCCGGTCACGATCACCGATCTGGCCTACGACAGCGGACAGCACAAGCTCTGGGCGCTTACGGAACCGATCGACGCGTCCACGCAGGTGCTGGGCACAATTCGGTTCAGTGGCGACGTCGGATTGGTGGATTGGGATAGTTACGTGCTCGGCGACGTCGTAGGTCTGGCGGCGAAGCCGAGTATAAAGGCGGGCGAGGCCACGCTGTATGTGCAGGACCGGACGTACGGCCAGACACTGGCGACGCTGGTACGGTATGCCCCCCCCTACCAGATGTACCGCTATCCAACCTCGGTGTCTGTCCCGGCGACGCCGCTGTATCACGAGCTGCTCACCCTGACCTTCGGCGACCCGAATTCCGGGGTGCTGTATGGCTCCGACACGCAGGGCTGGTTGATTGAGCTCAATGCCAGCGACGGAACGGAGCAGGTCCGGTTCCTCCTCACCAAGGTGAGCGAGGCGCTGCGGCCCTTCAAGCACGACTTCAACCTGGACGGGCTGCTTGACCTGGGAGAGGTGCGCGCCGCGGGGACCGAGAACTATGTAATCGACGAGGATCGCTATACGGGTGCCGACGGTTGGTCCGGCGATTATCCGTTCAACCGCAACCGACTAACGGAGGATGCCGTCGCGGCCTTGGATTCGAGTGTCGACTGGTCGGAAGTGGCGATGTCCGTCCTGTATGACTACAACGGCAACGGGCCGCCGGATCCGGCGAACCCGGGCTCTACGCTGCCCGACCCGAACGACCCGCTCGATCACATCACGTTTGTGCACTCCGCGGTGCTGTTGCCGCCCAGTATCTACGGTGACGGCCTGGCGATTGGCGGGCGTCCGCTGTTTGGCGGGATGTCGGCCAGTATGAACCTGCCGATTCGGGTCATGGACGGGCGCGACCCGAACGTGCTGTCGTTCGACCCGAATACGCTGTATTTCTCGGGCTATGCGATCGCGGCCGGCGGGGCGGGGGAAAGCGGTCAGCAGATGGCGGCGGGGAGCTTCGCGAAGGCCACGATTATTCACGAGTGGTTGCACCTTTGGGAAGCGTACCCCGATTTGTATGACTACGACGTAGACGTGGGCGGCATCTTCAATACGCCGGTCGGCGATTGGGACGTCATGTCCAATGCGAGCCGGACCGTGCATTCGGCCCCGCCGCTGAAAGAGCGCGGCACGGGCGCGCCGTGGTTTGGAACGGGGCATCCGCCGTGGGTGCAGGTTACGCCGCTGTCTTCGGTCATGAATACGCAGGAAGACACGCAGCTTACGATCAACGACTATGCCTTCAACCCGACGGGATCGGTGTTCTCGTTCGAGAACGAGGCCTTGCCGGGCGAGCTGTTCTACTTCTACCGCTTGACGTCGCGTCTGCCCAGCGATCCGGCGCTGGTCAACTTCTCCCGGTTCGCACCGGGCGAAGGCATGTTGATCATGCACACGGACTTTCACGCGAACCCCAACGCTCTTCCGGTGCAGCAGAGCATCGAAGGGCATTTCACCTACTATCTCGCGCAGGCGGACGGGCTCCACCAGTTGGATTCCGGCGCGAACGGCGGTGATCCGGGCGACCCGTTCCCGGGCACGTCCAACATCACGGTCTGGAACGACGACACGGATCCCGGGTCGCGCTGGTACAGCAACCTGCCCAGCGGCCTCGAGGTCAAGAACATCCAGGAATTCGTGGACCACTCGTTGGTCACGTTCCGCTGGACGCCGCGCGTGCTGCCCACGCTCGAGTTCCAGCGGCCCCCCGGCGACTCGATCGTCGGCCCCTATTTCATCATGCACTACGATGCGTTCGACCTGTGGGGCGGGACGCAGATTCAGTTCTACTACGACCGTCTCGAGCCCAACCAGGCGGCGTACAACGGCACGCCGCTGGGCTCCGCCTTCCCGAAGCTGCAGCGCGGGGAGGTACAGAATATCTACTATGTCCCGATGAGCGCGCTGTCGTATGACGGCATCTACTGCTTCTATGCCCGCCTAACGCCTGGCACGGCGGCCGGCGGCGGGACCGAACGGTGGTACACCACGCCGCGATCCGACATCACCAACCGCGGCCGCGGCGAGTTCGCCAATCTGGATGGCGACCCGAACAACACGCCGGACATCCTCGTGGACCCCAACATCGTTAAGCTCCAGTGGTGGACCGTTACGTGTGTGGATGATGCGACGCCCGGCGCGGAGCGCTGGCTCGTCAAAGGCGATGTCACGGGGCCATACGAGAATCTGGCCACGACTGGGCAGACGTACATCTGGTCCGACCCGAATGGTACGACGCCCAGCGAAGTAGGGTTCCAGATCGCGCCGCAGATCATTACCGGCCGAGCCAAAACGTACGTCGACGGCGCGGGCCGGTATGTTCTCGAGGATCTGAATCCGCCCAGCCAGCCGTTTGCCACGGTCACGTTCAAGGCCGGCGACCAAGTGCGCATTCAGCACGATGACGCCGATCCGAACTCGCCCCGACCCTACTACGTGATTCTCGGCAAACTTGGGCCCAGCAAGTTACGGTTGGCGAGTGCCCCCACCGTGGCCGATCCCAACAGCTTCACGTACTGGGTGCACAGCTTCACGGCTGACCCCGTGCACCCCGATCGCTTCCACTTCCAGACCACCGGCCTGACGCCGTACAGTCTGGGCGTGCGGATTGAGGGTGGGCAGGTACTGCCGACGATCACACCGGTGATCAACGTGACGTATCTGGATCAGGCGACCAACCCGCGGAACAACATTCCTTTCCGCGTTCAATTGGACGGCTCCGAGACGCTGGATGAACAGGGTCACCACGATCCCAACTTGCGATACCAATGGGTCTTCGACATGCACGACCCCAACAGCCCGACGGCGACGGGCGCGGTGGTCGAGTACACGTATCATCTGCCGCCGGCCCATCCGCCGCTGATGGTGAGCCTGACGGTCACCAAACTCGCCGCCTCCCCACCCGTGTCGGGCACCTCGACCATCGAGATTCCCTACACGACGCTGGACACGGACGGCGACGGGATCGTCGACTGGCAGGATAATTGCCCGGCGGTCGCCAATCCGACGCAGGCCGACGGCGACGGCGACGGCATCGGGGACGCCTGCGACAATTGTCGCACCATTCCGAATGCGAGCCAGAGCGATGCGGACGGCGACGGCGTTGGAGACGCCTGCGACAACTGCCCGCAGGTCGCCAACCCCACCCAGACCGACACGGACGGCGACGGCGTGGGCGACGCCTGCGACAACTGCCCGGCGCGCGCGAACCCGCTGGTCACGTACCACTCCGGCGACTCGGCCGGCAACTGCGCGCTGGACCCCAACAACCTGCTGGTCGACGCTTTTGGCCGCTGGCAACCCGACCGGGACTGCGACGGCGTCGGCGATGTCTGTGACAACTGCCCGACGACTGCCAATCTCGATCAGCGCGACACCGATGGCGACGGAATCGGCGACGTGTGCGACAACTGCCGCCTCACAGCGAACCCCACGCAGGCGGACGCCGACCACGACGGCATCGGCGACGTGTGCGACAACTGCCCGAACCGCGCAAATGCCAACCAGGCGGATGCGGACGGCGACGGTATCGGCGACGTTTGCGACAACTGCGTGACCGTCCCGAATCACGACCAGCGCGACTCCGACGGCGACGGCATCGGCGACGTTTGCGACAACTGCCCGCACGTCGCGAACCCAAACCAAGCCGACCGCGACTTGGACGGCATCGGCGACGCCTGCGACAATTGCCCGTTTATGCGGAACGCCGACCAGGCGGACGCAGATAGCGACGGCATCGGCGACGTTTGCGACAACTGCCCCGCCGTTGCCAACCCCACCCAGACCGACACCGACAGCGACGGGATCGGCGACGCCTGCGACAACTGCCCGAATGTCCCCAACCCCAACCAGATGGATTCAGACGGCGACGGCGTCGGCGATTCGTGCGACGACTGTCTCACGATCCCCAACCCCAGGGTTACCTACCAAGCCGGCGACTCCAACCTCAACTGCGCCGTAACGCTGGGGCTGGTGGGCACCGACGGCAAGTGGCAGCCGGATCGCGACTGCGATGGCAGGGGCGACGCGTGCGATACCGATGGCGACGGCGACGGCGTGCCCGACGCCACGGACAACTGTCCGACGACCTCCAACCCGCGCGTCGTTTACCACACCGGCGACTCGATGGGTAATTGTGCCCTGGATCCGAACCACCCCCTGGTGGGCACCGATGGCAAATGGCAGCCCGATCGCGACTGCGACGGCGTCGGCGACGCCTGCGACAATTGTCCGAGCGTAGCCAATCCCGATCAACGCGACACCGACCACGACGGCGTCGGCGACGCCTGTGACAATTGCCCCGCCGTCGCCAATGCGAACCAACTGGATAGCGACCACGACGGCCTCGGCGACGCGTGCGACGCGTGTCCACAGGATGCGCACAACGACACCGATACAGACGGGGTTTGCGACGACGTGGACAACTGCCCCACCGTCCCCAACCACGACCAGGCCGACCGCGACCACGACGGCATCGGTGACGCCTGCGACAACTGCCCCACGGTCTACAACCCCGATCAGAAAGACACCGACCACGACGGCCTCGGCGATGCTTGCGACAATTGCCCCGACAAGCCCAACGCGAACCAGTTGGATAGCGACCACGACGGCCTCGGCGACGCGTGCGACCCGTTCCCGTTCGACGCCCAGAACGACGTCGACCACGACGGGGTCGGCGCCAACGTCGACAACTGCCCCACCGTCGCCAATCCCGATCAGAAGGACACCGACGGCGACGGCATCGGTGATGCCTGCGACAACTGCCCCACGGTCTACAACCCAGATCAGAAGGACACCGACCACGACGGCGTCGGAGATGCCTGCGACAACTGCCCCACCGTCGCCAACCCCAACCAGCGCGACGCCAACGGCAACGGCGTCGGCGACGTGTGCGAAATCAACACGCCCACCCCGGCGGACACGGCCACCAGCGTCTCGATCAACACCGACCTCGACTGGAGCGATGTCGCCGGCGCAACCTCCTACGACGTGCATTTCGGCACGAACACCAGCCCGCCGCTCCTGGGCCATAGCTCGGCCAGCAACTTCGCCCTCGACACACTGGCCTACAGCACGACCTACTACTGGCAAATCGTGGCCCAAACCGGCGTGGCTCCGGTCGCCGGACCCGTCTGGTCGTTCACGACCGCACTGCAGCCGCCCGCAGCCCCGTCGTCGCCGTCGCCCGCGGACGACGCCACGAACGCGCCGGTTCCGGTGCAGCTCGACTGGGCCGACACAGCCCGCGCCGCCTTCTACCAGGTGTTGCTCGGGACCGACCCGACCAAGCCCCTCGCGTTCCTCGGGACCGGCGCCACCAGCACGTGGGGCCCGCTCGACCTCACGCCAGGGACCAAATACTACTGGCAGATCGTCGCCACGAATGACGCCGGGCAAACGCCGGGGCCCATCTGGTCTTTCACGGCGGCTTCGCTCGGCGGCCCCAGCGGCGCCACCGGTCCCAGCAACGAGTCCGGGCAATTGCAGCCTTCCGGCCCAACTGGACCGTCCAGCTCGCTTGAGCCGAACCAGTCCACCCAGGGCAACGATCTACTCCCCGGCGGAATCGGCACGTGCCCGATCGCTGGCGCCGCGATGCTCACGTTTACACTCTTCGGCCTGTGGGCCGCACGCTCGCGGAGCCGGCGCCAACGCCGCGACTAGCGCCGCGGACGCCCCGCTGGAACACGATCACCACCGGCCCCGCGTCGGAAAACCGCGCGGGGCCGGCTCTTTTGGGCCACGCCGGTAGAATACGCGCGCGACCCATGCCGTCGCGGAGCCCATCGCCGTGCCAGTGCCCGCCGTGCAGGACACCATCGTCGCCGTCTCCAGCGGCTGGCAGGCCGCGCCGCTCGGCATCGTCCGGCTGAGCGGCCCGGACAGCTTCACGCTGCTACACGCCCTGGGCGTGCCCCCCCCCACCGGGCATGCCGTCGCGCCCTGCTGGAGCGCGGCGCGGCTTCGCTTCGACGCGGCCACCACGCTCGCCGCGACCGTATTCTGGTTCCCCGCCCCCCGCAGCTACACCGGCCAGAACGTCGTCGAGCTCCACACGATCGGCTGTCTCCCGCTGCTCCGCGTCCTGTCGGAGCGGCTGATCGAGTTGGGCGCCCGCCAGGCCCAGCCGGGCGAGTTCACCGCCCGCGCTTTTCTGCTCGGGAAGCTGGACGCCACGCAAGTCGACCGCGTCCTGGACCTTATGCAAGCCCGCGACCAGGCCACGCGCCGCGCGCAGGCGCGGGCCGG
>PMMM01000253.1 GCA_003162245.1 Phycisphaerales bacterium
CGGAGAATGCGGTTGCCCTGGCACCCCGCCCCCAGGGGCGCGCTCGCCGGCGACAGCCGCCTCCGCCGCCCGCCCGCCGTGCCGACCAAGGGCGGCGAACCACCGCGGCCCATGACGACGGCCGTACAGGTTTTCGCCTGGGGGCGACGGCAAGCCGGATTGTTCAGGACGGGAGCGCCGGTCGGGAAATGTAAGGGTTCCTGCTCAAAAAGGACCGAAAAAGTTTGACTTTGTTGCGTTCATGAAGCATTGTTATTGTTGAGGAACGGGGCATCTGTGGCTTGGGGCGCCCGCACGAACGGAGAATTGCCACTCGGCGCACGGAGCGCCTCGCGGCGCGTGCGCTGAGCCTCGTCGGGCTCGTTTGCGAGGAGACTTTGCCATGGCACCGCGGGTCGCATGGGGCCTGACCTTTCTCCTGGCGTTCCTTGCCACTTCGGAGCGTCAGGCCGTCGCGGGTACACCGGAGGTGGACTGGGCCGCGCTTGGCGCGCTCGAGGAGCAGGGGCAATGGCAGCAGGCTGAAGCGCTTTGCCTTGAGGTGCTCGCACGCGATCCCGAGGTGCAACGGGCGGCCGTGGAGGCAGGGGTTTGCTCGCTGCAGCTAGGCCGAGAGACCGAGGCCCTGCAGCGCTTTCGCGACGCCGTGAATATCGATCAATTGGGGGACTGGGCGGCGAAGGCGCTCTACTACGAAGCGTTCACGTGCAGCCGCTCCGACTGCGTGCCCGAATCGCTTGCGTGCGCGGCCAAGTTGCGCGCGCGGTTCCCAGGATCCGCCTGGACGACCCAGGGCGAGCGTTTGGAAGGCGATCTGCTCGGGCTCGACGATGGAATGCGCGCGCTGCTGAGGCAACGGGCGGCGGCCGATGAGGTGGCGGACGAGCTGTACTGGGCGGGAAGGCGTCAGGCGGCGGCTGGCGACTATCCGGGCGCGCTCGGCACGATGGAGGGCTTGCTGGAGCAACTGCCTAACACCCGGACGGCGTTCAGCGCGTGGCTGTCGGTCGCCAACATCCGTGCAAAGCTGGGCGACCGTGGCGGGGCTACGGCTGCCGCGGAGCACGTCCTGGCTACGGCCGCGCCGGAATCGGCGGCGTCGCGCCTGGTCTGCGGGGCGCGCGACCGGCTGGCGCACCTCTATCAGCTACAGCACCGCAAGGTCGAGGCCGCGCAGCTTTTTGACCAGCTCGCGGCCTATTCGACCGTCCCCGAGGAGGTCGCGGATGCTAAGCTCCAGGCGGCTGGAGCCTTCATGGAAGCGCTGTTCGTCAGCGCGCGCGACGGCGAGCCGCACGCGGGGGCCTGGGATGTGCTTCGCGCTCGGTGTGCCGAGGTGTTGACCACGCCCGGCGTGACGGAGGCGCAGGCCGTGCGGGCGGATTTGATGACGGTCGAGTCCTTCCACTGGGAATTGCGTTTGAGCGAATCGCGCCAGCAGGCAGAGGGGCTGCTCACCCGCTACGACGGGGCGCGCTATCCGCAGGAGGCGGCGACGGCGCATCTGGTGGCCGGCGAAGGGCGGCAAGTCGCCGGGGACTACGCCGGCGCGCTGGAGCACTATCGCTGGATCACGGAGCGGTTCGGGTTGCGCGAGATCTGGCCGGGTCTGGACAACCTGGCGCGCACGTACTTTCGCATCTTCAACTTGTCCGTGTACACCGGCGCGCCGCGCGCCGAGGTCGATGCGGCGGCCTTCGTCGTGTTGCGAAACTGGCCGCGGTCGCGTTACGCCGACCTGATCCGCCGCACCTATTCAGCGCGCCGGTCGTCGGACCCGCGTTTCGCGGCTCCGCTGGCGGAGCCATAGGGGAGCAAACATGAGCACACGCCTCAGAACCTGGACGACGTCTGGACATCTGGTTCTCGCGGCTTGGCTTCTGGCCGCAGCCGGCGCGCCGACGGCCGCGGCAGCGGGTTTTCCGGACCCATGCCTGGTGGATCCGCAATCGTGTCCCTGCGACGAACCGTGTTGCGACAACACGGACCTATGTTGCGGTAGCACGGATCCCTGCTGCCACCCCGACGACCCCTGCTGCGGTTTGGACTGTGACGACGGGGACCCGTGTACGACGGATGGCTGCAGCGGTGGCGGCTGCCACAATGACCGGATCAACTGCGACGACGGCGACCCGTGTACGATCGACTCCTGCGCGGGCGGCGGCTGCGTGAACACGCGGATAAACTGCGACGACGGCGACCCGTGTACGATCGACTCCTGCGCCGGCGGCATCTGCGTGCATACGCGGAAGAACTGCGACGATGGTAATCCGTGTACGGTCGATTCCTGCGTGGGCGGCAACTGCGTACACACGGCGAAGAACTGCGACGACGGCGACCCTTGCACGGAAGACTGCTGCGACGCCGGGACAGGTCAGTGCCAGCACAGCCACGAGCCGGATCGCGACAATGACGGGATCAGAGACGATTGCGACAACTGCCCCGACACGCCGAACCCCGATCAGGCGGATGCGGATGGGGATGGGGTGGGCGACGCGTGCGACAACTGCGCGACGGTGTACAATCCCGACCAGGCGGATTCCGATGGCGACGGGGTCGGCGACGCGTGCGAGTGCACCGTGGCGCTGGCCCTGGTGGCGGTGCGGTTCGACAGCGGCCGGCTGGAGCACTGGCCGGATGGAGCGGTGCTGTCTCCGCCGCCGGGCGGCTGGCACTGGACGGCGGACGATGGGGCGGTGTCGCCGGTCGTGAGCGGTTTCGGCAGTGGCCTGGCGATGCAAGTGCGGCTGGAGGTACAGGCGGCGAGGCGCTCGTGCACATGTGTTGCGATCCGGGGGCTTGTGGGGCCGGCAGTGGTGGGCGCAACGACGGTGTGCATCGAGCCGAATGCGGTGCCGTACACCCTGGACGTGGACATCGGGTACCCGGAACCGCTTCCGAACATGGACCGAATCGCCGACCGCGCCGATGTCGTGCAGTTCGAGTATGCGCTCGACGATCCGAACGAGTGGACCGGCTTCGGGTTCGCCTGGCCGACGCACTGGTACCTGATGCCGAGCCAGGACGGGCTGCTGCCGGCCGCACCGGACGACTACCGCTATGATCGCGGCCTGGAGAAGGTTGTGCAGTACGCGGGCGGACTAAGCTCCGAGTCGGCGATCGCCAACGCGGTGAACCGCGGGATCGCCCAAGAGCTGTGTTACGACCCGGGGCGCACTGACCCGGTGCCGCCGTTCCAGCACATTCTGGACGTGTACGACTGGGGGAGGGCACAGTGCTCTGGGAACGCGAAGCTATTTCAGTACCTGCTGCGGACGAGCGGCTTGCAGGCAGGCGTCATCTACACTTGGGCCGGCCTCGCGGAGGATCGGGTGGACTACTGGTTCCTCATACGGGATGCACAGGGCCGGACGGGGCCGGTGTCGTTCCAGTTGTCGGCGTCCAGGAACGACTGCGCCCGGCCGAACCCGCACTTCACGTTTCACGCACTGGCCGACGCCGCCGGGACGATCTGGGACTCGTCGTACGGGAGCACCGGCGTTCCGCAGGCGATTGAGACCTACTACGACTCAGTGACGGGCCAGGATGCGACGCAGTGGACGGGTTCATCGCTGCCGACGGCGTATTACCACAAGAACTGGACATGCGGGCACGTATGGCAGGACCCGCTGCCATGCACAGGAGGTGAGTAACCATGGAACCGCGCCTGACCATTTGCCTGGTATCCGTGCTGGTTCTGGGCAGCCGCCTGCCCGCCTTCGCGGACGAAGGGGAGCTTTACACAGCGCTGAAACAGAACGTCCTCTTCGCGCGCGCGGGCCTGCGTCCGTCAATTGGCATCTCGGGGGCGCCAGCCTCAGGTCCCGGTTTCGCCGGGATCGTGTACCGCGTGGAGGCGAGCGCGCCGGGCCTTAGGATTGACTCGTTTCAGATGGGCGTTCACCCCTCGCGGAGCGCGGCGCGGGTACTGGCCGAGCGCATGGTCCAGTCGATGTCCATCGGACCGGACACGTGGGCGCCCGGCCATGATCCTTGCGGGGACATCGGTGACGAACGGTACGTTTGGAGCGGCGGCGGGGAGGGCAGTGGGACGATTGTCTTCTTGCGCCAGAACATCTTCGTGGACTTCTGTTGGGTAGGGGAGAATGCGCAGGCGCTCGCGCTGGCGCGCCGCATTGATGAGCTTATCCGCACGGATCGTGAGGTCGCCCGGCGGGGCACTTTCGTGCCCACGCCGGAGATCGTTGCTGCCGGCGCACCGGCCCAGGCGGCAAAGAAGGCGCGGCTCACGATCACGCCGGAGTTCCGCGGGCTGGGCGAGCGCGCTGACTTGCGGATCGCGGTCATGGCGCCGGACGGATTCTCGTCGTTGACGGAGACGACGCGCGAGGGCAAATCGCGTCCGGACATCGTGGTGCGCGGGCCGCGGGCGGACAGTCTCTCTGATACGGTGCGCAAGCGCCGGCCGGACGAGGATGGCCGGTTTATCATGCACATTCCGGACAAGGTCGGGCCGGCGAAGCTGACGATGATCGTCGCCACGCCGGACAACGTCTTCGTCACGAAGGAGTTCAGCGTCAACGTGACGGAGTGAGCGCTGTGGCGCACGCGCGGACCCGCACTTCACTTTTCACGCTCTGGCCGAAGCCGCCGGCACGGTGTGGGATCCCTCGTACGGGACGACCGGGATTCCGCAAGCGATCGAGACGTATCCAGAAGCCGCACAGCGGACCGGCGCGTCGGTGCCCGTTGGGCTCAATGCGCACGTACACAAGGACTGGCATTGCCCGCACACATCGAGCGAGTTGCTGCCGTGTACAGGAGGAGAGTAACGATGAAACCATGCGTCAGCATTCTTTTGACATTGTGTGCTCTGCTTCTGCCGGGTGGGACCCCAGCCCTTGCCGACGAGGGCGAGGTTTACACCGCGCTGAAGCAGGACGTTCTCTTCGCGCGCACAGGTCTTAGGCTCTGGGAGAAAGAGCCGCGGATTGCCGGGCCAGGCGAGACCGGAATGGCCTACAACATGCTCGCCAGCGCGGGGGGGCTACGGGTTCACTCGCTTGAGCTCGCGGTTTTCACCTCGCGAGCGCCTGCGGAGGAGGTCGGGAAGCGCATGATCCACTCGATGTCCATGGGAGAGGATGTCTATGTGAATCAGCCGGGTCCTTACGGGGATATTGGGGATGAGCGGCACGTCTGGACCGGCGGAGGCGACGGCGGTGGGTCGCTCGTCTTCCTCCGGCAGAACATCAGCGTCGTCTTCTCCTGGTCCGGGGAAAACGCCCGCGCCCTGGCGCTGGCGCGCCGGATTGACCAGCTTATTCGGACGGATCGTGAGGCCGCGCCGCGGGGCGCTTTCGCGCCAACGCCGGAGATCGTCACTGCCGGCGTACTGGAGCAGGCGTCGAAGAAGGCGCGGATCACCATCACGCCGGAGTTCCGCGGGCTGGGCGAGCGCGCCGACTTGCGCATCACGATCCTGGCCCCTGACCGCAATTCAAGAGTGTCGGAGACGACGATGGAGGGCCGGTCGCCCCCGGACATCGTGGTGCGCGGGCCGCGGGCGGACAGCCTGTCGGATACGGTGCGCAAGCGCCGCCCGGACGAGGACGGCCGGTTTATCGTGCACATTCCGGACAAGGTCGGGCCGGCGAAGCTGACGATGATCGTCGCCACGCCGGACAACGTGATCGTCACCAAGGAGTTCACGGTCAACGTGACGGAGTGAGCGCTGGGCCGTGAGGACGGCTTGGCGGGCGGTGCGGCGACGGCCACCCGTGCATGACCACTATGCGCGGCGGTGACGACGTGGCGGGCTGGGGGTGATACTGACGGGGCCGGGCGGGAGCGCCGGGGCAATCAGACCAGCGCGAAAGTGGGGGATATAGTGATAGTGACAACGTGATAAGCGGTGTGCGTCGTTATCGTCGATCGCCGTCGCTTGGTCGCGTTTTTCCCCGGGCGCGGCGCGTCGCCGTGCCTCGGATGGATGGGCGAGGTTTGAACGATGTGCATGGAACGCTGGATTCGGCTGATTGCGGGGACGTTCGTGGTCGTCAGCGTGGCGCTGGCGTACTTTGTCAGCCCCTACTGGCTGCTGTTCACGCTCTTCGTCGGGCTGAACCTGTTCCAGTCGGCGCTGACGAAGTGGTGCCTGATGGAGGACATCCTCCGCAAGCTCGGCGTGCCGCCGTGCCGCCACGGCGAAGCCGCCGGGGCGGGTGATAAAGCGATAAGGTGATGAAGACGCGGCGCGCGCGTTTATCACGTCATCGCTCTCTCATCTTATCACCGGCTGGTAGAGCGTGTCGCGTTCGACCGGCTCGCAGCCCGCTTCGGCGATTAGTTGGCGAATCTGCTCGACCGTCAGCTCCTGCCGATTCGTGCCGAGCCCCTCGCGCTTGGTGATGTCGTACCAGACGACGGTGCCGTCGAAGTCGTCCACGCCCCAGTTCAGGGCGACCTGCGCCAGCTTCGGCGAGTGCATGACCCAGAACGCCTTGAGGTGGGGGATGTTATCGAGCATCAGCCGGCTGACGGCGAGCGTGCGAAGGTCGTCGAGGCCCGTGGGGCCGGGCAGGTGGGCCAGGGCGCTGCCGGCGGGGATGAACGACAGCGGCACGAAGCACTGAAAGGCTGCCGGACACTCGCGCAGCGACCGGTCCTGGTGCTCGCGGAGCTTGAGCATGTGCTGAAGGCGTTCGTCGATCGACTCGATGTGCCCATAGAGCATGGTGGCGTTGGAGGGGAGGCCGAGTTCGTGGGCCGTGCGGTGCACGTCGAACCAGTGCTGCTCGCCGACCTTGGCGCGGAAGGCCTCCTCGTGCACGCGGTCGTCGAAGATCTCCGCGCCGCCGCCGGGGAGGCTGTCGAGGCCGGCCTCGCGTAGTGCGAGGAGCACTTCGCGGATGCTCAACCGCGGGCGGGTGATCCGTGTGAAATGCACGATCTCGATGGCGGTGAAGGCCTTGATGTGCAGGCCGGGGCAGCGCTGCCGGATCGCCCGGCACAGGTCCGTGTAGTACGAGAACGGCAGCGTCGGATGCAGGCCGCCGACGATGTGGACCTCGGTGGCGCCGCGGTCCGCAGCCTCGGCGGCGAGCGCGACGATCTCGTCCACGGAGCGGGCATAGCCGTCCGGCACCTGCGGGCCGCGCGGGTCAAACGGCCGGTAAAAGGAGCAGAACCGGCAGCGCAGGACGCAGAAGTTCGTGTAGTTGATGTGGCGATTGATGTTATAGAACGCCTTGCGGCCGTGCCGGCGCTCGCGGGCGGCGTTCGCCAGTTCGCCGAGCGTGAACAGGTCGCGCGTGCGATAGAGCGCCAGGCCATCGGCCAGGTCGAGGCGCTGGCCGGCGTGCACTTTGGCGCGGATCGGCTCGAGTGCGAGGTCGAGCAGCGGCTCGGTGGCGGCGGTCATGGAACTCCTTGCGCAGTGGCAGCGCACGGCGGGCTGCACCCGGTCCGCGTGCGATCCGTATAAGTATAGGGGCGGCGCGCGGGCGCTGCGCCGGGTCCCGGGCCGCCGGGGAACAAAACGGCGTCCGGGCGGGTTATCCCCGCTGGGTGCGCGACGAGACGCGTACCGTTGGAGCGAACGCGAATGAAGAATTGGCAAGTGGCCGTGATCGTCGTTGTGGCGCTAGGCGCCTATGCTTATTTACAGCGTGCGGGCGGCACGCGGTGAGGCGTGCCGGCCGAGCGGCCCGGTTCGGGTCCGGCGACTGTCGATGGACCCCGGGCGGCCGCGTTCAAGGCGGAAACGCTGTCCGGGCGAACGGTGAGCTTTCCGGGTGACTACCGCGGGAAGCTCGTATTGCTCGACTTCTGGGCGACCTGGTGTACGCCGTGCCGCGAAGAGTTGCCGCGGGTCGCGCAGATCGACGAACGCTACCGCGGCCAGGGTTTGGCGGTGCTTGGGATCTCGCTGGATCAGCCGCGGACGACGGTCGGCAGCGTCGCGAGCTTCGTGAAAGAGCGGAAGATGACGTGGGACCAGGTCTACCGCGACGCGCCGCAGATCGCGATGCAGTACGGCGTGTTCAGCATCCCGGCGGCGTTTCTGGTCGACGGCGACACGGGCGCGATCCTGGCCAGCGGCGATGAGCTGCGCGGCGACCTGTTGCAGAAAACCGTCGAGGCGCAATTGAAGACGCGGAAACCGTAGACACCGAGCGTGATGGCGATCGAAGAACCGAGCCGGGCGCGATGCTCGGCACAAGCTCCTCCCTCCACGTGACTCAGGCGAGGCGTGGGCTCCAGCCGCGAGGCTGGGACTCCCGCCCGCCTGGCCCTTTTTCGCGGAGTCTGATGCCGGGTGGGCCGCGCGCTTTCCCCGGTTTCGCACCGGCGGGAGGCCGATGCTCCCCGAGAATTGAAACGTGACGGACTCCCAATCGCTCGGCGACGACGGCCGCCCAGAGCGTCAGCACGGGCGCACGGTTGATGGTGACGGTGTGCGGCGCCACGCTTTTCCGCCTCCCGGTCTGGCGCGCGTTCAGTGTCCGACGGCCCGCGTGGCCGCCGCCAGATCGTCCACGCTGAAGACGAGGGTGGACGAGGCGCCCGGGCCGTTGCTGCCGTAGACGTAGTTGATGTTGACGCCGGCTTTGCCCAGCTTTCCGGCCAGGCGCTCCAGCTCGCCGCGGCGGTTGGGCACCGTGACGGCCAGCACGGGCTGGGTGCAGAAGTTGAAGCGCGCCTTCGTGAGCGCGCGCTTGGCGGTCGCCGGCGGCGTCGCCACCACCCGCACCCAGCAGCAGTCGGCGGTGTCGGCGACCGAGAGCGCGTCGATGTTGACCTTGGCGCGGTTCAGCGTCCCGCAGAGCTTGGCCAGCGTTCCGGGCGCGTTGCTGAGACCGACGCAGAATTGCGTTGCCTTCGTCATGATGTGACTCCCTTCTGAAAACTCGGCTTCCGAGAGGCCTTTGGTATCATTGCACTGCGGGGCCTGGCACAGGTCAACGCCAAAATGGCCTGCATCCGAACTCAGTCATTCAGTCCGCGCGGAACACGGCCCCCGTCGTGAAGTCGTATTCTCTCCTTTGTGCCTTGGGTCTTGGTCGTGGTGAAAACGACCTGCCCGAGCTACACCGCGGCCGCGCGCTGCCGTTGACGCGCGAGCGCGAGGTCGATGGCCAGGTCGACGGCGGCGCGCATGCTGCCCGGGTTGGCGGCGTTGCGGCCCGCGATGTCGAACGCGGTGCCGTGGTCGGGGCTCGTGCGAACGGCCCCCAGGCCCAGCGTCACGTTCACCGCCGAATGGAAGGCGTGCATCTTCACCGGGATCAGGCCCTGGTCGTGGTACATCGCGACTAGCCCGTCGAAACGCCGGACCACGTCGGGGATGAACGCCGTGTCGGGCGGTAGGGGGCCGCTGACGCGGAGGCCGGCGTTGCGGGCGAGGGCGAGGGCGGGCTCGATGATGCGGTGCTCTTCGTCGCCGAGGGTCCCGTTCTCGCCGGCGTGCGGGTTGAGGCCGAGGACGCCGATGTGCGGGCGCTCGATGCCGAACCACTCGCGCAGGGCGTGATCGAGGAGGTCGATGGGCTGGTGCACGAGGCCGATCGTGAAACGGTTGTGGAGCTCAAAGAGCGGGACGTGGTCGGAAGCCAGGGCGACCCGCAGCGGACCGGCGACGAAAAGCATGTTGACGCGGCGCGTCTCGAAGCGCTGCGCGAGCAGGTCCGTGTGGCCCTGGAACTTGTGATTGGCTTGGTGCCAGGCCTCCTTGCAGATCGGCGCCGTGACGAGCGCGTCGAGTGCGCCGGAGCGCAGGTGCCGGGCGCCTTCCTCCACGAAACGGAATGCGGCGTGGCCCGCTGCCGGGTCCGGCCCCCGGACTCCGTTGGTGCGGACCGGCCGGAGCTCGTCGAAGTCGGCCACCAGCACCCCCGAGCCGACCCGGACGTTCTGATCGTAGGGTTCGCGCCACCAGAAGGGGTTGATCTCGGCCTGGTCGGCGGCGACCTCGAGCACGTCGTGCAGCCCGAAGATGACGAACCGCGCACGGCGCCGCAGCTCGGCATCGCCGAGGGCCTTGACGAGGATTTCCGGTCCGATGCCCAGCGGGTCGCCCATGCTGATGCCGATCAGCGGGCGTTCGCCGTTCGTGTTGGACGGGGGCGCGCTCATGTGACGTACCCGCCCGCGCGCAGGTGATCCCACGTCAGCCCGGTCGGCGGCGCGCCGCCGGTTGCAAGCACACCGGCCTGCTGGAGGCTGCGCATGACCAGGCGGGCCAGGATGTCGGTCTCGATGTTGACGCGGTCGCCGGGTTTGCGGCGTGCAAAGGTGGTGCGCGCCAGGGTCGTCGGCACCAGGGCGATTGAGAAACGGTTTTCCGTCACATCGACGAGCGTCAGGCTGGTCCCGTCGATCGCGATGGCGCCCTTGGGAGCGACGAAGGGCATAAGCGCCGGCTCCGCGGCGATCCAGAGCTTCCATTCGCCCTCAGCCCGCTCGATGCGCTCGATGGTGCCCGTGCCGTCCACGTGGCCCTGGACGAAATGGCCGTCCAGCGGGTCGCCGACCCGCAGCGAGCGTTCGAGGTGCGTCAAATCTCCGCGGTGCAGGTCGCGCAGCGTAGTGCGATTCCAGGTTTCCGGCACCGCATCGAAGCAGCCGGCGTGGCCGCGGCGCTCGGCCAGGGTGAGGCACACGCCGTTGATCGCGACGCTGGCTCCGAGCTCGAGGCCGTCCGCCAGCGGCCCGAGGTCGATCTCCAGGCGGTGGGCGAGCGCACCCGTGCCGTGGGCGCGCGGCGAGGAATCCAACCCCGCCACGGTTCCGAGTGCCTGGATGATCCCGGTGAACATACGCACACGCTTCGCGCCTGGCGCAGGCCGCCGACGCCGACCCGGGCAGCCTGACGACTACAGTATTAAAGGCGCGAATGACTGCGGGGGAAAGGTGGAGTCGCTCACAGAGTGGGCGTGGCCCGCCGCTGCGGCGTTGGTTCCCCTGGCGTTCTGGGCTGCCTGGACGCCGCGACAGTCGTATTCCGGGCTGCGAAACAGCCTTGTAGTACTACGGCAGGTTCGGCAACAGGAGCTTGGGGTCGAAATCGACGAACAAGGCGCGGAGCACGCCGGTGGGAATCGTGCTGGGCGGGGTATTTCCGGTCGTGCCGAGCCAGGCCGACAGGGCGTCCTTGGATGAAATGTTGAGATCGTGGAAGAAATCGACGATGGCCTGCGCCTCGGAGTCGGTCAGGTTCACGCTGAGCTGGTTGGGGTCGGCGGCGCTCGCTTGGCTGCCGTAGATTTGCACCTCGTCCGGCGTGAGCTGCGTGAACTCCGAGTTGGCGACCTTGTTGTACGCGCTGCGCGGATCGCCGCCGAACTGGTTGCCGAGCTGCTGGCTGCTGAGGAACGCGTTAATGGCCGAGTCGGTGAGCCCGAGCGCCTCGAGCTGGATGCGCCGGTCCTCCGGCGTCAGGGCGGTGTTGTTGACGATGAGATTGATTTCCTGCTGGGTCGCGGGCACCTTGTTCTGGAAATTCTCGGCGGGACAGCCGAGGAGCGTGGCGGCCCACAGGAGCCCGAGGCCCGCGAGCAGGTACTTCACGGCCGACCTCCATTTCGGATTCGGGGTTGACCAGGGCGCGAGCGCTTCTCTACGCGCTCGCCGTGCCACTCGATATGATAGGCTGCCGCACTGGTCGTCACAACCCGCGAGGCCGGTGGGGCGGCATGGGCGCGGTAGACCGGGCTGGTCGGTGTGCGGGGCTGGGAGATGGACATGCGCGTCGCGATCGTGGGTTTTCCGTATTCCGGTAAATCGTGCCTCTTTCGCGCGCTATCGGGCGTTCCCGTCGAGCACCTGAAGGTGTCCGAGGAGAACTTGGCGGCGGTACACGTGCCCGAGCCGCGGCTGGACGTGCTCGAGAAGGTGTTCAGGCCGAAGAAGCGGACGGAAGCGACGATGGAATTCGTCGATCTGCCGGGCAGCGCCGAGGGGGACGTCGAGAAGGCGGGGCTCGAGAGGCACATTCCGACGCTGCGGCAGAGCGACGCGATGATCCTGATCGTGCGGGCGTTCGAGTCGGGAACGGTTCCGCCGCACGGCGGGCGCGTGGACCCGGAGCGCGACCTGAGCCAGCTTCGGGACGAGATGTTGCTGGCCGACTTCGCGATCTGTGCCGGACGGGTCGAGAAGCTCGAGAAGATCGTCGCCAAGGGCACCAAAGAGCGGGACCAGTACCGGCACGAATTGGAACTGCTCAAGCGCTGTCAGGCCGCGCTGGAGAACGAGAAACCGCTGCGCACGGTCGTGCAGCCGGGAGACGAGGAGAAAACGCTGCGCAGCTTCGGCTTTCTGACGCAGAAGCCGGTGTTGTCCGTGATCAATGTTGGCGAGGAGCATGTCGCCGGAGGACCTTCGGTGCGCGACGAGCACGCGTTTGCCACGCTGGCGGTGTGTGCGCCGCTGGAGGCGGACCTGCTGCAATTGCCGGCGGGGGAGCGGCCGGCGTTCATGACGGATTACGGGATCAAGGCCCTGGCCCGCGACCGCATCGTTGGGCTGTGTGCGGATGCGCTCGGCGTCATCTTCATGCTGACCGCGGGCCCGGAAGAAGTGCGGTCCTGGCTGTTGCTGAAGGGCATGACGGCGGTTGAGGCGGCCGCGAAGATCCACACGGACCTGGCGCGCGGTTTCATCAAGGCGGAGACGATCGCGTTTGACGACTTGCGGGCCGCGGGGTCGCTGCGCGACGCGAAGGCGGCCGGCAAGGTGCGGCTGGAGCCGAAGGGCTACGTCGTACAGGACGGCGACGTGATTACGATCAAGTTCAACGTGTAGCGACCGTGCCGAGTAGCGAAGAACGGCTACCAGGTTTTGATCTTCGCCGATGATCCGGAAGTTGGCTGCCCGCGACGGATTTCTGCAAGGAGATTGGCGTGCGACGAGCGACGCTTTGCGGTCTGTCCGTGCTCGCGCTGGCGGGGTCGAGTCTCGGTGCCGAGCGAGTTACCCAGGCCGATCTGCTGCGCCGCATCATCGACGTGCAGCGGCTGTGCACGCCGCCGCCGGTCGGGGAGCGGACGGCGATGTTCTCCAGCTACGACCGGCGGTCGCGGCTCGACGCGAATGGCAAGCAAGTCGACTGGGACGCTAACCAGGACTGGGGGAACTTCTTGCGCCACGACGCCGACGGGTGGGACGTGATGGCGGAAATGACCGGCCCGGGGGCGCTCACCCGCATCTGGTCGGCCAATCCGCAGGGCGACATCCGCATCATCCTCGACGGCGAGGCGGTTATCGACACGCAGTTCGCCGAGTTGCTGTCCGGCCGACTAGCGCCCTTTGCCGAGCCGTTCGTCTATCGCGGGCTGAACTGCTACTTCCCGCTCGGGTACGCGCAGAGCTGCCGGGTCGTGTGCCGGGATTGCAAGTCGTACTATCAGATCAATTACGTGCAATTCCCGTCCGCAACCCAGGTGGACCGGTTCAAGCTGGAGCTCGACGAGGACGCCCAAGCGGCGGCGGACGAGGTCAAGCAGACGTTCGAGAACGGGCTGACGCAGAAGCAGTTGTTCGGCAAGCAGACGCCCGGGCTGATCGCCGAGGACGCGGACGTCGGGCCGGGCAAGAGCCTGACGTACGAGCTGAAGAAGGCCGGCACGGTGCGCGCGTTCTACGTGGCCCTCACCGACAAGACCAACCCGCGCGAGCTGTACGCCTTGCACAAGTGCGTTCTGCGCATCTTCGTCGATGGCGAAACCGTGCCGGCGGTCGAAGCCCCGCTGTGCGACTTCTTCGGCTCTGGCTTCGACTTCGCGCCGTTCAACAGCCTGGCGATTGGCACGAACCGGGTCCTGGAGATGCCGCTGCCCGAGCGCATGCTCGGCCAAGACCGCTTCATGTATTGCTATTTCCCCCAGCCGTACGGCAGCGGTCTGCGGGTCGAGATCGCCAGCCTCAGCGAGTCGAAGAAGCCGATCGGGGTGCTGCTGTTCATGCAGGTGGACCCGCGCCCGCTGGCGGCCGACGCGCTACGGTTCCACGCCCGCTATCGGCGCGAGGACCCGTGCCGGGTGCTCGACTATCCGATTCTGGAGACGACCGGACGGGGACGCGTGGTCGGGTGCCTGCTGAACGTGGATTGCCCGCGGGCCACGTGGTGGGGCGAGGGCGACGACAAGGTCTGGATCGACGGCGAGAAGTTCCCCTCCTACTTCGGAACGGGGAGTGAAGACTACCTCGGCGACGCGTGGGGCACGCACGCCCACATCCGCCCGCTGCAGGGCGTGACGCGGGTCGCGCCCTACGGCAAGCAGTCGGCCTACCGCTGGCACATTCCGGACTGCATCGACTTCCAGAAGTCCGCCCGCTTTACGATCGAAAACTGGCAGTTCGGCGGGTTCAAGGACACCGATTACAGCACGGTGGCGTACTGGTACGCCGCCCCGGGCGCGAAGGACTTCTTCCAGCCGATCAAGGCCGCGGACGTGACGCCGCGCGGGCTGACCATCCCCGGCGCGGTTGAGATCGAGAACCACATCGTCGATCCCAACTGGGGCAACCCGTTCAAGGAGGTATATGCGGGCGGGTTTGAGCTGTCGGGTGGGCTGGCGGCGGCCATCTCGACCAACCAACCGGTGCACGTGGAGATTCCGTCGGAGGCGACCGCGGCGGTGCACCTCAAGCTCCGCGCCGTCCCGCGTCGGCCGTTCGAAACCGTGACCGTCACCGACGCGGCCGGCCGCACGGTCGGCACAGTCAAGTACGACCGCAGCGCGACTGACGGCATGTACGTCGTCGGCGTGCTGCGGCTCGACAAGGGCAAGAACACGGTGACGGTGCAGTGCAGCGGTCCGGCCCTGCTGGACTGCTTTGTGCTCGAACCGCTGCGCAAGGTGGCGCACGGCCTGGAGGGCGAAGACTTGAAGGTGGCCTCGGCGGGCCGCGCAAAGATCGAGACGGAGTACGGGGCTTTGGACTGGTCCGCCGGCGCTCAGCTTGCGATCGAATTTGCAGCGGTGGGGGACAAGGTGGTGCTGACGCTGCCCGAGCAAACGTCGGAGGGCCCGTTCGTCCTGCACCTGCACGTGACGCAGAGTCCCGTCGGCGGCCGCTTCCAGGCCTTGCTCGACAATCGCGCCCTGGGCGACCCGTTCGACTGCTACGCCGAGCAGCCGGGCATCGAACGGATTCCATTCGGCCAGGTCACGCTGTCCAAGGGTGCGCACACGCTCGCGTTCGAGGCGCTCAAAAGCGAGCACGCGGGGACGTGGCTGGGGCTGGATGTCGTCGAGCTGGCCGAGACGATCAGCCGGTATGCCGTCGAATGCGAAGACCTGCCCGTGTCCGCGTCCGAAGGCAGTCACCACGAGGTGCAGGCCATCGACGGGTGCAGCGGGGGCGCGCAGATGTTCTGCAAGGCGCAGGAGGCGGGCGCGTGGATCGAGTTCGCCGTGCCCGTCCCCAAGCCCGGCCGGTACAAGCTCGCCGTGGAGTACCTCAAGTCGTTCGATTACGGGATCGTGCAGGCCAGCGCGAACGGCGAGAAGGCCGGCGAGCCTGTCGACACGTACGCGCCGGCGATCACGCCGGGGACGGTCGTTCCGCTGGGCGAATTCGAGTTGCGCGGTCCGTCTGTGCGGCTGAAGGTGCAGGTCGTTGGGAAGAGCGAGCAGTCGCCGGGGTTCTTCTTCGGCGTCGACGCGGTCATCGTGGAGCCGGTGAAGTAGCGGCGGCCGGCGAATCGCGTCGCGGGACCTCACGCCGCCGCGTACCGCGTGGCGCGCAGCGCGGTGAGGTATCGGCGCAGACCCCAGACCGCTGCGAACACGGCTGGGCTGACGAACGCGAAGTTGAAGGACATTTCGTACCAGTTGCCTGGCAATCCCGGCAGGCTTCGCACGTGCCTGTCCCAATGCAGCGCATAGGCCCCCGCGAGCCCCCAGGCGCACACGGCCACGAGGATTGGCAGCAGCAGGAAAGCCGGGAGGGCGTAGCAGGTTGTGACGGTGATGGCGCGGAGGCCACGCCGGGCCAATATGCACGCGAGGAGATTGAGGGCGGCCAAGCCGACCCAAGCGGCCACGCGGGTGGCCAGAAGAAACACGGCGAGCACCAGCACGATTCCGCCGGCGGTGTTGTGATAGACCTCTTCGTCCAGGCGCTCAACGACGAACGCGCCCCCCGCGTTTAGCACGGCCCATCCGGCGACGAGCCAGCAGGTCCAGTCGGCGAAGCGCAGCGCCTCGTCGCGCCCGCGCTGCACCGCTAGAGCGTTTTCACTTTTTCT
>PMMM01000070.1 GCA_003162245.1 Phycisphaerales bacterium
AGAAAAAGTGAAAACGCTCTAGCATTCGGCGTAACCTGGAAAGGAACGCCATCGCATTGTTGAGCTGCGCCAGTCAAACGGGCGCGACCGCCGACCCTCCGTCGCAGCACTGGCTCGGCAGATATTGCCCGAAGGATCCTGTGTGCCGATCGGGGCTTTGGAACGTCGAGGACATCGGCGGCCAGTATGACCCCGCTTTCTTGGACATTGTGGCGTCCTGCGCCAACAACACGAGGGCTCCATGAACAAAGGCGAGACGATAGCGCTTGTGAGTTGCGTCAAGAGCAAGGTGGCCGGTCCCTGCGCGGCCAGAGATTTGTATACGTCGGCGTTGTTCAAGAAGATGCGCACCTACGCCGAGCAGCATGCTGATCGCTGGTTCATCCTGTCGGCCAAGTACGGCCTTGTTGCTCCGCGCCGCCGTCTTACCAGCTACGAACGGACGCTACGCCAGGCGACCGAGAACGAGCGGCGTGAATGGGCCCAGTGGGTGTTTTCGCAGATGGCAGAAGCGGGTCTTCTGCAATCCGGGACCACGATCCTCTGGCTTGCTGGATCTGACTATAAGAAGCACTTGGCTAAACTGCTGCACGGACACGTGCGCAGACAGTCCGATCCGCTCGCCGGGATGAAAATCGGCAAGCGACTTGCGTGGCTTACCAGTCGGCCGCAGAAGTAGCGCCGGCCCCCTGTGGCCGACGTAGAATACCAGAAAACACGGCCCCCGCGGCCGGCGTTCGACGGCGAACGTCCTAGTGCAGCGGATTGTTACGCGTGCTCTGACAGGGCCTGACCACTCCGCCCGCGACCGCGCCTGACGCAGCCACTCCAGTAGCTCCACTTCCGACAACCAGGGCTCAACGCGCGTCTTCCCAGGCATAGGCTTTCGCTGGCCCGAGAGAATGCGCTGCTCTACGTTTGATGTCACAATCGTACTACTGATCCCACGCCTTGACGGAGTTGTAGTTCGCCTGGTAGTCCGCGTTGTCGGGGAACAGACGCAGCGCCGCCTTGAAGTCCTTGACCGCCGCGTCCATGTCCTCGGTGGACTTGTAGTCCAGCCCGCGCGCGTTGTACGCCCCGGCGAGCTTGCTCTTGCTCGTGGCGTTCTGCGGGTCGAGTTTGAACGCCTCCTGGTACATGTTGATCGCGTCGGTGAAGTTCATGTTCGCCAGGCGATCATCTGCGTACGCGGTGAACGCGTCGATCGTCTTCTGTTTGTAGGTCGTGTCGTACTTGAAGAGCTGCGCGGCGCGCTGATACGCATACGCCGCGTCTTTCAGCTCTCCGTCGGCCGCGTACTGGTCGCCGAGCGCGCTGCGCGCGTCGGCCAGCTTCCGCTTGTAGGTGGTATTGTCCGGATTCAGATCGTAAGCGGCCTGGAAGGCGGCAACCTCGCTGTCGATGTCGGCGCCGGCGGCGATGCGCTGCCGCTGGAGCCGCAGGCCGAGCGCGTACGCGCTGTCCGCCGCCCGCGTGTGTAGGGTTTTGTCGCCAGTCGCTCCGAGCAGGTCCGCGACCCGCTGGTAGTCCGCCAGGGCGCTTTTGGAGTCGCCGCGGTCGGCGTTTTGCCCGGCGCGCTGCACGTAGCCTTCAGCCAACGCCGCCGCCACCGTTTTGTCCGTTGGGCTCAGGTCCTTCGCCTGCTCGAAGCTGAAGATGGCGCCGGACAGGTCGCCCCCCTGGAGCTTCTCGCGCCCGATGCCGACGTACGCCTTGGCGATTTCCGTGTTGTAGACGACCTTGTCGTCGGCCAGATCCGCCGCGGCCGTCAGCGACTGGAGCGCCTCGTCAAAGTGACCCTGCTGCAACTGGGCCTTGCCCAGGAGCTGGCGCACGAAAGCCGACTTGGGCGTTTCGTCCGCCATCGCGGCCAGCCGCTGCGCGATCGTATCGAGCTGCGCGCCCTGGGCCGACAGCAGCGCCGTGCTGTACTGCATGAGCCCGTTGTTGCCGTCGCCGGTGTCCAACAGCGCGTCGCCGAGCACCAGGTGGGCCTCGACGTTGTCCGGGCTCCGGCTCGTGAGGGCGATGAGGATGCGGATGCCGTCGTCGCGCTGGTCCTTCGCTTTGACCATCGCGCTGGCGGTCTTCAGGACGGTCGCATCGTCGCCGCGCAGGACGCGCGCGTTGGCGGCGTCCTTGTCATACCCCGCGGTCGGGTCGAGCGCGTTCGCCTTCAGGAAGAGTTGCTCGGCCTGGTCGTACTTGCCGTCCGCCAGCTCGACGTTCCCCAGCGCCTGCACGCCGGCGGCCTCCGTCGGATTCTCGGACAGCAGCTTGTTCAGCACGTCGCGGGCCGCGTCGTACTGACCACCGTTGGTGTAGTCCAGCGCCTGCTTCACGGCGGCGTCATCCGCCTTCTTCTGGTCGGGCGAGCGCGCCATCTGCGCGACGGGGCTGGCGGTGGGGTTCAAGACGCTCTGCACGTCGAATTGCCACGTGCCGGACGCGCCGAGCTGCGTGTAGTCGTTGAAGCCCGCGAATGCCGGCACGCTATCGCCGATGGAAACCTGCGCGGGCGGTCCGAAAACAGAGGTGGTGGGGGAGGTAAAAAGCGCGCCGGTGACCGGATCGGGCATCAGGCCCGTCCAGCCCTGGAGTGCCGTGAGGGACGCGATCTGGTCGATCTGCATGGTGCTGCTCTCCGCGCACTCCTTTCCCTCGACGAGAAGTGTTCAAAACGAACCCCGCGGACGTCAAATCAGAATCGGCGTGGAGTATTCGGACGCTGCAGAATTCCGCCGCGGCTCAGGCTCTGCGCTTGGAGCCCGAATTCGCGGGCGTGACGGCCGGCAGCACCGGCCCTTCCAGGCTGCGCCACAAGTACCAGGTCGCATAACTCCGGTACGGTCGCCACGGCTCCGCCAGCTCGTTCATCGCGGCGATTGACGGCATCTCAGTGTGGCCGAGGAAGTTCCGCACGGCCTTCTTCAGGCCGAGGTCATCCACCGGCCACACGTCGGGCCGCTCCAGGCAGAAGATCAGGAGCATCTCCGCCGTCCAGCGCCCGACGCCCTTGATCTCCGTCACCGCAGCCACCGCGTCCTCGTCCGACATGCGCCGCAGCTTCGCGGGCGTCAGCGTCCGCGACACAAAGGCCTCCGCGATGTTCCGCACGTACGCGGCCTTCTGCCGCGAGAGCCCGGCCCCGCGCAGGTCGCCCTCCGAAACCGCCAGCAGCGCGGGCGGCGTCAGGCGGCGGCGCGCGCAGCGCTCGACCACACGCCGATAGATGGCCCTGCCCGCACTCATCGAAACCTGCTGATGCACGATCGAGCCGATGAGCGCCGCGAACGGATTGGACGTGATGATCGGCCGGTGCGGCCCGATGCGGTCGATCAATGCGCCGAGCCGCGCCGAAGCACGCCGCAAGTGACGGACGGCGGCCAGCGCGCCGCGCCGCCGGCCATGATGGCGGCATGATCACGCGCGTCGATGACCGAGCATTCCGCGGCGTCGTGGATCAAGGCACGCACGATCAATCCGCTGCTGCGGCCGCTTTTTTCCGCGTGCATGCCCAACAGGTCGTGGGGCTGGCTCTGCTGGGCCGTCAGCAGCGATTTCAAGTCGGGTTTGGAGGTTTTCACCGGCATCTGAGAAAGCGGACCGCAGCCCAGCTTGTCCAGTCTCCGGTACGGGTCGAGCCCGCATATTCACGGCTGATCCGCTTCGAGCCGTTTTCCCATGCCGACCACTTCGTCGATCTTGAAGCCGAGGTTGCGATAGAACTGCACAACCGCGGTGTTCGAAGCCCGCACCTGCAGATTGATCTTCGGACGGCCGGCAGCATGCTCATGCTGAACCGATCACGATCCCGGCAATGAACACGAGGACTCCGCCGAGAATGACCTGGAACGCCGCAGAGAGGAACCGCGTATCCATGTAGTGGTTTCGGATCCACGAGATCGCCACGAGCTCCACGGCCACCACAGCGCCCGCCACGCCCGTCGCCAGGTGGAAATCCGGGATCAGATACGGCAGCGTGTGACCGTTTCCGCCCAACGTTGTCATCAACCCGCAGACTCCCCCGCGCAGCCACGGGTGCCCGCGTCCGCTCAGTGCGCCGTCATCCGACAACGCCTCGGCGAACCCCATGCTGATCCCCGCGCCCACCGAGGCCGCAAGGCCGACCCGAAATGCGTCCAGGCTGTTGTGGGTGGCGAACGCCGCGGCAAACAACGGCGCGAGCGTCGACACCGATCCATCCATCAGGCCGGCCAAGGCCGGCTGCACGATCTGGAGCACAAAAATCCGGCGTTGCGTGGCCTCCTCCTCTGCGCGCGCGCCCGATGCCGTCTGCTCCTTTTCAAAATGCTCGGCCAGCTCGCTGTGCCGGCGCTCCTCCAGGGCGAGGTCGCCCAACAACTGGCGGATCCCGGCGTCGGTCGTCCGCTGGGCCACGGCTTCATAGAACTGGCGCGTTTCAAACTCCATCATCTCCGCCTCGCGGCGCACCTGCGCCACGGTCAG
>PMMM01000144.1 GCA_003162245.1 Phycisphaerales bacterium
CGATGACCGACGGCGGCACGGTCTCCCTCGAATCCGGCATTGCCCCAGAGGTCGTCCGCACTCTGACGCAGATGGGCCACCGCATCCAGAACATGGTCGGCGTCTATGGCGGCTACCAGGCGATCGCATACGACGCGAAGAACGACGTCTACATCGGAGCGTCCGAATCACGCAAAGACGGCCACGCCGCGGGCTATTAGTGGCGGTTTTCCACCCAGCCAAACGTGGGCAGCAGTATGCAAGCGACGCACATCGCGCGCTATCCTCAAGGAGCCGCGGCCGCGGCACTCGGGAACCAACTCCTCCAGTCACGACATGCTCCGCCGTCCGCGTACCACTGGTACGGCGTGTTTTGGATGATGTCGATGATGGAGTCGGCATCGGGACACTCGCAGCGCACGTAATAGTAATGGACGTCAAACGGCGTCATACCGTACATCGCGGCCAGCCTGTAGCGGTGCGTCGTGGCGTAGTCGTCCAGCGCCCGACCCAACTCTCGGAACCTGCTCTGCCCAGTGAACCGGCGTTTCTCATCCTGTGCCACGTGGAACATAATGATCTCAGGGGGGTGCCTGTTCAAATGCTCCGGCGTAACTCGGCCGGTATGAGCGACCACAGGGTCATTCAGCCCGCCTGCGTCAAGAGCATTCCATTCCGAGTAGAACGGGAGGAGCCCGGCCTCCGTCAGCGCGAGCCAATACCCTTTGTCACGGAACTGGCGGAGCTGCTTGCCGATGTCGGCGCGACCATCGCTCCGGTGGGGGCGGGACAACGTAGCTTCTTGAGCCCGAAGTGCCCGCACCCCCGCCAAGGTCAGCAACGCGAGTACGCACACGCGCGTGTAGGCGGCGACCTGGTCGAGCTGGAATCGTCGCAGTTCCTCCTTCAAGCCGGGGACCAGGGCCAAGAAGCTGATGATCGCGATGGGCATGGCCGCGTACTGAAAGCGACCCATCCAGTTCATCTCGTCGGAGAGAAACAGCCATACGCCGGCAAATCCCGCGATCGGAAGGAGGGCAATAATCGCCTCGCGCAATTGCCTCCGAAAACAGATTGCACACAGGGGCAACAGCCAAAAGGGTCCTACGAGTGCGCGCACAAACTCTACCGACGTTCTCAACCCGTCGATGTGCAGGCGCCCTCCGCCCTTGACATAAAACGGGTTCGGAAGCGGATGGCCGAAGTAGGTCCACCGCCAGGCGAAATACGCGGTCCCCAGAATTCCAAATACAGCGACGAACCACGCGAGGGCTCTCCGCTTGCCTTCCGTCTTCAAGAGCATCGCAAGCAACACGAGTACGGAAAGGAGGACGCCTTCCGGCCGAATCAGCCCGAGGATCAGCGCGGAAATCGCAAAAGCCGCGCACCGTCGCGACGTCGGGTGACGCGCGGCGCACATGGCGAGGACGTATGTAACGGCTGCGGAGAGCGCAAAGACGGGTGTGCCGAAGGCTTGGTCCGCGTACGCCAAGCCCGGCCCGAAAAGCAGCCAGAGGGCAGCAAAAGTCCCGAGCGCACGCCCACAGCGCGAGAGCAGGCGGACGACAACGTAAATAAAGGCAACACTGAGCAGGTGGCAGGCCGCCGACAGGCCGCGCGCGGCCGCTGTCGCTTCGCAACCGATCTTCACCAGCCCGGCGATCATCGCCATGAACAGGAAATCGGTCGCACCGTCAACCGGGCGTTCTCCCCGGTTCCAGACGATCCCATAGCCATCCGCCCAATTGCGGGCGTAACGCACGAGCATGGCCGCATCTTCAAAAGGCGGGTGCACGAAATCGACACGTCGATACGAATACAGAATGCTGACTGCGACGAGCACTACCAGGACGATGGAGTCAGTTCTGTCCCATGCCGCTCTGGTTAGAGGACATGGGGCAGACGGGTCCTGTGACTGGGGGGAGAATTCTTGCATAGAAGTGCTCTCACAACGCGCCCCGCTTTCACCGCGTCTGCCCGCTGCCGTGCACGACGAACCGCTGCGTCGTCAGCTCTTCCAGCCCCATCGGCCCATAGGCATGAATCCGGCTGGTGCTGATGCCGATCTCGGCCCCCAGCCCCAGTTGAAACCCGTCGTTGAACCGCGTCGAAGCGTTGACCAGCGTGCACGAGGACTGCACGCGCTCCACGAAGGCCTGCGCGTTCGCCGCGTCGCGCGTCAGGATCGCCTCCGTGTGATTGGAGCCGTACGTCTGAATGTGGCGGATCGCGGCTTCGAGGTCCGGCACGACCTTCAGCGCGACGATCAGGTCCAGGAACTCGCGGCCCCAATCGTCTTCGGCGGCCGGCCGAACCTGCGGGGCCAGGCGGCAGGCTGTCACGTCGCCGCGAACCTCGACATTGTCCCGGCGATAGCGGTCGACGAGGGCGGGCACGAATTGCGGCGCGACGGCCTCGTGCACCAGGACTGTCTCGACGGCGTTGCACGCGGCCGGCGCCGAGCTCTTCGCGGTGGCGCAGATCTCCACCGCCGGCTCCAGCTCAGCACTGGCGTCGACGAAGATGTGGCACACGCCCTGGAAGTGCTGCACAGTGGGAATGTGGGAGTGCTCGTGCACAAAGCGGATCAGCTCCGTCCCGCCACGCGGAATCACCAGGTCGATGTACTGGTCCAGCGTCAGCAAATGCCGGATTTGCTCCCGGTCGGACGTGGTCAGAAGCTGAACCGCGTCTGCGGTCACACCGTGCGCACCGAGCGCGGCCCGGACCAACTCGCACAAGGCCTGGTTCGAGCGCGCGGCCTCGCGGCCGCCCTTGAGCAGGCACGCGTTGCCGGCCTTGAAGCACAGGGCGAACGCGTCGACGGTCACGTTCGGCCGGGCCTCGTAGATCATCAGGATCACCCCCAACGGGCTGCGCACTTTGCGGACGCGCAGACCGCTGGGGACCGAGTACTCCTTCACGACCCGCCCGACCGGATCATCCAGAGCCGCGATCAGCCGCAGCCCGTCGGCCATTTGCTGCAGCGCCGCGTCGCTGAGCGTGAGCCGGCGGAGCTTCGCGTCCGGCAGGCCGGCAGCACGGGCGGCGGCGACATCCGCGTCGTTGACCTGTTTCAGGCTCGCGGCCTCCGCCTCGATGCGTCGCGCCACGTCGAGCAGGCAGGCGTTCTTTAACTCGGTGTGCAGCACGCCGACGATGCCGGCCGCGGCCCGCGCCTGCCGGGCCATTTGCTCGATGTCTGCGAAGCCTGCGTTCATCCTCGATCCGTCCAGATCATGGGGCCAGGAGCACCAACTCGTCGCGATGCACGATCTCCTTCACGTATTCATAGCCGAGCAGACGCTTGATCTCCGCCTCCCGCCGGCCACGGAGCCGGCGAATCTCGTCCGCGGCATACGAGACCAGCCCGATCGCCAGCACGTGTCGTTCTTCGTCCACGATGTCCACGCGCGAGCCCATCGGGAAGTCGCCTTCGACCGCCCGCACGCCCGAGGCCAGCAGGCTCGCGCCCCGCTCGCACAACGCCCGCCGCGCGCCCGCGTCGATCACGAGCACGCCGCGCGACCGCGTCCGAAACGCAATCCAGCGCTTTCGGGCGCTCAGTTTGGGCTCCCGCGGCACGAACATCGTGCCGATCTCCTCGCCGGCCATAATCCGCAGCAACTGCCCCGGCTGCGTGCCGTCCGCAATGACGGTCGGCACCCCCCAGTTGGCCGCCAGCCGGGCCGCCGACACCTTTGCGACCATCCCGCCCACGCCCGATTCGCTCAACTCCCGACGGATGTGCCGGGCCACGTCGGAATCGACCTCGACGCGCGGGATCACCCGCTCCGCCGGCCCGCCCTCGAGCAGCCCCGCGACGCGGCTCAGAATGACCAGCAGTTGCGCCGACGCCACGTTCGTGACCAGGGCGGACAGGTGGTCGTTGTCGCCTATGATCGCCTGGTGGTCGGACAGCGCGTCATTCTCGTTAATGATCGGCACGACGCCGCGGGCCAGCAGCTCCAGCAGCGTGTGCCGGGCGCTGAGAAACCGCTGCCGGTTCTCGATGTCGTCGGCGGACATCAGCAACTGGCCGACCTCGGTGCGGTGCTTCGCAAACAGCCGCGCGAACATCGCCATCATCTTGTGCTGACCGATCGCGGCGGCGGCCTGCCGCGGCAGCACGGCGGTGGGCGGGCGCGACAAGCCGAGCGACTGAAAGCCCGACGCGACCGCCCCCGAAACCACCAGAATCACTTCGCAGCCGCGGTGCCGCAGCACCGTCACGTCGTAGACCAGGTCGGCCACGATCTTGGGGCGGAGTCGCCCGCGCGTGGCGATCACCCCGCTGCCCACCTTGACGACCAGCCGCCGCACGTCGCCCAGCGCGCGCGGCGGCAGCGCGGGCACTTCGTTCGGCGGACGCGTGGGCGGCGCACGTTTTCTCATACCGACACATTATCCGCGGACGCTGTTGCGCGACAACGGACTCCGCGCTCTCCGGAGACGCCACCTGCACCGAGTGCTATCGCCCGGCCGGTCGATTCCCAGGCGGAATTCGGCTATTCTGCTCTTCGACCGGCGGGTGCGCCGACGGCAGGAGCGAGACATGCTGCGGAGCGTGTGATCACGCTTTGTGGCGGCGGCTGGCGGCGGGCTGGACGTACTGGCCGATGAATGGCTCAACGGGCAGGCGGCCCGCATCAGCGTGGGGGCGCGCGAGCGTTGTGGCCGGGTGGGCTGTCATCCGCTGGGGTTTCGCCGTTCGGCGGAGGATCTGAAGCGCCTGGCGGGGATCACGGTGAGCCCGGAGCGTTTGCGGCAGATCGTGGAACGGGACGGGCAACGCGTCGGCCAGCTACGGCAGGCGGGGACGTTGACGCCGACGTGGCGGGGCGCGGATTGTCGCACCGCGCCCGGCCTGACGCGGGTCTACGTGGGCAGGGACGGGTTTATGGCGCCGATGGTGACGGAGGCGGAGAAGCAGAAGCGCCGCGCGGCGTGGGCTTCGTGGGCGGCACCGCGCTGGGCGTGCTGATCCTGGGGCTGATTCAGAGCCTCATTGCCTTCCAGGGCAACCTCAACACCTGGTGGACCCGGATCGCCGTCGGGCTGCTGGTGCTCGTCTTCGTCCTATTGCAGAGCCTCGTTTCCGTGGTCTCACGCCGCGCCCGGAGAAGCGTCGCGTGAAGGCTGCCGATCGGTCGCCGCGTCACGGCGGCTGCGGTAAGCTGCCAATATGACCGCGACGCACACCGCCGAGTCGCCCGCGAAGATAAACCTCACGCTCCGCGTCGTGGGCATGCGGCCGGACGCGTTTCACGAGATCGAGTCGCTCGTCGCCCGCGTCGCGCTGTCCGACGAGTTGACCGTGCACGAGGCGCCCGCCGGCCGATTCACGGTCGCCTGCGACGATCCGAGCATTCCAAGCGATGACCGAAACCTCGCCGTCCGGGCCGCGCGGGCCTTGGCCGAGCACGCTGGGCGCGCCTGCGGTGCGCACATCGCGATCCGAAAGCGAATCCCCGCCGGCGCCGGTCTCGGCGGCGGCAGTTCCAACGCGGCGACCACGCTGCGACTGCTGAATGAGCTGTGGAGTCTGCAGCTGCCGGTCCGCGACCTCGAACGGCTCGGCGCGACGCTCGGCTCGGACGTGCCGCTGTTCTCTCACACGCCGGTGTGCGTGATTCGTGGCCGCGGCGAGCAGATTGACGACGTTCGGCAGCCGCTTTCCGCCTGGGCGGTCCTCATCCTCCCCAACCTGCACTGCTCCACGCCGGCCGTCTACGCCGCCTGGGACCGCCTGCCTGAGCATCCCCAACACCCCCCGCTCACCGAGGTCCTCGCCGCCGCGACGTCGCCAGCGCGGCTGATGGCGCTGCTGTTCAACGACCTTGAGCCCGCCGCGTTCCAGGTCGAGCCCCGGCTGCGTGATCTCACAGAGCAAGTCCACCTCGCGACCGGGCAACACGTCCGCATGACCGGCTCGGGCGCCGCGCTGTTCCGCCTGTTCGACACGCGCGAGACGGCCGAGCAATTCGCGGCCGCGGCCAGCGGCGCGCTCGGCGCGCGGACTGTCGTGACGCGCCTACTCACGTAGGCGACGGGCCGCGGCCAGGCGGGTTGGGTCGCAGATCTCCCCCAGCGGCCGCAGCACGAACTCGCGCTGCCACATGCGCGAGTGGGGTACAACGAGGTCCGGCTCGTCGAGCACGCGGTCGCGATAAAGCAGCAAATCGAGGTCCAGCGTGCGCGGGCCGTTGGGAATTGTGCGCTCGCGGCCGTGGCGTTGCTCGATCGCCTGCATGCGCTGGAGCAGCGTGTGCGGCTCCAGGTCGGTCGCCAACTCCGCCGCCGCGTTGATGTAGCGTGTCTGCCCCGGCGGCCCGCCAACCGGGTCCGTCTCGTGCAGCGACGATAATGCCAGGACGCGGATGTCGCCGGCCTCGGCCAGCTCGCGCAGCGCGTCGCGGATGTGCTGCGCGCGGTCCCCCAGGTTCGACCCGAGCGCGACGAACACGCCGCCGGTCGCTACCATTTCAGGCCCTTCATGCGGGCGGCAGCGGCGCGGATGCGCTCGGTCGGGACGCTCAGCGAGAAGCGCACGTAGCCTTCGCCGGCGGGGCCGAAGCTGCTGCCCGGCACGCCGACGATGTTTGCCTGTTCGAGCAAGCGGTCGCACACGGCGGCGGAGTTGTGTCCGGCGGGGACGCGGGCCCAGACGTAGAACGTGGCGGTCGGCGGCTCGGCCGTGAATCCCAGGCCGCGCAGCGCCTCGCAGAAGAGCGCCGCGCGCTCCGGGTACATGCGGCGGGATGCGTGCAGCTCCGGCCGGTCGAGATTGGCGTACGCGACGCACGCGGCTTCCTGCACGGCCGCGAACACGCCGGTGTCGACGTTCGCCTTGACCGCGGCGAGGGCGGCGATCACGTCGGCGTTGCCGACGACGAAGCCGATGCGCCAGCCGGTCATATTGAAGGTCTTCGATGCGGAGTGAAACTCGACCGCGACCTCCGACGCGCCCGGCACCTGCAAGATGCTCGGTGGGCGCTCGTCGGCGAAGTACAGCTCGTTGTACGCCGCGTCCTGAGCGACCAGCACGTCGTGGCGGCGGGCGAAGTCGACGGCGCGGCGGAAGAAGTCCAGCGTTGCAGTGGCGCCGGTCGGGTTGTTCGGGTAGTTAAGGAACATCAGCGGCGCGGCCTTGGCGACATCGGCCGGGATCGCGTCCAGGTCCGGGAGCCAGCGGCGCTCGGCGGTCAGCTTGAAGACGTCCGGCACGCCGCCGGCGAAGATCGTGCCGGCCTGGTAGGCCGGGTAGGCGGGCTCGGGGATCAGCACCGGCTGGCCGGGGTTCACGACCGCGAGCGGGAGGTGGGCGATGCCTTCCTTGCTGCCGATCAGAGCGAGGACTTCGCGCTGCGGATCGAGCTTTACGCCATAGCGGCGGGCGAAGAAGGCGGCGATCTCGCGGCGGAACTCGGGGATGCCGCCGCCGAAGGGGTACTTCTGGCGCTCGGGCTTGCGCATCGCGTGGTTCATCGCCTCGACGATGAAGTCGTAGGTGGGCTGGTCGGGGTCGCCGATGCCGAAGTCGATGATGTCGCGGCCGGCGGCGATGGCGGCCCGCTTCTTGCGGTCGATCTCGGCCAGCGGATACGGCGGGAGGGCTTGGAGGCGGTCGGAGCGGGTGAAGGTCATCGTGGGTCACTCGTCAGGGTTGCGCAGGTCTATCGCCGGAGGGGCAGTGTAGGGCGTGCGGCGTGGGGCGACAAGCTGGCGGCGGTGCGTGAGATGGCGCACCCCGCGTGGCGGAGCGTGAGGGCAAGTGTGCCAAGTGTGCCAAGGNNTGTGTACCCCCCCTTGGCACACTGGGCGATTTTGCGCTAGCGACGTTTTTTATGGGACTGCGATGAACTGGCTTGGCACACTTCGGATTGGGACGCTTCCGTGCATATTTTATCGGGCGTGGTGGCGGGGTTGGCACACTTGGCGTGGTTGGGCGTCGGAAGCGCGCACGGGTGGGGCGTGGGGATTCACCACGAAGGCCACGAAGGATTGATCCAAGTGCGAAAAGAAACGGAAGGAGGAGCCGCGGACGAATTCAGCACCGGGGAGGGGAAGGCCACGAAGAAGCCATCGGGGCGGGCGAGCGGAGAGAAAACGGCGAATGGCGAGAGAGAGGAGCCGAGGGGCCGAGGGGTGGATGGGTGAGCGGCGGACAGGGCGAGGGGCCGAGGCGGGCGGGGATGGGCGGGTGGCGGCGGGNNGGCGGGTTGGCGGGGCGCTGGTGGGCGCTGTCGGCGACGCTGGAAGAGGGTACACTGGAGCAGCGGCGGCGGGCGGACGAGGCGCGAACGCGCACCGACGTAGAAGGGCAGCGGACATAGGTGCCTGTCGCACTCCACTAGGTTGTGCACCGCCGCCAGCGGGCCCGGAGGGCATGACGGATGACGACCGATCGGGATGCGCTGCGTTTTTGGGTATGGCGCCGGCGGTGGGTGTTGGTCGGTACAGGAATCTCGTTCGCGATGGTGGCGGCTGGCGGCCTGGGGTTTTGGGCGGGGCGCGTGCGTGCCGACGGCGCCGTGTCTCCGGGCGAAAGGGCGGGCCTGGGTGGAACGTCAAGGACGGGGCGCAGCGACCAAGGGAGTGCCGCACGGCCACTAGCTGAGGCGCTTCGGGCAGCGGAGGCGGCACTGCCGCCAATGGCAGAGAGCGGGTTAACCCTCGGCACGGCGTTAGAGCTCGAACAGAAGAGGCAATTGCAGTCTGAAACCTACCGCAAGGTGCTGAAGGTAGGGGAACCCGTGGTGTTCGGGGGCCTGTGCGCGGGGCTGTCAGTTGAAGTGGCGTCGAGGATGCGCCCGCAGGAGAGGGAAGACTGGCTGCGCGCGTGCCTGGAAGTGGCCAAAGACCGCTACGGCGTTCAGAAGCGACTTCAGAACATCGAGAGTCTTCACGGCATGAAGTGGGTCGCCGGAATACTCTTGTACGACGAGCCGTATTCAACACTTGAGGCGATTTACAATGTGTCCGGCGACGCCAACCTGCGCCTCGACGCCAAGCGGGCGTTCGACTCACTTGCCGCGGAGGATCTCGAGCGCGCCTTGTCCGCTTCGGAGCATGTTCCCGAGGGCTACAGGCGGCTCCCTGGGCCACGGCCAAAACAGCGACAGATCGCTGACTGGGGGCACGCGGCGCGGCGCGGCCCCTGATCCAAGAGCCAAGGCCCGAGATCACTTAACGAGTGGCCCGCATGAGCAGTTTGGGGGCAACCGGCGCGCGCTACCTTGGCGGGCTCAGGTCTTTTGCGGGCGAGCTATGAATTCCTCAAAGGGCTCGAAGAGCCGATTGCCTTTGCGTGACTTCGCTCGACCGAGCTTTGTGTTGCGGATGCGGGCGTGCAGGTAGGCGACCGCTTCCTCGAATCGGTCGAGCGGCGTGTGCGCGATCGAGAACTTCATCTCACGTTTGTACGACACGTGAATGAAAGCGTAGTTCATCGCCTCTTTGCCAGCCTCCCATGCTTTGAACTCATTGAAGCGGCGAGCGAGATATTGGAGGTAGCCGACCTTGTAGGCATCGGTGGCCACGGTGCCCGGAAGGACGGGCGTCCGGGCGCGCTTGGTCGTTCGTCGCATATCCACGTTTTCGATGAACGTGGGACCGCTGGCTACGATGTTTCCGTTCCCCGTCACGTTTTGTGTGACACGTGTGCCTGGAAACTTGATGATGGTCGGCGCGCTGGCCTCATGTATCGCGGCCCTGAGCGCGGAGACCTGGTCCTCGATGCGGACAGCGCCGGCGACCGCCGCAGCCGCGTGCTTCGTGGCGAGGTCCAGCTGAAAAAGCGCGTCGGCGATTTCGTTGTCCGGCGCATCGCGGATCGTGGCTTGCTCCTGCTCGGGCAGGTCGCGAAAGCGCGCCGACAATTCGGCCACGAACGATGCCGGTGCTTTAAGCCACACGGGGACGCTAATTGAGGCGAGGAGAGTTCTGAGAGTGGCGTCGAGGAGCTTCTTTCCGAATGAATCGTCGTTCGGCATGGGAATCGTCCTTGATTCGCGTTTCCGGGTTTTCTGGGGCATCCTGCCCCACGTGGCGGGCATTATACCATGCCTAACAGTCGTGGAACATGGAATATGCGACTCATAACGCCCCGGTCGCACGTTGGAGAACCATACGCGGAACTGCGCAAGCACCGCCCAGCGGCGCTGGGCGCGCCGCCGTGGGGCCGTAGTTGCTGTACGCGGCGCAGGCGAGGCTGACGAGGTGAGCGCGCCGGGGGGCCGTAACTACACTGCTCGCGAGCAGTGGCACACGGCGGGTCCAGCGCGGGTGTGGTCAGAAGACCTCGGCCATCCATTGGCCGCCGTGTTCGGGGCGGAGGCGTGGGAACGTGGGAATGTGGGAACGGGCGCGGGGGCGTGGGGCGCGAGGCTTGTAGCGAGGGGTGGCGGCGAGTAAGAACGGCCACGGCGAACGGGCGGCGAGGACGGAAGATGAGACGCGCGAGTGCTTTGTGTCGCGGGGCCGCGGGGCGACGAGGCGGAGAGAATTGAGAAGGACGAATTGGGAATTAAGAAACAAGGAAGGCGGCGGGGGCGAGCGCGGACGGGAAAGGACTCCCGGGCGTCCGGGTGCGAGATAGGAATCTCGCAC
>PMMM01000020.1 GCA_003162245.1 Phycisphaerales bacterium
GCCGGATCGGCCACGGCTTCCAGGGTTCGGCTCCGCGCCGATTTCTTCGTAAACAAGCCCATCGCTGGCTCCCTTGGCCCGGGCACGCGGCGCCCGGCTAGCTACTCAGAAACGGCAGCAGTTTTCGCCGTTTCGTCTCGGCGGCGCTGACTTTCTCCGGCTCGGGCTGTGCTTCGCCGCGGCCCGCCATCGCGAGGGCGATCTGTTGGAGGGCGGCGCGCAGCCTCGATTTGGGGGCGCTCTCCAGCAGCGGGCTGCCGACGTTCACCGCGGTGCTCGCGGTCTTCCAGTCGTCGGGCAGCGACCAGGTCAGCGGCCGGCCCAGCGTCGTCTCCACATCCGTCGGGGCCAGGTACCCCGCTTCCCGCCCGCAACGGTTGCACACGAGCCGGATCTGCTCCATGTTGTACCCCCCCCGGGCCAGCTCCCGGAGCAGACGGTCCGTATTGCGCACCGGCGGCACCAGGAGTTGCAGGACCACCAGGTAAACGTCGGCCATGTCGAAGACGGCGCGTGCCGTCGGATCGAGCCGCACCGGCCCGTCGACCACCACGAAGTCGTAATACTCCAGCAACGCGGCCAGGACTCCGGCGCACTGCCCGGCGCTGATCCGCTGCGCCTGTTCCATGTCGTTTGGGATCGCCAGCACGTGCACGCCAGAGGGGTGACGCACCATCACGCGCTCGATCATCCGGGGTTCGATGTGCTCGGGCGTGTCACACAGCTCCGCGATTGTGTACGTGGGCTGCACGTCGAGGAACATCGCCACCTGCCCGAAGCGAAAGTCCAGATCGACGATTGCGGTCTTCAGCTTGTCGTCTCCGCCGGCGCCCGGAAGCTGCGCCAACTCCACGGCCAGATTGGTGGCGATGGTCGTGGCCCCCATTCCGCCGCAGACCCCCACGATCGGAATCAGCCGCCCGGCCTGCTGCCGGATCGTCGGGGCTTCCAGGCCCAGGCGGTGGAGAATGTCGGTCAACTGCTCCGGCGGAAACGGCTTCCAAAGGAACTCGCGCATCCCGGCGCGCATCGCCCGCACGACCAGTTCTGCGCTCCGATCCTCCGTCATGCCTATCGTCGCGAGCTGGTCCTTTTGCCCGGCGATAAGCGGGGCGACGATCTCCATGGTGGCGGCGGGGTTGGGGTCCAAATGCAGGAGCAGGACCTCGGCGGGGAACTGGGCGAGCGCGCGGGCCAGCAGGGCCGGCTCGTCGACCTCGGCCACGATCTTGACGCCCGGGATGCCCAGGAGCAGGGCGCGCAGTTGCGGCCCGGCTTCCTCGTCCGCGTTCAGCACGATGACGCGCACGGGCCTGCTCACAACTGCCGGTCTCCCTTATCGGTCTCTGCGAACTCTTGACAGCCCTGCGCGCCGGCCAGGGCGAACGGGCTCGGCCGCAGGACGGCGCCGCGCAGTGCGGTGCGTCGTCCTGCGGCCGACGCTACCCAGGGGTTATTGCGGGCGGCCGCCGTCGCGGCGCGGGCGGTTCGCGCACCCGCGCTGGCGACTGCGTCTACTGAATCAACTGCACCGGCCGCCGGCCGCCCAGCGTCCGGAAAATCTGGTCCAACTGGTCCGCGTACTCGGCGGGCGTGCCTTCCGCGTGGAAGTGCTCGCCCCGGCCGATCGTCGCGAGCGAGCCCATCAGGTCCTGATCCGCGTCGGCCCCGACGCTGATCGTGTACAGGCGCATGTTCCTGTCGGCCGCCTGCTGGGCCAGGCTCTTGACCCAGTTGTCAATCGCGGTGCTTCCGCCACTCGTAAAGTGTCCCGACGCATCGATGTTCGGCTTGCCGTCGGACATGAGCATGATGACCTTGGCCGCGGCGGCGCGGGCCCGCGTCGACCCCAGCTCGGTGAGCGCCGTCTGGAGCCCGGCGCCCATATTCGTGTTCCCGTCGTAGTGTGCCACCTGCATCTGGAACAGGCGGGACGACACGGCCGAGAGGGTCTCGGACAGGTTCATTTCGTGCTTGGCGGTCGTGCCAAAAATCTCCAGCGACATCTGGTCGCGGCTGTCCAGCGCCGTGATCTCGTCCACCATCGCCTGCACGGCGTCCTTCACGGCTCGTAGCGGCTGCTCCGGCGTCTGCCACAGGATCGACGTTTGGTCGTTCTGCGGCTCGTTCTCCAGCAGGAAGTTGACGAACGTCTTGGGACCGAAGCGGTACCGGAACGCCGAGTTGATCGAGTACATCGTGGTGCTGGTCGAGGCGCAGTAATTGACGTAGTCGGTCCACGTCCAGCCCTGGCACCAGGACGGATAGGAGGCCCACGTGATTTCGTTGTTCTGCACGAGCGCGTCGCCGTTGCCGCCCGACTTTCCGCCCGTCCGGCCGCTCTTCCACGACGCGAGGCCCAGAATGACCGCCGTGCGGTTGACGTACTGCGGCGGGTTGGTCGTGCTGTCCTTGGCCGAGCTGCACAGGGTGGTGATCTCGTCCGCGCTGTAGCCCCGTTGCTGGAGGCTCGTCTTGGCGGCGGCCGCTGTGCAGGTCGAGCTCTTCGGGACGTACCACAGACCGGTATCGTTCGACGGGTTGTACGTCTCGGGAACAACCGCGCTGCCCCACGTGTTCATTGCCCCAATCGTCGGCCCCGTGTCGCCAGCGTACTGCGTCTGGCCTTCGGCACCGGGGACATACGGGTGATTGGGCGCCGGACCGTCCAACGCGCACCACACGTCGCGCAGGTTGATCTGGATGCCGTTCCGCCATACGCCGGTGTCGCCAAGGAAGCGCTTGTAGTGCTGCAGCTCGCTGTCGTCACTCATCGAGCCGGAAAGGTCGATCACGACCGCGATGTCGCGCGGCACGAGCACCGCCGACGCGCGGGCCTGCAACTGCTGCTCGGCGACACCGAAGACCTTCGCAAACGCCAACGGCATGGTCAGCAGCGGCTTGTCGCTCGGTTGGCTCGACGACATGTGCCGGACCGTCACCCGCACGGCATCCCAGCTCTGGGCGGACGCCTGAAACTGGAACTTCTGATAACTGGCGTCCGGAATGGCCTGGCCGAACTCCACGTCCTCGGCATAGACGCGCGGCGTGAGGCCCAAGACCGTGTTCATGGAGGCATACTGGTCGGCCGCCGCCACGGCCGCCGACTGCACGTCGCCCTGTCCGCCGGCCAATTGGGAAGCCGCGGCCAGCGCCGCCGAATCCGCGGAAACCTGGATCTCGCTCTTCGCCGTATAGAGCATGCCCACGTCGACGGCGAGCGCACCCATGCCGAGCATGAGCGTGGACGACACGGCCACCTGAACGATTACGGCCGCGCGCCGTCGGTACCAACAAGTCTGTCTTACCCAGCGTTGCATCTTCACACCTCCACAATGCCCCAGGCCCTACACCGCGAACACGATGATCCGTCTTCTCCAAGCCCGCGCCGCGCCGCCTCGGGCGGGGGGGTAATACTCTGCGATCCGCCGGCGGCGGGACGGCCAACCTGTTTGTCTCCGCCTGACCACGTATGCACGTCTATGTGCCCTCGTCCTCGCCGGCGGGGCCGATGGGCCCCCGCAGCCGCACGGCCGTGGATCCCGGGGGGGAAGTCCGCACCGGCCGCGCGGCCTCCTGGCTCGCTCTCTCCGCGACCGGCTTGTGGCCCGGCGTGCCTTCGCCGTCGAGCTGGCCGAGGAGGAACAGCTCCCAATCGTTGGGCACGACGTAGTCGCTGCCCGGGATGTTGCCGCTCTGCCCCGGATTGAGGGGCTCGACGAGCTCGGGGGTCACGAGGACGACGAGTTCGCTCTCCTCGGACTGATAGTCAATTGAGCTGAAAAGGGACCCGAGCACTGGGACGTCGCCCAGGGCCGGGATGCGTCCGCTGGTGGCGCGGGTCTTGTCGCTCAGCATGCCGCCGATGGCGAAGGTCTGGCCGGAGCCGAGCTCAACGACGGTTTCGACGCGGCGCTGGATCAGCCCCGGGACGACGAACCCACCGATGCGGACCGCGGTGCTGAAGTCGGGCTCACTGACCTCCGGTGCGACCCGCAGGCGGATGGCGTTTTCATTGACAATGGTCGGCGTGAACACCAGGCGGATGCCGTACTCGCGGTACTCGATGGAGATGGAGTCGCGCTGCTGCACCGGGATGGGCAGTTCGCCGCCAGCGAGGAACGACGCCTCCTGGCCGCTGACCGTGACCAGATTGGGCTCCGCCAGGACGCGGAGCAGGCCGTTTTCACGCAGGGCCTTGATGAAGATCTGCATTTGGGCCTGCGGAAAGCCGAAGCTGAGCGTCGGCACCTGCGTGAGCGGCAGCCCGGACTGCTGGTCCGTGGCAAAAGGGATGCGGCCCGACACGGAAACTTCTTTCGCGCCGCCGATGTTGACGGGGTTGATGCCGCCGACCTGCTGGACGACGAACATGTCGGGGAAGTTGCTGCCGGCCATCCAGCCGTTGAAACCCAACTGGCGCGTCGCGGTGCGGTTGACCTCGGCGACCGTGCAGCGCAGCACGACCTGCTGCACGCCGGCTACGCGCATGTGATTAATGACGTTCTTCGAGTACACGCCGGCGATCTGCATGATGCGCTCGGCCGCGTCGGAGTCGGGGATCGTCCCGGACAACACGACCGTGTCGAGCAGGCCGGTGGCCTGGACCTTGGCGCGCGGCGCGGTCTTCAGAATGCTGGCCTGCAGCCGTTCCAGGTCGAGGTCCACCGCGATGGTGAAGATGCTCTGGGCCCCGCCGTCGATCATGGCCACCAGTTGCGTCGTCCCGAACGACTTACCGTTCACCAGGATCTGGCGCGGGGAGGTCACCGCAACGTCGGCGATCTCCGGGTTGGCCACGTGCACTTCGCGAATCGGCACACTGAAGTCAACCAGCACGCCCTGGCTCACCGCGACCGGAATCAGTTGCGGCCGATCCTGGGCGCGCGTGACGCGGATCTGTACGGGCGGCGCCGCCGCCGGCGCCGAAGGCTCGGGCGCAGGCTGCGCACGCGCGACCGGTCCCGCCCCGAGCGCCCCCGCGAGGCCGAGCAAGCCGAGTGCCCCGGCCAGGCGCGCTCGGCGAGTCAATTTCCGGCCGACACGGCGGTCGGCGGCTACATTGGTCTGTGGGTTCATTCTTGCGGCTCCTTCGGCGCTGCGCCTGGCTCGTCCGTCCCCGGTGTCTCCGGCTTCGGTTTCGGTTCGCCCGCCTCGGTGGCATCGCGCGGCGGCGCGGTGCGTTTCGGCGGGCCAAAGATCGAGCGGTTGGAGTCCTGGTCCTCCGGCTCCACCCGCTCGCAGGAATCGCGGTTCTTGAAGTGCACCATCTCCCGGCCCGTGCCGCGGCAGACTGCCACGGCCCAGGTCAGGTCGAGCACCGGCCGCGCCGCGACTGGCGCCGCTGCCGCCGTTGCCGGCGGCGTCGACTGCGGCTTGGTAAACAGGCCGCGCAGTCGCTCCAGCAGCGACGGGGCACCCGCTCCGGACTTCGGCGCTGAATCGGGTTCCGTGCCGGTCAGCTCCTGGTCGCTGACGGTCCTGCGGGAGCCCACTTCCGCGCTGTCGCCACCGCCCCGCAGGCTGAGCTTCAGGTGTCCCTGCTGCTCGGTCAAGAGCAACTTGGGCACGTCCTCGGGCTTGACGAAGAGCGTGACGGCTCGCACCAAACGGTTCTCGCGCGCCCCCTGGTTCTTGCCGCCGGACTCCTCTTTGCCCACAAAGCTCAGGCGTGGGCCGACCGCGGCAATCTCCACGTTCTCGACGATCGTCTGGGCGCACATCTCCTGCCGCCCGTTCCGCTGCACGTTGAACGAGCCCACCACGTCCACGTACGCCCCTGGTTCCAGGTGGTAATCGACCCCCGAGCCCTCATCGATCTTCACCGCGACTGCGCGAAAGCCGGCCCGCACGAAGATCCCCGCCCGCGCGCCCGCCGGCAGCAGCAGTTCGTCGAGGATCGGCAGACCCGCCGCCAAGTCCAGGCGCGGCACACGCCCCACCAAATCCTGCTTGTGCTGCACGGCTCCCGGGGGCAACAGGCTCGCCGGGAACTGCAGCGGCTGGAGCATCTCCTCTGTGATCTCGGTCCCGCGCGGAACGTCCGTCTTGGGCGACCAGAGCGGGATCTCTGTCGGGGCTTGCTGCGCACCGCGCGCGTTGCGGAGCGTGTTGAAGCCCATCCACAGCGCAAACCCGCCGATGCCCAGGCCCGCCGCAAGTGGTATCAGTGTCTTGCCGTTCATGGTCGTCCTTTCCGCACGTTGGCGGACACTTTGGCGGTCCCGGCGCGCCGGGACCGGCCTGCCGCGGCCGGCCACGCACCAGGGCCTGCGCTGCCTATCAGACCGGTCCGCCCCAAGGCGGACTGCGGCTCCTCCATTCCTATCGGTCCGCGCCTAGTCCGCGCCCTCCTTTCTCATTGAGCAGGTCGACGCCAAGTTGAAGTTGGTACTGCCGAAGTAACCGCCCAGCAGCGAGACCTGCGAGTACGGGATCGTCACGGTGACTTTTTCCGTAGGATTATCGGGCAGAACGGCCCGCTGGAGCGTCACCTGTCCCGTCAGCCCCATTGGTGTCAGATACTCTTGCACTCGGGACCGGATGTCCGAGTCGCTGGAGCCCGGCAAAGACGCAACCCGTGCGCCTTCACGGGCCGCCGAGACCATGCTTTGCCGGACGCTCAACGTCCAGCCGTACTCGATGATGCCGAACAGCAGCGTCAAGAGCAGCGGCGTGACCACCGCCATCTCGACCGCTGCACTGGCCCGCCCGCGCCTCTTTCCCAATTTCCTCATGGCAACCAACCTCCGACGTAGTACGTCAACAGCACCCCGATCGTCCCGGCCGTCAGCGGCACGCCGTACGGCAGAAGCTGGCTCGTATGCCCGAACGTCTTGGCGCCCCCAAACTCGCCAAAGGCGGTGTCCCAACGCCGCACCTTGGTGAGGATGACCTGCATATTCGCGTAGGCGTGCAGGGCCCGCCCGGTCGACAGAATCATGATGACGGCGACCATGCCGCCCAGGAGCGCGCCCGCCGCGAAGCTCAGTAGCGTCAGCCAGGGACCGAGCCAACAACCGATCGCCGCCATCAGCTTGACATCCCCCGCCCCCATGCCGTGCATGAGCCAGGGGACGATCAACAGCCCAAACCCGACCAGCAGGCCGAGCAGCCCCCACCCGATCCCGCCGACCCCGTGCTGATACCAACCGAAGAAGTGCGCCTGGGCCCCGAGCCCGAGCGCGGCGATCATGCCGTTCAGCCAGTTTGGCACGCGCCGCTGCGCGTAGTCGATCCAGGAGGCATACAAGATGCCCGGGATCAGGACCAGCAGCGCGATCTCCCAGTACCCAACGTTCATATCGTTCACAGCCTCGTCGTGTTTTGCAGCGCCGTGGCCCGCAAGGCCGCGCGCCGCGCCCAAACGTGTCTTCGCCGGCGGCACACCCGCCAGGGCCGGTAACGTCAGAGGTTTTCCTTACCATCGGACGTTCACGCGGCAGAGGTCATAAAGACGGGCGGCGGCCACCGCAGTTGCGATGTCGCCGCCCGGTAGCCTTCGGTCGAAACGACTGCGCCGCCGTTTTGCTAGGACGGCAACGCCTTGATCTTCGTGTTCACGTTCGTGAACACACCCGTCACGCTCTGACCGAGCAGTGTGACCGCGGCGATCGCCACGACGATGATCAGGGCCAACATGACCGCGTACTCGGTCGCGGTCGGACCGTCCTCACTGACCAGAAACGCCTTCACTCGAGTAACCAACGCACTCATGGCACCTTTCCTCCGCTCTGCCGCAAACCTGGCGCAGCCCAGGCCTGCCACCTCTACATCCCCGACACCTATCCCGCACCTGCCGCGCTCCAGGCCCCGGGGCGGTACGCCCCACGTGCCTGGCCGCATTGCGCGCTGTATGCCTCATTTGGCCGCCCCCGGACGCGCCGAACCGGCCGCTCGTTATCCAACGAGCGCAGCCGCGGCAGCGACACTATCAAGCGTTGCAAATGTTGCGCGGCAAAGCAAACCGCGGGCGCAGAAATGTGCGCCCGAACGTGTTCCGGTGCGGCCGATCCGCTTACGGGCAAGCGTCTGACGCGCAGCGCAATTCTCGCGCGGTTTTTCCGGGACCCGCCGCACACGGAGAATGCCCGGCCGGGACCGGGCTCAAAGAAGGGCGGCGACCACCGCAAACGCGATGTCGCCGCCCAACGGCCATCTGTCGAACCGACTGCGCCGCCGCGTTACTACGTCGGCAGAGCCTTGATCTTGGTGTTCACGTTCGTGAACACACCCGTTATGCTCTGGCCCAGCAGCGTCACGGCGGCAATCGCCACGACGATGATCAGGGCCAGCATGACCGCGTACTCGGTCGCGGTCGGACCATCTTCACTGACCAGAAAAGCCTTCGCTCGAGAAACCAACGCGTTCATGAGTCTTCCTTTCATCTTCTTGCGCGACCGGGGCGGACCGAAGCCGCCCACTGCCATGCCTCCGTGCCACCTGTGCCGCACCTGCGGCTTTCCGCTCTCCGGACAGCCCGGGCCTCGATGCCCGGCCGTGTCTCTATGCCCTCTGGAAGCCTCGTGTGACCGCTCGCACGACCTGCCGACCGGCAGGCCAAGCACCGCGCCCGCTTGGCCGGCGCTCGCAGTGACACCCTAAGAGTGGAAAACATTGCGCGATATGGCAAGCCAAGGTTCGGATTTACCCCGGAAACTCCCGCGCCTCCACGCTCAAAAGGTCCGATTGCAGCCCCGCCGCCCGCGGAGAAACCCGCCCGCCACGGCGGGAGCGATGATTGCGGGATTATCCGGCGTCGGCCGGCAGCGCCCGGCGCATGACCTCGACCGGCGCCGGCCTGTGGTGCCACAGTTCGTATTGCCCCGCCGCCTGGCCGATAAACATCACCGCGCCACCCACCACCTCGCACCCCCGCGACCGGGCCGCCCGCAACAGGTGTGTTTCCGCCGGGCGATAAACTGCGTCCAGAACAACCATCCCGGCACGCAGCGCCGCATCGGGCACCGGCGTTTCGTCCACGGCCGGCCACATGCCCAACGAAGTGCAGTTAATCAACACTTCCCCAACGTATTGAACTCTCTCTGCCCACGGTTGCCAGGCACAACGTAGCTCCCGCGCCAAGGCTTGGGCGCGCTGGGGCGTGCGGTTGTAGACCGTGACCTGGCAGCCCTCCGCGCAGAGGGCGGCGACGATCGCCCGGGCCGCGCCGCCCGCCCCGAGCACGGCGACGTGCTGGCCGGCCGGCGAACTCGCCATGTAACGCTGCACTGTCTGCAACGCCGCAAGTGCCCCCAGCCCATCCGTATTGTCCCCTACCCACCGCCCGTCGAATTCAAGGGCCAGCGTATTCACGGCTCCGCAGCGGCGGGNNCCCGCCGCGGCGAGCCCGCGCTCGTCCAGCCAGCGCAACGCGTGCTCCTTGTGCGGCAACGTAACGCTCAGGCCCGCGATCCCAAGTCCCGGCTCGCGCGCAACGTAGTCCATGAACGCCGCAAAGCCCTCATAGTCCGGCCGCACCGCCCAGGGCACGTAGACGCCGTCGATTCCGTCGGCGGTTAGCGCGGCGTTGTGAACGTGCGGGCTCTGCGAGTGCGCGACCGGCCAGGCAACGACGCCGTAGACCCGCGTTGCCGGCCCGATTCGCTCCCAGCCGTAGATCTGCTTCAGATCGGCGATCGTCGGCTGCCCCGCAGCGGCCTCTTCGCCGCGACGCAGTGCGGCATAGGTCAAGTAGGCACCAAACTTGCGCGCCAGAATCCGCGTCGCTACGCCACATTCGCCCATCGCCAGCGCGATCACCTGGCGCGCGCTGCCCCGCCGGCGACAGAGTTCCGATAGCACGCGGCACGCATCGGCGGCATCGCGGGCCGTGAATGCGACCTTGATAATCCCGGCCGGGCTTGCGGCCAGCTCGTCCAGCAGCGAAGCGATGGCGGTCGGCGTGCCGGCCAAATCATGGTGCGACAGGATCAACTCGTTCTTTGGGCGCTGGCCGGGTGTAAGCGCCTCATGCGCTCCCGCGCCGGCACCGGCCAGATTGCACACCTGCCCGATCTTCTGGCGGATGTTGGCCGACCGCCGCCAGGTGGCGTACTCCACGTCGATGTACCCGGGGCGCAGCAGTCCGAGCCGCTCGATGAGCGCGACCCGCTCCGCCTCGCTGCCCGTCCATGCCCCGCCTTCGGCGGCGCAGCGCACCGTGACGATCAGCGGCAGAATCCGCGGCGCTTCGAGCAACCCCGTCACCGCAGGGATGTCCCCGATGCAATCCACGCGCAACTCGGCCAGGTCTGCCCCCGCCGCCCGCGCGGCCCGAACCTGCTGCTCCAGTGGGGTCGCGGCGGATGTCAGCGATGCAGCCAGCAAAGTCCGCACAGTCACCGCAGCCTCCGTCGCCGACCTTCACGACGCAAACGGCGCGCGATATTCTCTCCCCGCAGGCCCGGTTTTCAAAGGTCGGTCGCTGGATTCGATCGTGAAGCGGCGCTCCCGACGGCTCGCGCCAGGTCGGCCTCGTAGCGTGCGCTTGCAGAATGGCGGCATCCGCCAAGTCCGCGTCGCCATTGCCATCCAGGTCGGGGGCCGCACAGCCCGAGGGATGCGCGACCGCCGTGCCGATTCAGAGTCGGTCTACCGCGGCCGGGCGCCCGCGCAATGCTACGGGCACGTCGTCCCGATCAAGGCTACGAACGGGTCGATGTCCGTGAACGTCACCGCCAGATCGCCGTTGGCGTCCGCATTGAGCCATGGGCACGGCCAGCCCGTCCAAGCGGTTTCGCCGCCCAGCGCGGCGACGAACAGGTCGATGTCGGTGAACGTCACGCGGCCGTCGCAGTTCATGTCGCCCTGGCACGACGCCGGACAGAGATTCCCGGGGCGGCAGGTGCTATTGTCACCGAAGTAGTGGCCAGAAGCCGTGGCGCAGGCCGCGCTCGTGAGCACCGCGCACGTGCCGCTGGTCGAGCAGCAGGCCCCGGTTGCGCCGCACGTCACGACCGGTACGTCCGTGGCGTTGTTGCACACGCAGCCGGCCGCCGTCGTCACCGTCACCGTCAAATGCACCGAGCCGATGGCCCCGGCGGTGTAGGTAATCTGGCTCGTGCCAGCGCCGGCGGTGATCGTGCCGCTGGTGATGCCCCACGCGTAGGTCGCGGCCCCAGCCGGCACCGCGGCCGTGTTGCCCGTTGAGTTCGCACAGACCTGCGCCGGGGCTGGTGTGATCGTGCAATCCGGCAGCGGGTTCACGGTGACCGTCACGCTCGCACACGTCGAGTTTCCGCAGGTGTTCTCCCACCGCGCGTAGTACGTGGTCGTCGCCGTCGGCGAGGCGATGACCAACGGGTTACCGGTTCCAATGCTGGTTCCGGTGCAACTGCCGGTCAGCCACCGCAGCGTCGTGCCGGAGCCGCCCGTCGCGGACAAGCTGATGTTGCCGGCGTCATCCGTGCAGAAGTTGTTGCGGTCCGACGCGGCCGAGGTCGGCGCCACCGGCAGCGGATTCACCGTCAGCGAGACGTTGTTGCTCGTGGCCGAGCCGCAGGTGTTCGTTGCCACGCAGTTGTAAGTCGTGGCGGCGTCGCCGGTGCCGAC
>PMMM01000010.1:0-2437 GCA_003162245.1 Phycisphaerales bacterium
TTCGAGGATTGCCATCCCTTCTTCTGCCTTGCGGTCAATCCGTGACATCTCCCTGACAAGGGCTGCGGCCTTCGATATATTTTCTAGTATGGAACCTTCGGAGCCATAGAGCAGATCATAGGCGGCCTCGGCCGACTCCCTGAGCTTGCTGGCATTCAGGAGAACGGCGCGCTCATCTTCGAGCTCCCGCTTCTCATCATCCTGAAGGGAGGCGGCTTCAATCTCGTTTATCTGAAACCTTAGAAACTCGGTCCTCTGCTCCCTCTCACGTACCTTCCCTTTGATGTGATAAACACGGTCCCTCAGGTTAACGACATCGTCATAGCAGGAATGTAATACCACGGTTTCTTCGAAAAAGCCTCCGAAGGCATCTACGAATCCAAGATGGCTCTCCTTCTTCAGAAGGTCCTGGTATTCGTGTTGGCCATGGATATGGACAAGTTCCTCTCCGATTGCCGAGATAGTCTGGAGGCTGACGGGAGAGTCGTTCACATAAGCCCTTCCCTTACCTTTGCCGAGGAGTCTGCGCAATATGATCCCGTCGCTGCTGTCTATACCGAGATCGTTGATGATGGGGAGGTCAGCGGCTTCAAAGCGTGCCTCGATGCGAGCTTCGCTGCTTCCGGCCCTGATAAAGTCCTGGGATGCCTTGTCACCAAGGAGTACGCCCAAGGCATCGACAATAATCGACTTGCCGGCCCCGGTCTCTCCAGTGAGGACGTTCAGCCCCGGCTGGAAGACGATTGTCAGATCGTCGATTATGGTAAAATCCTTGATCCTCAGTTCTCGCAGCATTCCGCTGACTTTACAGCAATCCCGTGAAATCCTCTTCCTTCACCGGGCCTAAGACTGTGAGACTCATGGGGCCACCGTTGATGAGCCTTTCGGCCAGTTCCATGGCGCGGTCGAGGGACACGGCCTCTATCTCCTTCATGATTTCGAGCTGTGTGAAGTGTCGTTGATAGTATATTTCCTGCCGGGCATTACTCTGCATCTTGCTGCTGGTAGATTCGAGTGCGAGCACAAGGTTGCCCTTCAACTGGTCCTTTGCCCTCCTGAGTTCGACTTCGGTAAGGGACTGTGCCAGGTTCTTCATCTCTCTGACTATCATTTCGGCAACAGTGGCGGCCTTCTTTTTGCCGGTCCCGGCATAGACAGCCCAGTAACCCGCGTCAAGGTAGGATGACAGGAAAGAATAGATACTGTATGCATAACCCTTCTTTTCCCTGATCTCCTGGAAAAGTCTTGAACTGACGCTGGCGCCCAGGATGGTATTCAGCAGTGACAGGGCATAGCGCTCTTCACTGGCATAAGGTATCCCTTGGACACCTAAGCAGAGATGGGCCTCGGATAGGTCTTTGGTATGGATGTCGATCCTTTTACCGAAAGATGGCGTCGTAAAGAACTCCGGCTCCGACCCTCGTCTGAGACTTCCGAGGTGATGGTTAAGTCTTTCAAGCACTGCATCCGCCTCGAAATTCCCGGCGCATGAGATAACCGTATCTGCAGTGCCATAATATTTTCTAACATGACCCGTGAGGTCGTCACGCTTGAACGCTTTAACTGTGTCCCTGCGTCCGAGCACCGGTTGGCCCAATCCGGTTTCCCCATATACCGTCTTGCTAAACAAGTCATGGATATAATCATCGGGCGTGTCTTCGACGAGTTTTATCTCTTCCTTGATCACGCCTTTTTCCTTTTCGAGTTCAGCCTCGTCAAAGGTCGAATGGAGAAAGACGTCGGTAAGAAGTTCAACTCCCCGGTCGATGTATTCGTCGAGGATTTTAACATAGAAAGCAGTATTTTCGCGCGAAGTGAAAGCATTCAGGTCACCACCCAGACTGTCTATGTCGATGGCGATGTCATGGGCGGTCCGCTTTTTAGTCCCCTTGAAGAACATGTGCTCCAGGAAATGTGAGACACCGTTTTTATCAGAGGGCTCGTTGCGTGAGCCTACTTTTACCCAAATGCCGAGAATAAAGGAGCGTGAACTTTTCACCTGCTCCATTACAACTGGTATGCCGTTGTCCAGATATCGTTTAGTAAACATATATTATATTATTGGAAGGCTGGTAATGTGGGTTANNTCGATGACCTTAACAAGGATCTCGTCTCCCATGTTGATCTCATCGGTGACTTTGGCGATCCTCTTGTCTGAAATTTGAGATATGTGCAGGAGGCCGTCCGTTCCGGGCAGTATCTCTACAAATGCCCCGAAATCAGCAATCCTGACGACCTTGCCCTTGTAGATCTTGTTCAGCTCCGCTTCGGCGACGATGCCGTTGATAATCTCGATCGCCTTGTTTGCCGCCGCCTCGTCGCTCGATGCGATGTTGATAGTGCCGCTGTCATCGATGTCGATCTTGGCCCCGGTCTGCTCGACGATACCGCGGATAACCTTCCCGCCGCTGCCGATGACCTCCCTGATCTTTTCGGG
>PMMM01000010.1:2505-40640 GCA_003162245.1 Phycisphaerales bacterium
CCTTCTTTGATGAGACCCATGGCGATGCCGGCGACGGGAGCGCTGATCGGAACTCCTGCATCCATAAGGGAAAGCGTCGCGCCGCACACTGTAGCCATCGAGGACGAGCCATTTGATTCCAGTATGTCTGACACAATCCTGATAGTATATGGGAACACTTCTTTCGAAGGAAGTATATACTTGATCGCGCGCTCCGCAAGGGCGCCGTGACCGATCTCTCGCCTGCCAGGACCACGCATCGGCTTGACCTCCCCGACGCTGAACGGCGGGAAGTTGTAGTGCAGCATGAATGTCTTAAATGTTTCCCCGTCAAGGGAGTCTATTCTCTGTTCGTCGTCGGACGTGCCCAAGGTAGTGGCAACGAGGGCCTGCGTCTCACCCCTGATGAAAAGCGCCGAACCGTGAACCCTCGGGAGCAGTCCCATATGGCAGGTGATCTGCCTGATCTCGTCGGGTTTCCTGTTGTCAGCTCTCTTAGCTTCTTTAAGGATTGTATTTCTTACGATCTCGTTTTCATAGTCGTCGAACGCATTGGCGATGTCCCGCGTAAGGTCTTTGCCGGCATTGCCTACAAAGCGTTCTGCATTCTCCGGGGTATTCAGCAGTTTTATAGTTTCTTCGAGGATAACATCGAGGGCCTTCTGACGCTCGTGTTTCCCCGGTATATGAATCGCCTCATGAATCGTGCTTGATACACGTTCCCTGACCGCTGCCGCCAACTCCGGCTTCTCCTCAACAGGAGCCACAGCCCTCTTTTCCTTGCCGACCTTGTTCCTCAGTTCATTTTGGGCCGCTACGATCCGCTTGATCTCCTGGTGGGCGAAGTCAATCGCCTCGATAAGGGCCGCCTCAGAGACCTCCGCGCCTCCGCCTTCCACCATGATCACAGCATCTTCGGTGCCTGCGACAACCAGGTTGAGGTCGAGATTCTCGAGCTCCGTCACGTCAGGGAATACTATAAGTTTTCCGTCAAGCCTTCCCACCCTGACCGCACCGACGGGCCCGCCAAAGGGGATGTTTGAGATATGAAGAGCCGCCGACATGCCAATAATACCGAGCATGTCCGCGATATTTTCGGTGCCATATGACAGAACCGAGACAATCCCCTGGGTCTCGCAATAGAAACCCTTAGGGAACAGGGGCCTCATGGGACGGTCGATAAGCCGCGAGGTCAGCACCTCTTTTTCGGTCGACTTGCCCTCCCTCTTGAAAAAACCTCCTGGTATCTTCCCAGCCGAATAGGTCTTCTCCTGGTAATCAATAGTTAGAGGGAAAAAATCGAGCCCTTCTTTTGGCTTCTTGCTGGCCACTGCCGTTGCGAGGACTATGGTGTCTCCGAACTTCACTACAACAGAGCCATCCGCTTGTCTCGCCATCTGTCCTGTTTCGATAATCAGTCGTGTGCCTTTAATTTCCAGTTCTACACTTGTCATTGAATTCGCTTTCTATCTCCTTGGTCTTGATACGTGTCCGCGCAATAAATGAGAATACTACTTTCTCAGGCCGAGACGCACTATGACGCTGTCATAGCGGGTTTTATCGGATATTTTCAGGTAATTAAGGAGCTTCTTCCTTTGCGCAACCAGCTTCAAAAGACCTCTCCTTGAATGATGGTCCTTCGCATGGGTCTTGAAATGGTCCGTCAGATAACTGATCCTCTCACTAAGCAGCGCAATTTGCACTTCAGGAGAACCAGTGTCCTTCTCGTGAGTCTTATAGGACTCGATGATCTCTTTTTTCTTCAGCGTGGAGAACATTCGCTCACCACCTTTCCTTTGAATTATCCTCATTAATAACAGACATTAAAAATTATCCAAATGGACATATTTTAAGTGTAAATAGGTTACCACATGCGTTCCCGCTGTGTAAACCCCGTCTACCACGCCTTGTAATCCGCTAGAAATAAAGCCCGGAGGCTCTATAGCGACACATTTGAAGATTTTTCATAGCCCTCAAGCCGATCATGACCAGGATGCACTACGAATTGGCTCTGACAATTCGCGACTGAAGTCGGCTTCATCGCATTATAGAGACTTCGAGCTTTTATCTATCCGGATTATGCACCTGCTATATCTATTCGACCGGCGTGACCACCGCCAGCACCACAAGCCTTTCACCCTTCGATGCCTTGAAGCCGTGGGCGACCTCAGGGTCAACTAGAATCGCCGTCTTTTCATCAGCTTCTATCTCTTCCTCGCCTACCGTAAAAACACCTCTTCCTTCGACACAATACATCATGAGCCTTAACGGCGCCTTGTGGGGTTTGAGTTCCTGTCCTGCCGACAGGCACATTAAGGCAACGCGCATTTCCGTAGTGTCGGCAAGCATTTCCCTGTATATCTTGTCCGGATAAAAGGTTATGAGTTTCTTGATATCCAAAACTGTAGCAGCCATATGATCCTCCTCTATGATTATGTGTTAATTCCAGTATAGCAAGATAGATAAGCAACGAATATGACTTAGGTCAAGGGCGGAAGGTGTCAGGATTTAAGTGCGATGTCTGGATTCTCAGGGGCGCGCGAGCAGCCAGGGCAATCTGACCACTGATGGCCAATGTTTATTCTATTTCATACCTTGCCGCAGTCTCTCAATGACTAATTCATACACTTAAATCCTGACGCCTTCCGCTTTTGCGCAACTTGAATCACTTTCTCCGCATGCGTTATTATGAAATTCACTTTGTATTTCAGGGAGGTTTGAGTGAGCGATACCGTGAGAGTAAGATTCGCGCCGAGCCCTACGGGGCATTTGCACATCGGCGGAGCCAGGACCGCCCTCTTCAACTGGTTGTTCGCCCGCCATATAAACGGCGCTTTCATATTAAGGATAGAAGATACCGACACATCCCGTTCCACAGACGACTATATCGAGGCGATCATCGAAGGGATGAAGTGGCTCAATCTCGACTGGAACGAAGGGCCATTCAGACAGACCGACAGATTCGATGTCTACAGGAAATATGTGGAGCGTCTGCTTGCCGAGGGAAAGGCATATCGCTGCTATTGTACTGCCGAGGAACTGGAACACAGAAGACAGCAGGCCCTTGCCGATGGAAAGACACCGAAATACGATGGCAGGTGCAGAAGCATAACAGAACCCATGCCGAACAAGTCGTTCGCCGTAAGATTCAAGATGCCGCAGGAAGGCACGACCGTGCTCAACGACATGATCAAGGGTGCCATCGTATTCGAGAACAACCTTCTAGACGACATGATCATTCTCCGCTCTGACGGAACACCGACTTACAATTTCGTCGTTGTCGTCGATGATATAGATATGAAGATAACACACATTATAAGGGGCGACGATCACGTCAATAATACGCCGAAGCAGATTCATATTTACAAAGCCTTTGGATGGGAGCCGCCGCAGTTCGGTCACCTGCCGATGATCCTGGGCTCCGACAAATCCCGCCTGAGCAAGAGACATGGCGCAACCTCCGTAATGGCATACAAGGACATGGGATATCTTCCTGACGCCCTCGTCAATTATCTCGTAAGGCTAGGTTGGTCGTACGGCGACCAGGAAATCTTCACCCGCCAGGAACTTATCAATTACTTCTCTTTCGATAATGTGGGTTCCTCTGCGGCGGTATTCAATCCCGAAAAGCTTTTATGGCTCAACAGCCAATATATAATGAATACTCCTGCCGAAGCCCTTGCGGAGATGGTCCTGCCTTTTGTCGTGAAAGCAGGCTTCATTCGCGAGGGACAGTATCCCAACATGCAATGGCTTTCAAAGGCGGTGCTCACACTTAGGGAAAGATCGAGGACGCTCGTGGAGCTTGCCCAATCGATGAAATATTACCTCGTCGACGAGGTCGAGATCGATCAAAAAGCCGGAGACAAGTTCCTGAAACCCGAAGGCATCGCGCTTCTTGCCGACCTGAAGGATGCGTTAACAGGAATAGAGGACTTCACCGTGCCGGAGATCATGCCGCCGGCCTCGGTGATGCCCAGATGCAACGGGCAATTGATGGCCTCGGCCAACGCCTGATAAGCCGCCACCGCAAGGAACGGATCGGATGCCTTCACCGAAATCTTGTATTCGTGAAAATCGTTGTCGTCGAGAATCTTGGCGTGGCTGAGCGCGCTTTCGACCATCGCTTCGGGGCACGGCTCGCCGTAACGCTCCAGCAGGTCCCGCGGCAGCGAGCCGGCGTTGACGCCGATGCGGATGACGACGCCGGCGCCGGCCGGCCCCGGATTCCCGCGCGCTCCGCCGTCAACGTGGATAATCAGGTCCAACCGTGCCCCGCTGCGCTAGGTGTGCTTGTCAATGTACAGGATGCGGCCGCAACTGTCGCACGTAATGACCTCGTCCCGCGAGAGCAACGCGTTCGCTCGCTCGGCGGCCAGGGACATGTTGCAGCCGTCGCAGAGGTACTCCTGACGCCGCGGATGGGCCTGCACGACGCGGGCCATCGTCTCCCCCTCGTAGCGCTCGGAGATGCGGTTGAACAGGTCGATCGTTTTGGGCTCCAGGTGGGCGGCCGCCTCGTCCCGCTGCCGCTCGAGCGCGGCCAGCCGCTCGGCGAACGACCCCTGGACCTGCTCGAGCTGGGCTTTCACGCTCGACAGCCGCTGGGTCTCGGCGTGCACGGCCGCCTCTTGCTCGGTCACGAGCCGCCGCTTCGCCTCGACCTCACCGATCAACTCCAGCGCGCGGTTCTCGACGCGGCTCCGATCGGCCTTCTCGTTGTTGAGCTGCGCCATGATCGCCGCGTACTCTTTGTTCGTCCGGACGGTGTTGAGGTTGTCCCGCAGCTTGGTGACGGCCGCGTCACGGCTTTTCACCTCGAGGTCGGCGGCGTCGGCCGCTACCTGCGTGCGCTTCAGATCGGCCTGTTCGTGGGCGAGCGCCGTCTCGGCGGTCCGCAGCTTGGCGGCCTGCCGTGCTACGCTGTTCTGCTTGGTCGCCAGTTGGCGGCGTATGTCTGCAATTTGAAGTTCGATGTCCCGAAGTGCGATCAACGCCTCGAGCGTCGCGCCCATTCAAGCTCTCCGACGATTTGGCGGGTCACGGTACATAAGAACCTATGATTATCTGCGCTGGAGGTCGGCGTGGCAAGACAATCTTACGCGCCACACGCACGGGGCCTCGTCTTGTGGCGCGCGGCAACGCGGTCGGTCGCGTCGCGTTGACCCCCGCCGACTCGCCCGCCAGTTGGAGCGCGAATCACGCCGGATGAGTGCGGCGGGCGCGGCACGGCCGGCGCGCAACCCCCTGAGAATCGCGGCAGATCGCAAGGATGTGCGCGGCCCCGCGTCGCAAGGCGGGGATGGGCCCAGCAGGACTCGAACCTGCGACCAACGGATTATGAGTCCGCCGCTCTAACCAACTGAGCTATGGGCCCAACTACGTGCTGCATAGAGACTTACGAGAACTTGTCCTGCGCGCATAAGCCGAACCGCATGCCTGCGCGGGGTCCCGGTAACCAGCGGCCTCGGACACCGCTGCTCTGCCGACCGACCAACGGCGGCACCTTCGTTGCACGATGTCGCGCTCGTGCGCGTGCGATCGCTTAGTTTCGTCATTCTAAGGGGTTTACGCCCACCGGCAAAGGTCGCCGTACCCCTTGCGTGCGCCGAGCGAGCCGGTACGGTGGGGCTGGCTGCGGCAGACGCGCGGGTAGCCCGGACCGCACCACGACTGGGGCGGCTCGGCGGGCGCGGCCGCTGTGTGTGAGTTCGCGAGCGAGGTGAGGGCACGGTGATGGGCATTCCGTATCCGGAGGGGCCGCCGCTCACCTGCCAGCAGATTCGTGCGCTCGACATGCTGGCGATCGAGCAGGTCGGCATCCCCGGCGTGGTCCTGATGGAGAACGCCGGCCGCGGGATCGCCGAGTTCATCTATGGCACGCTCCGCGACCCGGCCGCGACTCATCACGTGCTCATCCTGTGCGGCCCTGGTAACAACGGCGGCGACGGATTCGTCGTCGCCCGCCACCTGCATAACGCCGGCGTGCACGTGGACGTGGTGCTCACCGCTTCGCCGGAGAAATCGCGCGGCGACGCGGCCACGAACCTCAGGATCCTCGGCCAGATGGGGTTCCGGCTCCTGCGGGGGGACCAGCCTGCGGACCTGGGCGCGATTCGTCGCGCGTCCGGCGAGGCCGACGTGATCGTCGACGCCCTGCTGGGGACCGGCTCGACCGGTTCGCCGCGGGGAGCGATGGCGGCGCTGATCGAACTGGCCAACGCGGCGCCGCGCGCCCGGCGAATTGCGATCGACATCCCGTCCGGCCTCGACGCCGACCGCGGCGACGTGCGGGAGCCCTGCTTCCGGGCGGATGTCACCGTGACGATGGTCGCCCCGAAGGTGGGATTCGACGTCCCGGCGGCGCGGCGAGTTGTTGGCGAGGTGGTCGTCGTCGGCATTGGTGCGCCGCGCGAGCTGCTCCCGGGCCATAAAGACGCCCGCCCGGGGTGTTGACAGTTAGGTGTTTGTTTGTAGCATATTGCAGTGTGGGTTGCGAGGCCGTACCGGCCGCCGCCGGCGACCCCGCCCGAGTACGAAGGGTCAAGTGCACGACAGCGAGGGTAGGCACATGCCAGACAAGCGTGACGAGCACATCGCAGCGGACGAGCGCGAGGAGAATCGCAAGGACGCCCTGGGGCGGGCCGTCCAGCAAATCGAGAAGTCTTTCGGCAAGGGGGCCATCATGTACCTGACGGAAAGCCAGTCCGCCACCGTGGACGGCGTCTCCACCGGGTGCCTCTCGCTCGACCTAGCCCTCGGCGGCGCCGGCATCCCGCATGGCCGCGTGGTCGAGGTCTTCGGCCCCGAGTCCTCCGGCAAGACCACGCTCACGTTGCACATCATCGCCGAAGCCCAGCGGGCCGGCGGGGCGGCGGCGTTCATTGACGTCGAGCACGCGTTCGACCCCTCGTGGGCCAAGCGGCTGGGTGTGAGCCTCGAAGAGCTGATGATCAACCAACCGTCGTGCGGGGAGGAGGCGCTGGAGATTTGCGAGCTGCTGGTGCGCTCCAACGCGCTGGACATCATCGTCATCGATTCCGTCGCGGCTCTCCTGCCGCGGGCCGAGCTCGAAGGGCAGATGGGCGACCAGCACGTGGGCTTGCAGGCCCGCCTCATGAGCCAGGCACTCCGCAAGCTCACCGGCATCGCCGCCAAGAGCCGCACCAGCGTCATCTTCATCAACCAGATCCGCGAGAAGATCGGCGTCATGTACGGCAGCCCGGAGACGACGCCCGGCGGCCGGGCGCTTAAGTTCTACAGCTCCCTGCGCATCGACGTCCGCAAGATCGGGCTGCTGAAGGAGGCCGAGCAGGTCATCGGCACACGCGTGCGGGCGAAGGTCGTCAAGAACAAGGTCGCGCCCCCGTTCCGCGAGTCCGAGTTCGACATGCTCTTCGAGTCCGGCATCAGCAAGGAGGGGGACATGCTCGACCTGGCGGCGGCCTGCAGCGTCGTGTCCCGCACGGGCACCTGGTTCGGCTTCGGCGAAACGCGGCTGGGGCAGGGGCGCGAGAACGCCCGGCAGTTCCTCCGCGATAACCCGGACATCTTGAAGCAAATTCGCGCGAAGGTGCTGGAGCTCAAGCGGCCCAAGCCTGCGGCCGACGAATCGCCGGCGGCGGCGGCCGGACCCGCTGAGGAAGAGCGAAAGCCGGCGCGCGCTGCGGCTCCGCCGGCTCGCAAGCCGTTGGCTGCGGCCGGCCGTAGACGCTGAAGCGGCTTCAATAACCACGCGCGGTTCGGGGAGGGCCGCCCCGCGCGCTGTCGCTGGGGAACCGCGGCTCGGCTGGAGCCTTGCGCTCCCGACGGACGGCGGACTTTTTTCGACACCGCGGTTGCCTCAAAGGGGGCCGGGGTTTTCCTGGCCCAGGGCGCAGCACGCCCCGGGTTCGCGTGTGCCACTTGACGCCGTCGGCGCATCGGCTATACTTCGTTAATTGGCGAAGTGAGAAATAACGCGATGCGTGCGTTCCTGGCGATCACCAAGGCCCTCAGCGACGAGACCCGCGTACGCGCCTTGCTGGCGCTGCGCGACGGCGAGTTGTGTCTCTGTCATCTCGTGGGGCTGCTGAAACTGGCCCCGTCCACGGTCTCGAAGCACCTGGACGTGCTGTGTCAGGCACGGCTCGTCGAGCGGCGCAAGGACGGACGCTGGGCGTACTTTCGGCTGGCCGATCAAAATGCACCGCTCGCCGTCCGTCATGCGCTCCGCTGGGCCGTGCAGACGCTCGCGCAGGACGCGACGCTCGGCCGGGATGCCAAGCGCCTGGCAGCCCTCCGTTGCTGCGATCTGAAGGAAGTGGCGGCGTGCTACAAAAACTGAGAATCCTGTTCCTGTGCACCGGCAACGCCTGCCGCAGCCAGATGGCCGAGGGCTGGGCGCGGCACCTGCGCGGCGACGTGGTCGAGCCGTATTCCGCCGGGATTGCGCCGCGCGGGCTGGACCCGCGTGCGGTGCGTGTGATGGCCGAAACGGGCGTGGACATCTCGGGCCAGCGGTCCAAGCACGTGGATGAGTTGAAGGACATTCCGCTTGATCATGTCGTGACGGTCTGTGCGCACGCGGACGAGAACTGCCCGGTGTTCCCGGGGCGCACAAGGGTCGTGCACGTCGGGTTCGACGATCCGCCCGGACTGGCCCGCGCAGCCCGCGACGAGGAAGAGTCGCTCGGGCACTATCGCCGCGTCCGCGACGAGATCCGCGCGTTCATCGAGACGCTACCGGCGGCATTGAGCCGCTGATCGGGATGGAAGTAACCACTGGAGACCACGATGAAAGACAATGTGACACGGAACGATGCAGAGACGGTTCGCGAGCACGTGCGCACGCGGTACGGCGAAATCGCCCGCACACCGGCCGCATCCCGCGAGACACGGGCGGGCGGGTGCTGTGGTCGCGGGCCAACCGGCTGTGCGCCGGGCCCCGCGACGGCCGACGACGTGGCCAAGCGCGCTGGTTACAACGAAGCCGAGCTGGCAACGCTGCCCGAGGGCGCCAACATGGGCCTCTCGTGCGGCAACCCGACGGCGCTGGCGTCGCTCAAGCCGGGCGAGGTCGTCGTGGACCTGGGCAGCGGCGGCGGGTTCGACTGCTTCCTCGCCGGCCCGCGCGTCGGTCCGACCGGGCGGGTAATCGGCGTGGACATGACGGCCGACATGATCAGCAAGGCCCGCCGCAATAGCACGTCTTACCGTGCCCGCAGCGGGCTCGACAACGTCGAGTTCCGTCTCGGAGAAATCGAGCACCTGCCGATCGCCGACCACAGCGTCGATGTCGTGATCTCCAACTGCGTCATCAACTTGTCGCCGGACAAGCCGCAGGTCTGGCGCGACGTTGCGCGCGTGCTTAAGCCCGGCGGGCGTGTCGCGGTCTCGGACCTGGCGCTGCTCCGACCGCTGCCGGAAGCGGTGCGCGAGATGGTGGCGGCCCTGGTCGGCTGCATCGCCGGGGCCGTGCTGATTTCGGAGACGGAGCAGTACGTTCGGGCGGCTGGCTTGGTCGACATCCGGCTCGAGCAGAAGCCCGACTACGTCGCCTCGCTGGCCTCGTTCCAGGACCCGCTGTACCAGAGGATTGCCGCCGTGCTGCCGCCGGGCACGAAGCCGGCCGACTACGTGACCAGCCTCAATGTGACCGCCCGCAAACCAGGGTGAACGCGATGAAGTCGGAATGCGTCCGCCAACTGTCGTTCCTGGACCGCTTTCTCACCCTCTGGATCTTCCTGGCGATGGCCGCGGGCGTCTTTGGCGGCTACTTCTTCCCCGGCGTGGAGAAGATCATCAATCGGTTTCAGGCCGGCACGACGAACATTCCCATCGCGGTCGGCCTGATCCTGATGATGTACCCGCCGCTGGCGAAGGTGAAGTACGAGGAGCTGGGCGACGTCTTCCGCAACGTGAAGGTGCTCGGGCTGTCGCTGGTGCAGAACTGGGTGATCGGCCCGGTCCTGATGTTCGCGCTCGCGATTCTGTTTCTGCGCGGGTACCCCGAGTACATGGTCGGCCTGATTCTGATCGGCCTGGCCCGCTGCATCGCGATGGTGATTGTTTGGAACGAGTTGGCCAAGGGCGACACCGAGTACGCCGCCGGCCTGGTCGCATTCAACTCGATCTTCCAGGTGCTGTTCTACTCGGTGTACGCGTGGCTGTTCATCACGGTGCTGCCGCCGCTGTTCGGGCTGACCGGCGTCGCGGTCCACGTGACGATCGGCCAAATCGCTCAAAGCGTCTTCATCTACCTGGGCATTCCGTTTCTGGCCGGGATGATCACGCGCTTCGTGCTGCTGAAGCTCAAGGGGCGGACGTGGTACGAGCAGAAGTTCATCCCGCGCATCTCGCCGATCACGCTGATCGCGCTGCTGTTCACAATCGTCGTGATGTTCTCGCTCAAGGGCGAGTTCATCGTGCAGCTTCCGCTCGACGTGCTGCGCATCGCCATCCCGCTGTGCATTTACTTCGTCGTGATGTTCCTCGTGTCGTTCTGGATGGGCCGCAAGATCGGCGCGGACTACTCGAAGACGGCGACGATCGCGTTTACCGCGGCCAGCAACAACTTCGAGTTGGCGATCGCGGTGGCCGTGGCGGTATTCGGAATTGGCTCGGGGGTCGCGTTCGCCGCCGTGATCGGGCCGCTGGTCGAGGTACCGGTGCTGATCGGGCTGGTCAACGTGGCGCTGTGGTTCCAGCGGCGGTACTTCGCAGCGGCTGCCCCGGCGAGTGCCGAGGCCGCGTAATCACGTTTTGTCACTGGTTCACACGCGTAAGCCCGGTGGCGCCCAACCGCATGTAAGGCAACGAGTTGGCGCACGCAGCCGTGCGACGGCGGGCAGTACCGTCGCCCGGATTCTCGCGCAGGAGCGCAGTTCGCGCTTGACTTGGCCGGCCGATTCAAGGAATATATTCGTCTATCCGAATATACGGTTACCAACGGAGGCCGCGGCGTGCGCAACAGTGCCGAGTTCTTCAAAGCCCTTGCCGACGAGACCCGCCTCCGCATCCTCAATCTGCTCGTACGCGGCGAGTTGTGCGTCTGCGACATCATGGCCGTGCTCGACATCGGGCAGTCCAAGGCCTCACGGCACCTGGCCTACCTGCGCAACGTCGGGCTCGTCGACGATCGCCGCAACGGCGTGTGGATGCACTACTCGCTGGCCACGCCGAGCGGCCTGACCCACCGGCGGATTCTGGAGTGGCTCGCCGCGGCCGCCACCGAGCTCCCGCAGGCCGCCGCCGACCTGAAGACCCTGCGGGCGCAGCAGCGGCGCGCCCAGCGGTGCGGGCGCGGCCCGGCGGGCAACGGGGACCGCAAGCTAGTGGCCGCGGCGGTGGAGAGACGCTGAGAAATGTCCCGACCGGCGGGCGCACGCCTGTTCGGCCGGCGCGCTGTCGTCCAAGACGGAGAGTGAGAAGCAAAACCTTCAAGCTGGAGAGCAGGAATGAATCGGAAATGGGCTGATCGAGCAATCGTAGCGTTCATCTTCGCGTTGGCGGTCGGAGCGAGCGCTCTGGGACAGGATACGCCGACACCGCAGCCAAACGACGGCCGCCAGGCGGTCGCTGGCGCGAATCAGGCGGCCGACAAGCCTGCGCAGGACACGACTGAGTTGGCCGCCGTCACCATCAACCGAGCAGCCAAGGCCAACAAGTACATATTCATCTTCTTCTACCAGGCCGAGGACGAGCCAACCAAGGCGGCGCGCAAGACGTTCGACGCGGCGTTGGGCAAGCTCGCCGACCGTGCATTGTCCGCGGTAGTGAACGTCACGGATCCGTTGGAGCGGCAAGTGGTGGTCAAGTACGGGCTCGATCGCACGCCGACGCCGCTCGTACTGGCGTTGGCCCCCAACGGCGCCGTGACACGGAGCTTCGCGGGGCCGCTGATCGAGTCGCAGCTCGAGACCGCCTTCGTCAGCCCGGGCATGCAGAAGAGCCTCAAAGCGCTGCAGGACCGCAAGCTGGTCTTCATTTGCGTCCAGAACGGCAAGACGCAGCACAACGCCGAGGCCACGCAGAGCGTGAAGGAGTTCGCGGCCGACGCGCAATACGCGAAAACTACGGAGATCGTAACGCTCGATCCCGCCGATGCCGCCGAGGAGAGCTTCCTGGCGCGGCTCAAGGTGGACCCGCAGACGGAAGAAGCCGTCACGGTCTTAATGGCTCCGCCGGGCACGATCATCGGCACCTACAAGGGCGAGATCAAGAAGGACGTGCTGGTCGCGGCGGCGAAGACCGCCGCCAAGGGTTGCGACCCGAAGAGCGGCTGTTGTGCCCCGAAGGCAGCCGCGACCCCGCCGGCACAGCCGCAGGGTCAGCCTCAGCCGCAGCCGGGCAGCGCCGAGAAGAAGCCGTAATCTGAGGTATCCCCATGCACCTGCGAAAGCTCGTTTGGCGCGAGATGTTCGAGCGCAAGAATCAGCTCGCCACGAGCTTCCTGGCGATTCTGCTCGGCATCGCCGTCGTCGTCTCGATCAAGAACATCACCTTCTACTCGGAGAAGGCGGTCGCAGCGCAGCTCGACGCGCTCGGTGCAAACGTGCTCGTTCTGCCGAAATCGGTCTCACTCCAGGACTACTACAGCGCCGACATGCAGAATGACGAGTTCCCCGAGGAGTACGTCAACCGCCTGGCGCTGTCCGACCTGCAAGGACTCGACAATCTCTCGCCGAAGTTGTCGGTGCCCGTGAAGCTCAAGGACCGGGGTTTCACGCTGACCGGCATCCTGCCGAAAAGCGAGTTCCAGGCCAAAGCGATGTGGGCCGGCGCAGGCATCTTCTCGCGACCGGCTGAAGGCTGCGGGACGGTCGCCGACGTGCCGGGCGCATTCCGGCCCGAGGCGAAGGAAATGCTCGTCCGGCAGCGCGTGATCGAAGATCTCACGGACACCGAAGCGCTCATCGGCGCCGACGTCGCCGCGATTCTCGGGACGAAGGAGGGCGACCGCCTGGACGTACTTGGCCGCAGCTTCACGGTCACCGCGGTCCTGCCGCAAACCGGCACCGTGGACGATTCGCGCATCTTCGCCCATCTGCACACGGTTCAAGAATTGGCCGGGAAAGGTCCCGTCATCAACGCCATCGAAATCGTTGGCTGCTGCAAGGAGATCTCCGGTGGGCTCGTGCAGAAGATCAACAAGCTGCTGCCGGATGCCAAGGTCGTCACGGTCACACAGGTGGTGGACACGCAGGTCAAGACCAACGGGATGATGGCCCGCCTGTCGCTGATTTTCCTGGGCATCATCGTGCTGGTGGGCGGGGCCAGCATCGCGAACTACATGTACGCGAACGTCTTCGAGCGGCGGCGCGAGATCGGGACGCTCATGGCCCTCGGCGCCGGCTCGGCGGTGATTCTCAAGATGTTCCTGCTGAAGGCGTTGTTGCTCGGACTGGCCGGCGGAATCTGCGGCTACATTCTTGGAACGGTACTGGCGGTAGCCCTGGGGCCGCGCTTGGCGGGCATACCCGTGCTGCCCATGCCCATGCTGGTCCTGTGGGCGGTCGGCATCTCCGTCGCGATCGCCTTGGCGGCCAGCTACTTCCCGGCCCGACGCGCAGCGCGGCTCGACCCGTGCGCGACGCTGCAGGAGATGTAACGCACCATGCGACTGGAAGCGGTCAGTAAGAGCTATTCGCACCGGGGCCGCATGGTCGCCGCCCTCGACGATGCGTCGCTCGAGATCACGCCGGGTGATTTTGTGGCGGTCGTCGGCCCCAGCGGCAGCGGCAAGAGCACGCTGCTCCTCGTGCTGGGCGGCATGCTCTCGCCGTCTGCCGGCCAGGTCTTCCTGAACGGGCGCTCGCTGTACGACCTGTCGCCCAACGCGCGGGCCGACATGCGCCGGAAGAAGATCGGGTTCGTCTTCCAGACGTTCAACCTCGTGCCGTACCTGACCGCGCTGGAGAACGTGCAAATCCCGCTGTTCCTGGCCGGCCTGGACGAGGCGACCCAAAAGCAACGTGCGACGGCCCTGCTGGAGCGCGTCGGCCTGGGTGACCGGTTGGATCACAAGCCGCCGGAGCTGAGCATCGGCGAGCAGCAGCGCGTGGCCCTGGCCCGTGTGCTGGCGAACGATCCCGAGATCATCCTGGCCGACGAGCCCACGGGGAACCTGGACCCGGAAACCGGGCAGCAAATCCTAGACCTGCTGGCAGAGATGAACCGCGAGGGCCGCACGGTGGTCATGGTCACGCACGATCCCCGCGCCGCGGCCCGCGCGAAGCGGACACTGCGGTTGCAGGCCGGCCGGATTATGCCGACAACCAACTGACGCCCCGGCCGCGCCGGCCTTTTCCCCCCGGCAGAGCTGGTCGAACGGACGGAACCCTTGTCGCTCGGCCGCCAGTTGAGTACGATGTCAGGTCGTTGGTCGGCGAGCGGGCGGGCGGCAACGCTACGAAGCCGACGGCGATAATCGGGCGTGTGTCCGAGTGGCCAAAGGAGACGGGCTGTAAACCCGTTGGCGTTAGCCTACGATGGTTCGAATCCATCCGCGCCCATCACCAAGAAGCAGTTTCGCCGCGAGCGTCCCGCCAGGCACACGTCGCCGTCATCCGGTACCCTGACCGTTTGGTGTCTGACACAGCGGAGGATCCAGCGTGCGCTACGTCATGAAGCAGAGGCTCTTCTGTTGGGGCGACGACTTCGCCATCAAGGACGAACACGGCAACGACCGGTTCTTCGTCGACGGCAAGGCCTTCAGCCTCGGCGACCAGTTGTCGTTCCAGGACATGCAAGGCCACGAGTTGGCCTACATCCGCCAGCGCCTGTTGGCCTGGGGGCCGACGTACGAGATCTACCGTAACGGCGTGGTCGCCGCCGTCATCAAGAAACAACTCTTCACACTGCTCAAGTGCCGCTTCAGCGTCGACGTCCCCGGCCCGAACGACCCGGAGGCGGTCGGTGATTTCCTCGACCACGAATATGCGTTCGAGCGCGGCGGCCGCGTCATTGCGACGGTCTCCAAGCGGTGGTTTACCTGGACGGACACGTACGGCGTCGAAATCGCGCCCGGCGAAGACGAAGTCCTGCTGCTCGCGGCGACGGTCGTGATCGACATGGCGTGCCACGGCGACCGGCGGAATTCGTAGCGCGCCGCCTGGGCACGCTGCGGCCGCGGCCGCTCGGCAGGCCCCGCTTTCGTAGTTCCTCGGTGGCCATCGCGGCCCGTTGGCTGCGAGTGGCTTTCAATCGCGCGGCGCGCGGGTAGAATCTGGCCGGTTCGCTCAGTGGGGGTGTCCTCACGCGAGGCAGGGACATGGCAGGGACCGCAAGAACAGGACCATCACGGGCCGCCGAAATCGCGGTGCCGCCGCTGAATCTGGCCGGGCAGTTCGCCGCGCTGCGCGAGGAGTTGCTGAAGGAAATGGCCGACGTGGCGGCGTCGGGGTATTACGTCCTGGGGCCCAAGGTGACCACGTTTGAGGAGGCGCTCGCCCGCTACTGCGGCAGCCGGCACGCGGTCGGCCTGTCGTCCGGGACCGACGCGCTGCTGGTCGCGATGATGGCGTTGGGCATCGGCCCCGGCGACGAGGTGATCGTCCCGACGTTCACGTTCTTTGCGACCGCCGGCACCGTCGCGCGGCTCGGCGCGCGGCCGGTGTTCTGCGACATCGTGCCCGAGACGTACAACCTGGACGTGTCGCAGGTCGCGGGCCGCATCACGCCGCGGACGAAGGCCATCATGCCCGTGCACTTGTACGGGCAGTTGGTGGACATGGCGCCGCTGCTGGCGTTGGCCGCACGGCACAACCTCCCCGTGATCGAAGACGCCGCCCAGGCGATCGGTGCGCATGACGCCGCCGGCACGAAAGCCGGTGCGTTCGGTTTGGCGGGCTGCCTGAGCTTCTACCCGACGAAGAATCTCGGTGCGCTGGGCGACGCTGGGGCGCTGCTGACCAACGACGACCGTCTGCACGAGCTGGTCGTCAAGCTGCGCATCCACGGCAGCGGGCACACGTACTATCACGACGTGGTCGGCGGCAACTTCCGCATCGACGCGCTGCAGGCCGCTCTGCTGACCGTCAAGCTCCGGCACCTGGACGACTGGACCCGCCAGCGCCGCGCCCACGCCGCGCGCTACACCGAACTGATCCTGTCGGCGAACCTGGCTCCCGAGCAGGTCCGTCCGCCGGCGGAAATCCACGGGCAACACATTTATCACCAGTACGTCGTGCGGGCCCAGCGACGGGACGAGCTGCTGCCATTCCTTAAAGAGCGGAAGATCGGGGCGGCGGTCTATTACCCACTGCCGCTGCACCTCCAGAAGTGCTTCGCGGGGCTGGGACACAAGCCCGGCGACTTCCCGCACGGCGAACAGGCGGCCGCCGAGGTGCTGGCGCTGCCGATGTACCCGGAATTGACGGAGGAGCAGCAGCGGGCGGTCGTGGATTCACTGGTTGCGTTCTACCAGCGGTGAGCGACCGCGGACGGGCTCGCACGCCGCAATCACGCCCCCGTCGCGGTCGCCACGCTGACGTGCTGGCGCTTGGCGCGGTACATGGCCGCGTCTGCGAGTTGCAGGAGGTGCTCCGGCGACGTCGCGGCATGTGCGTGCAGGGCCGCGATGCCCATGGATAGGCTCGGCGGAGGATCGAGGCCGCCGAACGTCTTGGCCCGTTGTGCGAAGAGGGCGGCGATACGGCGGGCCACGTCGCAGGCCGTTGGTGGGGCGGTTCCGGGCAGAGCCAGCACGAACTCGTCACCGCCGTAGCGGATCGTCAGGTCCGTGCTCTTGCGGGTGGCGGCCCGGACCAGATCGCCGAGGAAAGCCAGGAGCGTGTCGCCGGCGAGATGTCCGCAGGCGTCGTTCAGGGCCTTGAACCGATCCACGTCGAACATGACCAGCGTCAGCTCGGCGCCGCTGCGCCGGTGTTCCTCGATCAGGCGCGGTAGCTCGCGTTCCAGCACCCGGCGGTTGGCGAGGCGGGTCAGGGAGTCGGTGTCGGCGTCGCGCTCGGCCCGGCGTTGGGCCAACACGGCCTGCCGGACGCGGGCCGCGACGGTGGCATCGGCTGAATCCCGCCGACGCTCGGCTTCGTCCCGCCAGCCCGCCAGATCGCGCTGCAGCGACCCGATCGCCCGGGCGACCTCGGCCAACTCGCTCGGCAGCGTCCCGCCGGCCGCCGCCTCACTCAGCCCCGCCTGCACGGCGACGAGGCGCCGCGCCAGTTGCTGAACCGGTCGCTCGATCCCGAAGTGAAACCACGCCCACGCCAGGCCGAGGCCCCCGATGGCCAGACACGCCAGTCCGAGGCAGGTGATGCCGCTGACTCCGGCGCCGCGCGCGTTCTGGCCGCGGTCGAGCACGACCGCCAGCACGCGGCCGCCCGGCTGCGGGAGCGTCAGCAGATCAAGTTGAGCCGAAGGCACCCCGCCCACGAGCAGCGGCTGGCAGGTCTGCCGCCCGCCGTCGAAGTCGAGCTGCGCCGCGATGCGATCAGCGGGTAGCGCCGTGCGGCGGGACAACTCCACCACGCGGCGGTGGCGGTCAACGATCCCCACCCAGCATACGCGGCGGCTGTACTCGTCCAAGGCGCGCAGGTCGTCCTCGACTTCGCCGGGCGGGTCCGGGGCGTGCGCGAGGTGCTCCGCGAGCGCCGCCGCGAGCAACGCCTGCCGCTCGTACTCCTGGCGTTGCGCGAGGGTCTTGGCCCAGGCCCGATAAGCGAGGTATCCGGGCAAGGCGACGGAGGCGACGGCCAGCACGAGCACCAATGTCCCGCGCGTGGCCAAACTCTCCGGGAGAAGCGCGCCAAGCCACCTGCGCCACCCATTCATCAATGCTGCTATCGACTGCGCACAAAGCGGGAATGAGCCGCGGCCCCCGGGCTTTGGTGGTAGTGCGAAGTTCCACTTCGCCGGTCGACTATGCGCCGGCGGCGGCGACGGGCAGCTCCGCAGCCGGTTCCACGGACTCCGTGGGCACCACCGCGGGTGCCGGCCGTCGCAGGCTCAGCGTTTCCATCGGCGGGAGGTCGTCCAGGTCCGGTAGCCCGAACACGTCCAGGAACTTCCGGGTGGTCCCGTAGAGGATCGGCCGGCCGATGATCTCCGCGCGGCCGACGATCTTGATCAGCCCGATCTCCCGCAGGCGCGTCAGCACGTCGCCGCAGGCCACTCCGCGAATCGCCTCGACGTCGGCGCGGATCACCGGCTGCTTGTAGGCCACGATCGAGAGGGTCTCGAGGGCGGCGGCGGAGAGGCGGGACTGCCCGCGATGCTTGTCGAGCTTGACCAGCCAGGGCTGGTACGCCGGCAGCGTCAGCATCTGGTAGCCGCGGGCGATGCCCTCGATGCGGAAGGACAGGCTGGCCGCCGCGTACTTCTCGTTCAGCGTCTCGATGAGGCCGGGGACGTCGCGAGCCGGCACGCAGCCGGACAGCTCCGCGAGGCGCGCGGCGCTGAGCGGGATGTCGGCGGAGAACAGCAGGGCCTCGATGACCTGCGCGGGCTCGAGCTCACGCGGCGGCACGTTCTCGCCGTCGCTGAAGTGCGGCTGCGCCACGTCCGCGACGGGGATGAGGGCGGGCGACGCGTCAGGTGCCAGCGGCTCGGGACCGGGCTCCTCCAACAGGCAAATGGCACTATCCATAGACCCCACCTGTCCCGAAAATGGGTGTTCGTCGCGATCCATCGCTATCACCTCGCCGTCCGTGACAACAGAACCTCGCTTCGAAACCACCGGTATGCTAGCAAGCTCGGCCCGCGCCGTCCAGCCCCCGCAACCGGAATTGCGGCGACGAGGACACGTAGTGCGACGTTTGCACCGCGCGGCGGAGCGTGCGAGACTACGCGCGCGACCCGCGCCGCGCATGGAAGAAACGATGACTCAATTGCACGTTGAGCGACTCGACCGCAGCCGGGCCCAGTTGCTCGTGGTCGACATTCAAGAACGGCTCCTGCCCCAGATCACGGACCACGAGAGCCTGGTCACGCAGGCCGAGCGCATGATCCGCGCCGCGGCCGCGCTGGAACTGCCGATCACCGTCTCGGAGCAGTACCCCAAGGGGCTCGGCCCCACGGTGCCGGCGATCCGGGCGGCAGCGGACGGCGCCGACCGGGCGGAGAAGCTGACCTTCAGCTTCTGTGCCGACGCCGCGTGCCGCCAACGCATCACCGGCGTAGCGCGGCCGCAGGTGCTGCTCGTCGGGATCGAAACGCACGTCTGCGTGCTCCAGACCGCGCTCGATCTGCTGGAAATGCAGATGACGCCGTACGTGTTGGCGGACGCAGTCGGGTCGCGCCGTCCGGTGGACCACAACACCGCGCTTGACCTGCTGCGGCAGGCAGGTGCGGTCGTTACGACGGTCGAGTCGGCGATCTTCCGCCTCGTGCACGCGGCGGGCACCGACCTGTTCAAACGCATCCTGCCGATCGTGCGCTGACATGCCCGGACGCTTCGACGAGCCCGACGAGTACGGGGAGTGGGAGGACGACCCCGAGGGTCCGCAGGAGCGCGACTTGGTCGGCGAAGACGACGAGGACACGCCGACGGTGCCGTGCCCGAGCTGCGGTGCCGAGATACTCGACTTCGTCGACAAGTGCCCGCATTGTGGCGATTGGATCGTCCAAAGAAGCGGCACACCGTCGCACCGCCGCGGGTGGGTCGTTCTGGTTGTGATCCTGCTGCTGATCGCGGTGGCCGCCGTCTACGTGCTGTGAGCGGGACCGGCCGCGGTGGCCTGCGCCCCTGCGTCAGGGCAGCGGCCGGCGGGCAAACGCAAAGTTCCCCGCCCACACCGCGCTATACAGCGGATCGGCGGGATCCAGGCTCGACACCTGGACCTCCGGCGGCATCGAGTGGATGAAACGCAGGCCGCCCAGCGACACCCCCGTGTGAATGACGCTCCCGCTCTCGTCGCAGAAGAACAGCAGGTCGCCGACTTGGAGCCCGGAAAGGTGCCACGGCGTGGCGACCATCCGCCCGACCAGAATCTGTTGGTGGGCATCGCGCGGCAGCTCCAGCCCCACCGACGCGTACGCCACGCCCGTGAGGCCGGAGCAATCGAGCCCGAGTCGGCTGCGACCGCCGAAAACGTAGGGCACGGTCAGGTATTCCGCCGCCGTGCGGGCGACTTCGAGCCCCGGCGGCGTGGCGGGCGGCATCCGGAGCTGCGCGGCCGGCACAGCTATGATCGCTTCCGCCCCGCTGGGCCGCACGCCCGGGGGCAGGCGCAGCCGCACCGCGCCGCCGTCGCCTTCGCCAACGATCGGCAGCGCGGCCCCGGCTGGCACGCGCAGGCCGTCAAGCACGTAATCGCGCGTGATCGTCGCCGTCCGCGCTCGCTCCCACTCCGCGAAGCCGGCCGCGTCCATCCGCGACACCGCGTCGCGCCGCACCCACCCGACGTACCCGTCGCCGGCGTGAAGGAGCAGATCATCGCCGTCGGGCGTTATGTCCAAAAGGAAGACGCGCTCGCCCAGCAGCAATTGCGTGCGCGTTGGCGGCTTCTCGTGCGGCTCCGTCCAGGTCAGTGCCGTCGGGACGCGTACGACGCCGAAACGCTCCTCGCCCAGCCGCGCCGTCGGCAGCAGCTCCACTTCGTTCCGCACCGGGCGACACCCGACGGCCTCCAGGATCAGCGGCACGGCGTCCTTCAGACGCGAGAAGTTGGTCGTCCCGCGGACAACCCACGTGTCGCCATCCTCCTCCACCTGCGTGCGCAGATGGAAGAACGTCAGGTCCGTCACGACCCGTCGGGCGTACTCGTGCAGGAGCCACTCCACCTCGCGGGGCGTCTGTGGCGGCCGATCCGCCAGCCAGAGCTCGCGTGCGAGCCGGGTGAGCTTGGGGCGGCCGTTGGGGTTCGGAAACGTCTCCGTCGCGTCGCCGGCCGCAGTCGCCCGGCTGGCGGGGGCCGAATCGGGAAAGGCGCGAGCCCGCGTGGCCTCCAGCTCCGCCCGCTGCTCCTGCCATACGCGGACAATCCCGTTGTACAGGCCGATCGCGACGTCGCGGTGCCGCCCCCGTGCGTGCGCCCACGCTTCGAGGGCGCCGTCCGATGGAAACTCAATCTCCACGGTGACCGCCGGTACGTCGCGAGCGGTCGGCGGGGCGAGCGTCTCGACCCGCACATTGGGCCGCTCCCCGTCGCGGACCTGCTGCTCGAAGACCGTGCGGAGCGCCGCGCCCAGCGCGCGGGCAAGCGGCGTTTCGGCGGTCGCGGGCGTCGCCGGACGTGCCGCGCCATGGTGGATCGAGACGAACAGGTGCGACCGCGTGTCCACAGCCACCTTGCGGCGCGCGACCGACTCGGCCGCGGCGTCCGCATCGCCGAGCGCGACCGTGCGGTCGTCCCAGCGCGTGAGGTGGCCGATCGCCCCTGCGCGGCGGAGATGGTGTTGCAAGTGTCCGGCCACAAGCATGTTGAGGTCGTCCGCAAGCGCGGCACTCGCGCCACCGGCGTGCTCCGCGCCGTACCCCGCTCCGCCGCCCGCCGGGTCGACGGTGATCGTCAGGCCTTGCAGCGGACGACGGTCGGGCACAAAGGGTTTGTCGGCCGCGAGCGCCAGCGTCTGGGCAACGGCCGCTGGAAAGAGGCCGCGGACCAGCAGCGGGATCAGAAACACGAGGAGTTTACGCGGCATGGAGGGCGCTCCTGCGATCGGTTTACATACGACGGCGCCGGACCGCTGGCCCGGCGCAACGCAGCGCCCATCCTAAACGGCGGTTAACGATCGTGCGACCCGGCCCGCGCCCCCTCGACCCGCGGCGGTTTTGGGCATATAAGAGCTTCTTTCGCCGGCCGCTGCGCCAGGCACCTGGCACGCGGCCAAAGCGAGATGATTGGGAGGTGCTAGCGTGCCGAGTCAAACGTACAACGAGTTCATCCAGCGTGTGAAGGACATCAACCTCGCGGCGTCGATCGAGGGCATCCTGGAGTGGGACCAGGAGACGTACATGCCCGAGAAGGGCGCCGAAACGCGCGCCGCGCAACTGGCCCTGATTGCCGGCGTCAGCCACGAGAAGCTCATTGATCCCGAGTTTGGCCACCTGCTGGAGAAAGTCGAACGGGAAGCCGATCCCGACCCGCTCGTCGCGACCAACGTGCGCGAGCTGCGGCGGATCTACAACCGTAAGGTGAAGCTGCCGACCGCCCTCGTGCAGGAGATCGCCCGCACCATCGCCCTGTCGAAGGAGGCCTGGACGCAGGCGCGCAGGGAATCCAACTTCGCGCACTTCGCGCCGCACCTGGAGAAGCTGCTCGACCTCAAACGGCAGGTCGCTGAGCGGATCGGCTACAAGACGGAGCCCTACGATGCGCTGATGGACGAGTTCGAGCCGGGCGCCCGCGCGGCGGGGGTCCAGAGCGTTTTCGAGGGTTTGAAGGCCGACCTGGTTCCGCTGGTGCAGGCGATCAAGACCGCGCCGCGGCAGCCCAAGACGGCGCTACTCGAACGCAAGTGCCCGCAGGCGGCGCAGGCCGCATTCGGCCGCCGGGTCGTCGAGACGATGGCCTTCGATTTCGCGGCGGGACGGATCGACCTCACGACGCATCCGTTCTGCAGCGGCGCGTCGCCGGACGACGTGCGACTCACGAACCGCTACGACGAGCATTACCTGCCGATGTCGCTGTTCGGCATCATGCACGAGGCAGGGCACGGGCTGTACGAGCAGGGGTTGCTCGTTGAGCACATGCACACGCCGATGGGCATGAGCGTGTCGCTGGGGATTCACGAGTCGCAGTCGCGGATGTGGGAGAACCTAGTTGGCCGCAGCCGGGCGTTTTGGGTCAACTGGCTGGCGCCGCTGAAGGCCGCGTTCCCGACGCTGGCGGACGCGACGCTGGACGATTGGTATTTCGCGATCAACACGGTGCGGCCGTCGTTCATCCGCGTCGAGGCGGACGAGGTCACGTACAACCTGCACATCATGCTGCGCTTCGACCTGGAGCGGCAGATGATCGCCGGCAAGCTGAAGATCAAGGACGTGCCGGCGGCGTGGAACGACACGTTCAGGCAGTTCCTCGGCCTGACGCCGCCGAACGACGCCGAGGGCTGCCTCCAGGACATCCACTGGAGCATGGGGATCTTTGGCTACTTCCCGACCTACGCGCTGGGGAACCTGTACGCCGCCCAGTTCTTCGACGCGGCCCGGCAGGCGCTGCCGGACCTGGAGGCGCAGATCGCGCGGGGCGAGCTGCATCCGCTGCGCGAGTGGCTGCGCGAGAACATCCACCGACACGGGCAACGCTACCGGGCGACCGAGCTGGTCGAGCGTGTCACGGGCCAGCCGCCGTCGCACCGGTCGTTCATCGAGTACCTGACGCGGAAGTACAAGCCGCTATACGGGTTTTAAGGCCGCGGGCCGCGAGTCAGAGCCGCGACCGGCAGGGAGCGCAAGTCAGTGCCGCGGGCTTCAGCCCACGCGGTCGTTGGGACGCCTGACGCTGTCGCCGCTCGCCGACGGACGCGTTGCCGAAGATCGCGGGCAGCAGGGCATCGAGTTCGGGGGGCCAGCGACGTTGCTTATTGACCGGCGGGCTTGGTGGTCGGCTCGCCGTGCGTCGGCGCCGATTGGCCGGGCGGACGCCGCACGATCTTGTTGGTACCCATCGCCGCGGTCATCACGTTGAGGTTGTCCGGGATCGTGACGGTGTTGCCGTTGCCCCAGAATTCGATGCGGCCGACGTTGGCGCCGTCTTCAACGGTCACCGTGCAGGCATCGCCGATGATGGAGAGCTTGGGGACCTGCGAGCCGGACTGAATCGTCAGCGTTGTCCCGTTCCCGCTAATGCCCACGTCGCCGGTATAACGGCCGGCCTGGTTGCCTGCGCTTCCAACGATCGGATTCGTGGCGCAACCCGCCAAGCCGGCGAAAACGGTTGCGAGCAGCGTGTTCGTCATCAGTCTCTTCATAATGGTGCTCCTTGGTCCTGTACTGTTGATCCTGGATCGCACAATGCGGTGCTTTGCCGTGCGGCGTGGGTGCCCGAACCGCATGAGGCGCCGTCCACGGACCGGTGTTTATAACTCACCCTTGAACGCCTTGTCGAGGATGGCGGGCAGGAGGGCGTCGAGCTCGGCGGCGGTTTGGGCCTGGAGCGCCTTCAGCCGGTCCACCTTCGCCTGGAGGTCGTCGAGGTAGGCCACGATGCGACGCTGCTCGGCCCTGGGCGGCGGGGCGAACGGGATGCTTTCAACGTCTTTGGGCGCTATGTGGGGGACGCCGTTGCTTCGGCCGGGGTCGATCGCACCGACGAACTGGCGTGATCGCAGCCACGCGAAGAAGAACTCGGGGACCACCGCCTTGCTCTTGAACTGCACGCGGCCCACCCGCTGAAGAAGTAGGCTCGGAACATCGGCGTCGGTGACGCGTGCCACCTTCACGCCCGTCGAGATGATGGGGCGATCGAGCGTAACCAGAATGTCGCCAACGTCCAGGGCAAACCGAGCAAACTCGTCGCGCCGCTCCATTGGAATCCGCGCCGTCTGGCCCCAGTCGATGCTGCCGTGCCCGATGTTGACGTTACGAACCAGCCGTATGCCCTGCTCCGCAAACCACTCGCTCTTGAACGCGTACCCGCTCTGGATCGAGAGGAAGTCACCGACTCGTGTAGCACCAGCGCATGTGAGCCGGTCCCCGGCCTCGCCGTCGAGCAGGTGCGCCGTCGCCGCGGTCGCCTGCTCACGCAGGCCGCGGGCCTCGGCGATCTTGGCGGCGAGCTGGTCGATCTTCGCCACGATCCGCCGCTGCTCCGCCAGCGACGGCAGCGGGATCGTCATGCCGAGAAACTTCTCCTCTTTTAGGCGGTTGCGGCTCGTGGGCGTGCCCCCCGTGCTGAGCCCGAGAGCCTCCGTCCATGCCGACACGCGGCTTAGGTAGCGCCACAGGAATTGGCCGTCCAGGCGGCTTTCATCCACGCGGAAACAGGGAAACTCGTTCGATACGAAGCAATCGTCATGCTCATCAGTCGCGACGGCGAATGAGCCCTTCCACGCGAATAGGCGGTTGTAAACGAAGTCACCGGCCTCGACGCGATACAGCCGTGACGCGCGGATTCCGGCCCCCGGCAGCGTTTCCTTCACGTAAAGACCTCGCGCGTACCAGTGGGCTCCCAGCAACCTGTAAACGGCAGTGCCGTCAACGGCCACGGGACGACTGACCGCCTTCAACGCCTGGGCGAGCGGAACCATCGGCCACGGCGCGGTCACGGGTGCCCCCCTGTCCGGTAGCCGTCCCGACGGCCAGCGGCGCTCGACCGCGAAAACTCGGTTGCGGGGGCTTGATTCTCGGAAGGTCGTTTCATAAGCTTGATTGCTGCCGTGGGATGAAACTCGGCTTCATGCCGTGTGATTGCGTGGTTTCGACCGGGCAATCCTATATCCCCGGCAGCCTTTTTTTCAGGGTCTCCAGCGTTAGCGGTTTCTTCTGCGTGTAGTATGCGCCGTACTCAGTCGCGCGCGTGTCGTCGATGTCGTGAACGGTTCGAAAAATCGGCCACATCAATTCCACGAAGCGGTCCTCACCACGCTCATAGAGGCGTTGCAGCGCCCAGAGCAGGTAATCTGCGGCCTGGAGGCCGGCGCTCTGGGCGGCCGCCATGGGCGCGATCTCGATGTCGGCGTCGCTGGCGATTCCCCATTTCTCGCGGAATCGTCGTCGGGCTGTTTCGATCGCGGTGCGCAGCGCCGCCGTGCGGTCGGATGCTCCGCGGCGCGCAAACTGGATCACGAATTTCTCCGCCTTGTGCAACTAGTTCTTGAACAGGCGGCTCACCATCGTGTCGTACAGTTCATTGGCGTGGTAGCGGTATTCGGGCGACGCCGCGTTGCGCTGGAGCACGTACGTGACGATCCTCCGTTTCTCACGGACTTCGGCGAAGAAGCGGAGAGGATGCCGGCGCAGCACCGCGAAGACCTCACGTCGCACTTCCGCAACATCGTCCTTAGCGTGAAAGAAGAGCGCCGTCTTGTGGGCCTCAGGCTGCATGGACGGCACCTTGTGAAAATACGGGTCGGCCAGCAACTGGGATCGTAACTGCGCCAGGTCGCGCGCCAAGGCGCCCGGGTCGGTGGCGTGCAAAAGGCCCAGCATGAAGAAGCGCGAGCAACCCTGTTCGCCCACGACGACGTTGCCTCTCCTATCGAAGAGCGTCGGGTCACCCGCTTCGTCCACGAAGTAGCGGCGAATCGGCTCGGGCTCGGGTGCTCGACTGCTCACGATCGCCCCAATACCGCCTTGATCTCCCCCACGATCTCTACGATCCGCTGCTCCTTCGTCAGGATGTCCGCGACAAGCTGCTCCGGCGGCAGGTGCTCCAGGTCGGGGGCGCCGCGGGGGTTCTTCACGTCGAGGTTGACCGAGACGACACTGCCGTCGGCGTCTGCCTTCAGCACGTCCGCCGCCTTCACCTTCCACGCCCGGTCGTTCTCCTTGCGCTTGGGCCACCACTTCAGGCAGTCGGCGAACTCCTCGAACTGGAGCGGGGCGGTCTTCGTGAACTGCTTGCGGCCCTCGGGCAGCGGCTGCTCGTAGTACCAAATGTCCTTCGTGGGGCCGCTACGGTCGAAGAACAGCAGGTTCGTCGGGATACTCGTGTACGGGGCGAACACGCCGTTGGGCAGGCGGACGATCGTGTGCAGGTTGAAGTCGCGCAGCAGCTCGGCCTTGATCCGGGCGCAGACGCCGTCGCCGAAGAGCGTGCCGTTGGGCACGACGACCGCGGCGCGGCCGCCGGTGCTGGGTTTGCCGTTGCCGGCAGGCGTGCCCCGCCGGCGCAGCTTGCGCATGATGAGTTGGAGGAACAGCAGCGCCGTCTCGGCGGTCTGCTTGTCATCGGGGAAATTGCCGAGGATGCCGCGTTCCTCCTCGCCGCCGAACGGCGGGTTCGTGAGGATGATGTCCACGCGGTCCTTGTCGCCGAGCTCGGACAGCCGGTGGCGCAGGCTGTTGAGCGGGTCGATGTTGGGGGCCTCCAGGCCGTGCAGCAGGAGGTTCATCTGGCACAGCAGGTACGGCAGCGGCTTGGCCTCGCCGCCGAAGATGCTCTCATCTTGTAGCGTGCGGCGGTGCTGGACGGTCTGGCACTGCTTTTCGAGGTGGGCGAAGGTCTCGACCAGAAAGCCGCCGGTGCCGCAGGCCGGGTCGAGGATGATCTCGCCGAGCTGCGGGTCAAGCACCGCGACCATGAAGCGGACGACGGCCCGCGGCGTGTAGAACTCGCCGTTGTCGCCGGCGGCGTCGCGCATTTCCTTGAGCATCGACTCGTACAGGCTGCCAAGCGTGAACAGCTCGTCCTTGGCGAGGAAGTGGATGCCGTTGACCTTGTTAATCACGTCGCGGAGCAGGTAGCCGGAGGTCATGCGGTTCTGCACGCCGGAGAAGACGGTCGCGATGACGCGGCGGCGGCTGACGGCGGTGCCGCGGCCGTTGCCGTTACCGAGATTGCGGAGGTAGGCGAACAGGCCGGGGCCCTTGGTGCCGTCCGGGCGGGTGCATTCCTCGTGCTGGATGAAGGCGAGCAGCTCGGGGCCGGTGACGCCGGATTCGTTGGCGGCCCAGTCGCGCCAGCGGTACGGCGGCTCGATGGAGGAGCGGTAGCGGGTCTTGCCGAGCTTGGCCCGCGACGCCTCGATCTGCTCCAGGTCGTCGAGGAACTTGAGGAACATGATCCAGGTGAGCATCGGCAGCCGGTCGAGGTCGCCGGACAGCCCCTTGTCTTTCCGCATGATGTCGCGGGCGGATTTGACGAGGGAGCCGAGCTGCTGGGCGGTCGTGGGTTGGGCCTGGGGCGGAGCCTGCTTCGTTCGTGTCATGGGTCCGTTTCTATGCCGCGTACAAGAGGGTCTGCAACTGATGCACGGCTTCGGCGAGCTTGTCTTCGCCGCCGAAGTAACGGGCGATTTCGATCACATTCCCGTGCCGGTTGATCGGGGGCAGCTCCAGCGCGTCCGGGATGACGAACTGCGCTGTGCCGTGGTCGGTGTACTTGGTCAGCAGCTCGTCGAGGATCGCCCGCGCCTCCGGGCCGTACTTGTCGAAGAAGTCCTTCCGCTCGCTCCGCAGCCGCTGGGCACGCTCGCGACGGGTCCGCAGCGGAGCATTGAACGCGACGTGGCAGAGCAGGTCGAACGGATCGGCGTCGGGCTGGTTCGCCGCCGCGGCCAGCTCGTCGAAGTCGATGCCGCGCTCGGCCAGCTTGGCGATGATGTCGGCCCGGCCAGCGGGGTCCGCCCACGCCCGGCGCAGGTCGGCGGCGCTGCGGAAGAGGGTGCGAACCTTTTCGGCGGTGTAGTCGGTGAACTTGACCACCCGGAGCTGCTTGCCATTGGGGTCCAACTCGTACACGAGGTCGGCGACGATCTCGACCCGCCCGCCGTCGAAGTAGAACTTGCGGCGCTCCCCGTCCGGCTGGTCCGGCGGCAAGGATGGTTGCGCGTCGGGAGGCTCCGATTCTGCCGGCTCCGGGGCGGGCGGTTCGGGTTCCAGCGCGTCGTCGATGCTGGTCTCATCAATGGCGATCGGCTCGCCGTCGAAATCTGGGTCGGCGAACATCCGCGTCGCGGAGCCGGTGTAGTCCAGAATGCTGAACCAAAGTTTGCCGTAGTCGTCGCGCACGCGCGTGCCGCGGCCGATGATCTGCTTGAATTCGGTCATCGAGTTAATCACGCGGACCAGCACGATGTTCTTACAGGTGGGGATGTCCACGCCGGTCGTCAGCATCTGTGACGTGGTCAGGATGACGGGCGTCGGCCGCTCCACGTCCTGGAAGTTGCTCAGGTGCCCGTGGCCGATCTCGCCCTCTAGCGCGGTGACCCGGCACACGTAGTCGGGGTGTTTCTGGACCAAGTCCGTATTGAGATTGTTGAGGGCTCGGCGCATTTCGTCCGCATGCTCCTGATCCACGCAGAAGACGATGGTCTTGCCGAAGCGGTCGGTCCGCTTGAGAAACTCCGTGAGGTGCCGGGCGACGGCCTCCGTGCGGGCGCGCAGGGCGACACGTCGCTCAAAGTCGCCCGTCTCGTACTGCTCATCGGGGATTTCGCGACCGAACCGGTCGATGTCGCCTTGGCTGGGCCGCCAGCCGGCCGCGTCCCACTGCGTGATGACGCGGTGGACGCGGTATGGGGCGAGGAAACCGTCGTCAATGCCCTGGCGTAGGCTGTATGTGTAGATCGGGCTCTTGAAGTACCGGTACGTGTCCCGGTTGTCCTCACGCAGGGGCGTCGCGGTCATACCGAGTTGATACGCCGGCTCGAAGTACTCCAGGATTTCCCGCCAGTTGCTCTCGTCGCGGGCGCTGCCGCGGTGGCACTCGTCCACGATGANNATGGCGAAGTACATCTCCCGGCTCTTGTTGGCGACGCCGTTTTCGATCTTCCACCGCGCGTCGCCGAACGGGGCGAAGGTCTTGTCCTTCGGATCGTCGATCAGGATGTTGCGGTCGGCGAGGTACAGGATGCGCGGGCGGCGGTGCTCGCCGGTGCGGTTCCAGCGGCTCGACCAGAGCTTCCAGCAGATTTGGAACGCGACCAGGGTCTTGCCCGTGCCGGTCGCCATTGTCAGTAGGATGCGGCGCTTGCCCTGGAGCACGGCTTGCACCGCCCGGTTGATCGCGATCTCCTGGTAATAGCGCGGCGACTTGCCGGGCAGGTAGCAAGGGGGCGTCAGGAGCCGCTGGGCGGCCTCCGGCGTCAAGCCGGTCGATCTCGTCAGCCGGGTCCATAGCTCGTCCGGCGTCGGGAAGGCGTCCAGCTCCTGCTCGCGGCCCGTCAGGAAGTCGAACTCGACGATCCCGTGGCCGTTGGTTGCGTACGCGAACTTCAGGCCCAGGATTTGGGCGTAGTCCTTGGCCTGCTGGAGCCCATCGGCCGGGGTCTTGTACGTGGGCTTAGCCTCGACCACCGCGATGGTCATGTCCGGCCGGTAGCGCAGCAAGTAGTCCGCCCGCTTCTGCGGCCGACGGAGCACCTTGCTGCCGGCGACCACGATGCGGCCGTCGGTAAACGTGCGCTGCTCGGCGATCCGCTCGTCGTCCCAGCCGGAGGCGTAGAGCTTCGGCAGCACGAACTGACGGCAGGTATCTGCTTCGGTCTTGTGCGGCATCGCCGACCCCGCTGGGCACCATCACGCAGCAAGCGAATGGAACTGGTAGCGGCGAGGATATCCCCGCGGACGGTGGGCTGTCCAGCGCCGCGATGCAGACGGGCCGCAGCGCAACCGCCGCACGCACTGTCATACCCGTGGCGCGTCAGTCGCTCGGCGTGCCGCGCGGCGGCGGGCCGGGTCACGCCACGTTAACGACTTCCGTGACCTCCGGCACGTGCTCCTTGAGAAAACGCTCGACGCCCATCTTGAGGGTCATCGCGGCGTGCGGGCAGCCGGAGCAGGCGCCGCGCAGACGGACGGTCACCACGCCGTCCTCGTAACTGACGAGGTCGATGTCGCCGCCGTCGCCCTGAATGTAGGGGCGGACCTGGTCGATCACGTCGCGGACGCGGTCCAGGACGGGTTGTTCATTCGGGCCGGGGTTGTCAGACACACACGATCTCCTGTGTTGGCCATTTAAGTTTAGCTCGCCGGCAAGTGGGTCAGACGGGATTCGAACCCGTACTGGGGGGATTTTAAGTCCCCTGCCTCTGCCATTTGGGCTACTGACCCGGCCTTGTGCATCATACCGGCGGCGGCGTGCGCGTGCCTCTCCGCGGCAGCGCGTGGCATGGCCGCTTGGAGACGGTCTCCGGCGCGCGGGACTGTCCTGAAGTCGTTGGGCTGGCGCGCCGGGTGGGGTGTCGGCAAGCGGCCATGCCACGCGGGCCGTTGACGCCCAACCGGCGGGCAAGTAGCGTTAGGAATCGCCCCTTTGTGGCCGGTTCAGCCGTGGCCGGCGCGCGGAGCGTCTACGCATGCGCCGTTTCGCCGACATCGTGAAGGAATACGCCCGCACCCCGGCGGAGCGTCTGCCGGGAGTGCTCGAGGAGCGTCTGGCCGCCGGGCCGCGCTGCGCGGTGACGCGCTACCTGCTGGGCTGCCAGTGCTTCGACGGCGGGCGGGCGGCGACGGCGGTGCAGCACCTGATGGTCGCCCACCACGCGGAGCCGCGGCTGCAATCGGCGGCGCTGCTGGTCTTCGCCGGGCTGAACTGGGTGAGCAGCCGCCGGACCGCGCTGCTGCCCGTGCTGCTGGAGACCTGGGAGGAGTTCCGCCGGCCCGAGTTCGACCACTTTCGGCGGGAGCGCCTGCTGCTCGACGCGTTTGCGCAGCCCGATCCGGGGCTGGACCGCGTGGGGCCGTTGGCCCAGCGTTTGTGGCGGCTGCCGATCCGCACGCTGCGGGCGCAGCTTCGCGCGGCGGTTCTGTCCCGTGACGCGGCGCTCTATCCACTACTGACCGTGCCGGCCTGAGCCCCGGATCCGGCCCGCAGGTGGCCAACAGGAGTCCCATCCGCATGTTGCTCTCGGTGGTGATGCCCGTCTACAACGAGAAAGACACGCTGGTCGAGATCATCCGGCGCGTGCTGGCCGCCCCGGTCGAGCTGGACCGCGAAATCGTGCTGGTGGACGACTGCTCGCGGGACGGGACGCTGGAGCTTTATCCGCAACTCGACCGCCTCTTCCCGAACGCGAAGATCCGCGTGGTGAAGCACACCGTCAATCAGGGCAAGGGGGCGGCCCTGCGGACCGGCTTCGCCGAGGCCCGCGGCGACATCATCCTCGTGCAGGACAGCGACCTGGAATACGACCCGAACGATTACCTCAAGCTGCTCAAGCCGCTGCTCGACGGGCGGGCCGACGTCGTCTACGGGTCGCGGTTCGTCGGCGGCGACGAGCACCGGGTGCTGTACTTCTGGCACTACGTCGGCAACAAGCTGCTGACCCTGCTGTCCAACGTGTTCACCAATCTGAACCTGACCGACATGGAAACCTGCTACAAGGTCTTCCGCAGCGCGGTCCTCAAGAATATGCGCCTCCGCTCCAACCGCTTTGGCATCGAGCCGGAGCTGACCGCGAAGGTCGCGCGGGGCCGCTGGCGCGTGTACGAGGTCGGGATCAGCTACTCCGGCCGCTCATACGAAGAGGGCAAGAAGATCACCTGGTGGGATGGGGTGAAAGCGTTCGTCTGTATCGTGCGCTACAGGATCGCAGATTGAGCCGGCGGGCTCGGGAGCGGCCGGCCGATGAACTCGTCGTCGCCAGAGCCAACGCGGCCGTCGCCCTGCCGCGGGTGGTACGCGCTGCTCGCGTTCGGCGTCGTGTTCACGATCGCGATCCTGGTCATGGTCGCGGTGCGGGCGCCAAGCTCGACCGATTTCCGCGATTTCTGGAACAACGCGGTGCACTTCCGCGAGACCGGCGAGATCGCGGCCGACCGCGGCGTGCACAACTACCTGCCGTTCTTCACGATCTTCATGGCACCGTGGGGGTTTCTGCCGCTGCGCGTGGCGGCGGTGCTGTTCGTGCTGTTCTCGCTGGCGCTGTTCGCGCTGACCGTCTACTTGGTAGAGGTCCTTTTGCACGATGGCGTCGGCCGCACGCCGTGGCCGGCGTTGCTGGTCGCGCTCGCGTTGGCGCTGCCCTATGTGTACGCGTGTGCGGTGGTCGGAAACCTGGGGTTACTGCTGCTCTTCCTGGTCGTCGCGACATGGTTCCTCGCGGAGCGCGGACACGAATGGGAAGCCGGATTGGCGCTGGGGCTCGCCACCGTCATCAAGCTCATTCCGGGCCTGCTAATCGTGTTCTTCCTGCTCAAAGGCCGCTGGCGGCTGGCGGTCGCCGCCGCGGCGGTCACGCTCGTGCTCGGCCTCGGTCTGCCGCTGGGTACGCTCGGCTGGCGGCGCACCCTCGCCGAGCACCAGGAGTTCTACCGGCGCGCGGTCGAGAAGCACTCGGCCTACCAGACGATCACGAGTGACAAGCCAATCAAGGCGAATTACGGCAACAACGCCCTGCCGATCGTGCTGCGGCGGCTGTTGTCGCCGGTGAACGCGGGCGGTGCGAGCCAGCCGCCGCTGCTGGTCAACGTGGCCGACTTGCCCGGGCCGACGATCTTTGGCATCTACACCGGGCTGATGGTGGTGCTCATCGGCCTGAGCGTCGTCTGCACGTTTCGCGTCCGCGGGCGCTGGTCCGACGGCACGCCGGGCGACGTGGACCTGCTGCGCGTCCAGTTCGGGGTGGGGTGCTGCCTGATGCTGCTGGCATCGCCGCTGGTGTGGACGCATTACCTCCCGCTGGCGTACTGGCCGCTGGCGGTCATCGCGGATCGAGCGGAGCGGACGATGCGGTCGACCGGGCGGCGACCTTGGGTATGCTCGGTGACGCTGTTGATCTGGCTGGCGGCTGCGGGGTTGCTCGCCTGGCCAGCGGCCCGCGCGGCTGGCGCACCGCTGGCCGGTGTTCTCTGCCTGTGGGTGGCACTGAGCGTGCTCAGTCTGGGCCGTCGAAGCGCCCCCCGCGTGTAATGCCGGTCGAATGCACGCGGCCCGGCAACACAATCACGTCACACGTGGGCCAGCGCCTCCATCGGGAAATCGACCTGCGCGTAGCCCTTGGCGTGGGCCAGGTCGAGAATCGCGGCGCGCAGCTCCGGCGGAGTGTCCGCGTGCGGTATCAGCATGGCGTAGGTCCGGCTGCCCGGCTGATCCGTGGCCACCGAGCCGAGCCCGACCAGCCGCTGCCCCCGGAAGGCACCTTTCAACTGGCACGACCCCCGGTCCTGGTGCGCGAGCAGGTCGAGCGTAAACGGCTCCGCGGTGACCGCGGACTCGGCCAGCGGGACGCGCGGGTCCGGCCCCGCCTGGTATTGCAGCAGCGCGACGATCGCCGGCCATTCGACCCGCCCCACGTCGCGAACCGCGGTCGAATCGCCGGCATCGTCGAGCGGTTCGCTCGTCACGCCGTGCGCGATGCGCACCATCACCAGCCGGTTGTGGGGCGCCCACTCGGCCCGGTGAAGCTGGGCGAAGCCGAATTTCCAGTACAGCCCCTCGTCCAGCTCGTCCGTAGTGGTGAGAAACACCCATTTGCCGCCGGTCATCTCGAACCAGCCCAGCACGGTCTCCGTTACTTTGCGGGCATAGCCGCGGCCGCGGTGCTCCGGCCGCGTGTAGACGTGCCCGAGCACGCCCAGGTCGCCGTACTTATTGATCCCCGCGACGGACAGGAGTTGCCCGCCGGACACGATGACCGCATACGCATCCTGGCCGCCCGCGACGCCGGGCACGAAGCGGTGCTCCAGGTCGGCCACCGGCGCAGCCCCCTCATGCGCAAGCAGGTCCCGCAACGCGGGCCAGCGCCCCGGCGCGGGCGGAATAATGAGCAGCGGCTTCATGACGATGCCTGGAGACAGGGCTATCGGCCTCCAACCCAATCGCATGGCGGACTCGGGCACCATCGTACCCGCGGATGTCGAGGTGTCCACACTGTCCAGACCGCCGGCAGGTGCTTTCAGGCGGCCGGGCCGGCCACCGAACGCTTGGCGCGGGACGCTGTCGGCGGATAGCATGATTGCGCAGTTCGATTGGCCCGAGGATGCGAGAACGGCACCGCCTTTGCAGCCCACGGCGACGGCGGGCTGACCGCACACCCGCGCGCGACCTGGCGCCCACTGCTGCGACGGCGTGGGGGCCGTGGCGCCGGCGAAGGAGACCGGACGATGGCCGATGAACCGGAAGCGTTGCGAACGTGTGAAGAGTGCGGCGCCTCCATCTACCCCGAACACGTCGAAAAAGGCCTGGCCGAGGAATGGCAGGGTAAGCTGCTCTGCGTGCACTGCGCGCGCGACAAGCGTGCCGCCGCCACGCCCGCCGGCGACGAGCCCCCCGTCCCCGACCTCGGCGTGCCCATCACGCTGGCGGACGAGGAGGATGTCTCCGGCATGTTGGGCGCCAAGGGCGGCGTTGCGTACGACAGGCGGCCCACGGCCATCCGGTCCTTCGGCAGCGGCCCAGGCGGGATGGGCGAGGGGATGTCCATCGCGGAAAGGGACCTTCGCCGCCCGCTGCTCAAGGACTTGCCGAATGCGACGCGCGCCCGCTTGTTCCACTGCAAGCTCGCGGACGCCGCGATGACCTACATGTGCGAGCAGATCAACGAGTGGGCCGACAGCCGCGACGACATTCAGATCAAGTTCGCGACGAGCTGCATCGGCGTCGTGGAGGGGAAGCACGCCGACGCGCACCTGATCGTGACCGTCTTCTATTGACCGGCAACATGTGCCCCCGCGGGGCCGGACGGGAGAGAGCATGAAGCTGGCACGCTTCGCGGCCGACGACGGACGGGAATGCGTGGGGCGCCTCGTGGGCGAGCGCTTGGCCGAGCCCCTCGTGGGAGAGCTCTTCGGCCAACTCACGTTCTCTTCCGCCCGCGTGCCCGTGCGCGCCTTCTTGCCGCCCGTCGCCCCGCCCAACATCTTCGCGATCGGCCGAAACTACCGCGCGCATGCTGCGGAGACCGGGTCGAAGCTCCCCGAGGCGCCGCTGGTCTTTCTCAAGGCGACGACGGCGCTGCTGGCCGACGGCCAGACGATCGTGCTGCCGGACAGTGCGCCGGCAGAGGTCGATTTCGAGGCGGAGTTGGCGATGGTGGTCGGCCGCCGGGCCCGGGGGGTCTCCGAGGCGGCGGCGCTGGATTACGTGCTCGGGTACACGTGTGCGAACGACGTATCCGCCCGGGACTGCCAGCGAAACGACAAGCAGTGGACCCGCGCCAAGAGCTTCGACACCTTCTGCCCGCTGGGTCCCTGGCTGGTCACCGCCGACGAGCTGGACCCCGACCGCTGCCGGATTCGCAGCCGGCTCAACGGCCAGGTCATGCAGGACGCCAACACGAACGCGATGATGTTCTCCTGCCGGCACTTGCTCAGCTACCTCTCCCACCAGTTCACGCTGCTGCCGGGGACGGTAATCTTGACGGGCACGCCGGAGGGCGTTGGCATGGCGCGCCAGCCGCCGGTGTTTCTGCGGCCCGGCGACCGGGTCGAAGTGGAGATCGACGGGATCGGGACGCTGTCCAATCCGGTCGGCGGCGCGACACGCTGAACAACACCGGATGGGGTCCGCCGACGTCGCTGCGGTTCTGGTAGATCCTCCTCAGGAGGTTGTCGAAGCGTCCGGCTTGAGTTACACTCAAGGGTGGCATTGCTGGAGCCGAGTGCCCTGTCGCAGCGGGGACTCGGGTTCGTGGGGTAAGGGTGCCGGTGAGCCCCGCACAGCACGGAGCCGCCGCGGGCTGCGGCCTGCGGCGTAGCACGCGAACGCTTGCGGCCCATTGGTGGCCGCCCTTGTGAAGCGCTCGTGCCCGTTTCGGCGCGCGGGTAGTCCTTTGGGTACTGCGGTCCTCGTCCGTGTGTGCGCGTGTGCCCCGGCGAGCACCGCATCCAGGTCGTATAGAGAGAAAGCCATGTCGCAGGAAAACGGAGCCCGGCCGGGGGCGGGACCATCGAACGGGGACGGCACGAGCGTCGAGGGCGTGCTCGAGCTCGACCAGCAGAACGCCGGGTTCCTGCGTTCGCTGAAGCGCCACCTCGCGGTGCACGCCGACGACCCCTACGTCTCCGCCGACGCGGTCCGCAAGTTCGCGCTGCGCGGCGCCGAATTAGTCGCCGGGCCGGTCGCGCCGGTCGACGGCAAGGGGAACCGGCGCTACAAGCTCATCCGCATCGACGCGATCAACAGCATCCCGGTGAAAGACTGGTTTCCACCCAAGCCGCTGAACGAGACCACCGCGATCGACCCCACCGAGCCGCTGCATTTCGACACGCCCGGCGGCCCGTTGACGATGCGCGTCGTCGACCTGTTCACGCCGATCGGCCGCGGACAGCGCGGCCTGATCGTCGCCCCCCCGCGCACCGGCAAGACCATCCTGCTCCAGCACATGGCCCACGGCATCGCCACCAACCACCCCGAGGTCTACATGATCGTGCTGCTCGTCGACGAGCGGCCCGAGGAAGTCACGGAATTGCGGCGGAATGTGCACGGCGAAGTGATCGCCTCCAGCAACGACCAGGACGTACCGTCGCACGTCCGCGTGGCGCGGCTCGTCATCGAGCGGGCGCGGCGGATGGTCGAGGCGGGTAAGCACATCGTGATCCTGCTCGACTCGATCACGCGGCTGGCGCGCGCCTTCAACGCCTTCGTCGGCAGCAGCGGGCGGACGATGACCGGCGGCCTGGACATTCGCGCGCTCCAGGAGCCGAAGCAGATCTTCGGCGCCGCGCGCAACGTCGAGGGCGGGGGATCGCTGACGATCATCGCCTCGGCGCTCATCGACACCGGCAGCCGGGCCGATGAATTCATCTTCCAGGAGTTCAAGGGCACCGGCAACATGGAGTTGGTGCTGAACCGGGACATGGCGAACCTGCGAATCTGGCCGGCGATGGACCTCCAACTGTCGGGGACGCGGAAGGAAGAGAAGCTGTTGCCGCCTGACGTCCTAGAGAAGTGCTACATGCTGCGCCGGCAGCTCATCGATCTGCCGCCGGCCAAAGCCATGCTGACGCTCCTGGACCGCATGGGCAAGCACAACACGATGCAAGGCTTCCTCGATAGCCTGCGCGGCACGCCCAACAAGATCTGAGGCGGCGCCGCGTGGTCCTCGGCATTCTCTCCGACACGCACGGCCACGCACGGCGCACCGCCGCCGCCGTCCGCCTGCTGGAACAGCTCGGGGCCGAGGCGTTCGTGCATTGCGGGGACATCGGCAGCCCGGACGTGCTCGACGAGCTGGCCGGACGCCGTGCGTGGGTGGCCCTGGGGAACACCGATTGGGAAGAAATGAACCTCGCGGCGTACGGCGCCGCCCTGGGGTTGGTGGTCGGCCGGACGGTGCCGCTGCGCTTCGAGCTGGCCGGGCACGGCATCGCCGTCTTCCACGGTCACGAGCCACAGTTCGCGGCGCTGCTGGATGACACGCCGGCCACCGCGGCGTATCGCGCCGGACTGCAAGCGTGCAAGTACGTCCTGTACGGGCATCGCCATGTGGCCGCCGACGCGCGTCTCGGTCCGTGGCGGCTGATAAACCCCGGAGCGTTGTACCGCGCCTCGGCGCACACGGTGGCCACGCTGGATCTCGAGCGCGACATGGTTCAGTTCTGGCGCGTTTTCGACGACGCCTCGTCGCACGCCGCCCCCACGCGTTTCCACGCGGATTAACCACGGTGAGCCGCATTGTGGTTGATGCGGCCTCGCAAAACTGGTATTATACGCATCCTGTTTATT
>PMMM01000195.1 GCA_003162245.1 Phycisphaerales bacterium
AGCAGGCCCAGGGCGTCGACCAGGTCAACACCGCCGTCTCACAGATGGACAAGGTGACACAGCAGAATGCGTCGGGCGCCGAAGAATCGGCGTCCGCCGCCGAGGAGCTCACCGCCCAAGCGGCGGCCACGAAGGGCTTTGTCGAAGAACTGGTCACGCTGGTCCGCGGCAACGATGCCAGACTCGGCACCTCCTCCAGCGGTCGGGCCAGAGCGGGGCAGAAACCGCCCCTCACCGCCGAGCCGCACCATGGGGAGTTCGCCCATGCGGCCAAGCGCACCAAGTCGGCGAGAGCCGCCAACGCGGCCCCCGCCCTCCATGGGACAACCACGGCGCACGACGCGGCGGGCGCCCTCCAGAGCGACAGCCTGAAGGACTTCTAGCACCAACGGTCCGTCTTTTGTTCGTCGCGGACGCCGAGCACCCCACTCGGCGTCCGCCCCGCGGCTTTCCAACCCGAGCAGCCGCGCTGGCCCGAAAAGGAGCAACGGTATGGCAACCACAACGATGGACAGACAGACGTCGGCCCCCGGCGGCCCGGTCCGCGCCGACGTCCACCCGCAAGGCGGGAAGTACCTCACGTTCAAGTTGGCCGGTGAGGAGTATGGCGTTGAGATTCTCAAGGTGCGCGAGATCAACGGTCTGATGAACATCACCGCCGTGCCCCAGATGCCGCCCTATATGAAGGGCGTCATCAACCTGCGGGGCAAGGTGCTGCCGGCCATCGACCTGCGCATGAGATTCGGTCTGCCGGTCGCCGAGTACACGGATCAAACGTGCATCATCGTGGTCGACGTGGGCCAGGAGATCGGCATCCTGGTCGACACCGTCTCCGAGGTGCTGGACATCGCCGCCGCCGACATCGACCCGGCCCCGACGCTCGGCGTCGCCATCGATACCTCGTTCATCCTCGGGCTCGGAAAAGTCGGCGACGCCGTCAAGATCCTGCTGGACATCGACCGCGTCCTGACGAGCGACCAATTGTGCGCAGTCTCCACGGCGGCCCAGCAAACCGACAACGGCTAGAACGGGTTCGGGGAAAAGGCCGGCGCTCGTCGGGAGGGCGAGGCATGCGCCGAACTGCGGCGCAAGGTGGCTCGCCCTCCCCGCGCGTCGAGCAAGGTGAAGACCAGAATGATGCCCGAACCGGTAGTCGAGAAGCTCTTGCGGCGACTTGTCACGAGTACGCAGCCGCCATCATCGCACTGACGGCCCGCGCCGTTTCGGGCGACCGCGATAGGTGCGTCCGGGCCGGCCGCGACGATTACGCCACCAAGCCGATCGATCGCCGGAAGCTCGTCGAAGTGGTTCAGCGCCAAGCGCGCACGAAGGCACCTGTCGCTAGCGCGGAACGGGGTAAATGACGCGGGGGGGGGGCTGGCGGTTCGGGCGTTGCTCAACGAACGCAGGACGGAACTCAGTGCGCCCCGCGCCGCGCCGCCGCGCAGAGCCGCTTGAGCTCGGCGAGTTGGCTCGGAAGCTCTCCGGGGATGGCGGCCTCCACCGTCAGGGCCCGCAGGTCGCGCAAGGTGGCGCTGACCTGCTCGTAGCCGTAGCTTTCAGCCGAGCCCATTAACTGCTCGCACGCCAGGTGGAAGGCGGCCTGGTCACCTGCCGCCAGAAGCTCTTGCAGCTTACGCACGCGCGCCTCCAGGCGCTCGGCGAACTTGAGAATCAGCGGGCGCATCCGGACGTTGGACCAACGCGAGCTCAGTAGCATGTCGGCCGAAGCATGGCCGTCCTGTGTCGGCAGGAAGCCGCGGAACAGGTCCGCCAGCCGTTCCACTGTAATGGGGCTGGCCAGCACGCACTCCGACCCCTCCGGCAGGCAGTCCACCTGACGCGCGGACTCCTCTCCCCAGTCGGCCGGGCTGGACACGGCCGCGATCGGCCCCGGGTACCCGGCGGCCCGCAACGTCTTCGGCCACGCACCGCCGGCCGCAGTGCAGCGGTAGGCCTTGAGCAGCACCAGGTCGAACTGCCCTGCGGGGACCTGGGCCACCGCCTCCTCGGCGCTCGACGCGGTCTCGGTGGTCACCCCCAGCTCCTGCCCCAGGAACGCGACCAGGTCACGGTCTTCGACCGTGTCGTCGACGTACAGGATCCGTCCTTTGAACCGAACCACCTTCTTCTCCGCCGCTGCGGCCGCGGATGCGGCCGGGTCGGCGATGAAATCGTTCACGCAGATCTCGTACTCAAACTCCGCCCCGAGTTCGTGGGCCTTGGCCACGAGGTGCCGGCAGCGCACGATCTGACCCGGCACGATCACGGGCTCCCCCCGTAACGTCGTCAGCGCCGTCTCGCAGCGGGTGCCGGGGTGCACGTAGAACCCCAGCAAGAAGCCGATCCCGCGGACCCCGAGATCGTGCGGGCGTACGCGGTACGGCAGGTTGCTGAGCGCCTGCCGGTAGATCAGCATCTTCACGTCGCGGAGGCGATAGCGGACGCGTTGGTAACGCCGCTGCTCGTCGCTGCGCCGCCCCCGCGCATGCCCGTTCAGTTGGAAGAGCAGCAGCGCGTACTCTTCGTTGGAGACCTTCAACGTATCGACGGGATTCTCGTGCCGCCACCAATGTAGCATACGCGGCCTCACGTTCCGCTGCGCCCGGGACCGGTCGTCGGCGTGCACCCGCACACGCTATCCGCCTAACAGCAGTATTCGGCTGGAAATGGCCGTGGCCACGGCCAAAAAGCCGCCTCGCGCGCTTATGGGACATCCGCGCCCCCGTGGACGCGTCGGCCGCGCACCGTCATGAGGACGGCGCCTTCGTCTTGGATATCGGTCCCACCGTCGTGGTCGTCTGGCACGCCGCCCGCGAGTGCTCAGCGCTGCCCCGCGCGTGGCGGCCGCCCGCGGAGCTGGTCGCGGATCGCGGCGAGGAGGGCTGCGGGATCGCTCATGCGGCCCGGACCGACGGTCCGACACGCCAGCCAACCTTCTTCCGGACCTACGAGCAGGAACCCGTGCTCGCGCAGAAACACCACATTGCGCTGCACCGCCGGATGTTGCCACATGCGCGTGTTCATCGCCGGCGCGAGCAGAACCGGGCCGTCCGCTCCGAGCAGCAGCGTGCTGACCAGGTCGTCAGCGATGCCGCCGGCCAGCTTCCCGAGCACGTTGGCTGTCGCCGGGGCGACCACGAGCAAGTCCGCCAGCTCGGCTGGCCGCAGGTGCGCCATGGCCCCCGAGTCGGCGGCGTGCCACAGGCTCGTGAGCACCGGCCGGCCGGTCAGGGCCTGAAAGGTCGCGGGACCCACGAAGCGGCGGGCGTTGCGGGTCATCGCCACGGTCACGCCGCAGCCGTCCTGCACGAGTGCGGAAACCACGGTCGCCGTTTTGTACGCGGCAATCCCTCCCGTGACGCAGACAAGCACCTCGTAGCCCCCCAGCGACTGCGCCGCCGCACCGGGCTCGGCCGACGGGAGCCCTGGCGATGTCTCAGCGCTCCTGCGCCCGCGGCTTGGCAAGATGCGACGCCTCGTAGTCGATGCCGATCTTGTTCTGCAGGATCTCGTCGATGACGACCTCCATGGGCGTCTTGCCGGCGGTATCCACCAGGGGGCGCGCCCCGCGCATCAACTCCAGCCAGCGGCGTTGGATGAGCGTGGTCAGCTTGAACCGCCCGCCCATCTTGTCGATGATTTGGTCGTTGCGGAGTGCTTCAATCATTTGCTCGTCTCTTGCTCGATGATCTCGAGGACCCGGTCTACCGAATCCTTTAGTATATCATTAGTGATGACGTAGGGATAGTACCCACTCGAACGAGCAAAGGCGATTTCTCCGTCGGCCTCCGCCAGACGCTTGCGCTGCAGCGTTTCCGATTCAGTCCGCCGCCCCTCCAGACGGGCCTTGAGCGTCTCCATCGTCGGCGGCAGCACGAACACGCGGATCGAGTCCGGCATGCGGCAGGCCACCTGGGCCCCACCCTGCACGTCGATCTCCATGATGATCACCTCGCCCGCTGCCAGGGCCTCCTCCACGGCGCGGCGGGGCGTGCCATACCAGTTGCCCAGGTACTGGGCGTGCTCCAGTAGCTCGTCCCGGTCGACCATCCCCTGGAACTCTTCGTGGCGGATGAAACGATAGTCCTTCCCGTCGACCTCGTTGCCCCGTGGCGGCCGCGTGGTGACCGACACCGACCAGCGGCTGTTCGGGACGCGTTTCAGAAGCTCGTCGCAGATAGACGTCTTGCCCGCGCCCGAAGGGCCGCTGATCACGACCAAGGCACCGCGTTTTCTCGCGCTCATGGCCGTGGATTATGCGCTGTCCGGCACCGGACATCCAGCCGGGCAATCCGCGGAGTCGGGGGCGGTGGCGCCGGTCGGCTGGAGTCGGTGCCCGGCCGCCCCGTCCTGTGCCGGCCGCTCGGCCTGCGCCAGTCCGCACGCCGCTGCCAGAGCCCGGATTTGGACGCGGCGCAGGGCCGCGTCCGTCAGGCGACAAAGACACCCCAGGACGTAGGCGCGGCAGACGCGGACGTGAAAGAGCGGCTGGCCGTTGCGGCCGCCGAGTCGCAGCAGGCCCTTTTGCTGGCGTAGCCACGACGGGGAGCGGCGGAACCAGCGGGCCGCTTCGGCGTGGGTCATCAGTTCCTGCTCCAGGTTCGCGAGCACGGGCATCTCCGGCGGGCCGCGGCCGTGTCACCCATAGGATAGCCGAAGAACCACCCGTTGTCAAGGAAATCTAGAATTCATATACTCTGCGGCCGCCCGCGCACCCGCCTGGCCCCCAGCGGGTCCGGTCCGCGAAACCGCGCCCGGGAACCGGACCTACTGTCCCTCGGCCCGCAAGTAGCGACTCTTCCGCCCGGTGCTGTCCCGCGCCAGCAGATAGTCCTCCGACTTCCCTTTGGACTTGAGCCCCAGGGTGATCACGGCCGACGGATCAACGTCGGCATGGTCTGCACTAAGCTGCGTCGTCCCCGGCGTGAACTGGATGTACGCCTCCCTGGCCGCCCAGCGGCCCTCCACGAACTCCGCGGGGTTGAGTGGCTTTCCCTTGGTATCGCAGATGATGAACTTGTAGTTGCCGTCGGCCTTGATTTCCAGGCGGCGCAGGAACTGGATGTTCTGGGCGATCACCTGTCCGGACGCGCCTTCCCTCACTTTGCCGGAAGGATCTTCGGTCCAAACTCCGACCAGATCGCTCTGGCTGATGCCCTTGACCTGCGTCTTCCCGCAGCCACTCAGGCCGCAAATCGCGAGCAGGCAGATGCTTACACACGCGCTGATTCGTTGTGTCATCCTCGCTCTCCTTCACTCGGGACTGAGATACGGAATCCTGTCGATCCTGGTCCTCTCGAGCCCGCATCTTACCGCACCCCAGACACGCCTGGCAATGCCGCGCCCCGCCGACGCCGCACCGGGACGACCCGCCCGTTGCCAAGCGCCGGCGTGATGCCTAGACTCTCCGTACAGAACATGGGACCGTGCAGATACGCGTTCGGGCTGGCTGTCGGCGGGTTCGAGCCGGTGGCGGTGCTGCTGGTGGTCGTCTCCGCGTTGGCGGCTGCGATCCTGATCCTCGCGCACCGCATCGGCCCACGACGCCACGGCGCCATCAAGGAAGACACCTACGAATCGGGGATGGAGCCGATCGGGGATACACGCCGCCGATTCAACGTCCGCTTCTACCTCGTCGCGGTCCTGTACCTGGTCTTCGCCGTGGAGATCGTCTTCCTATACCCCTGGGCCGTGCTGTTTCCCCGGCTGACCGCGGCTGCGAACGCGCCCGAACCGCACGCCGCCCGGCGCCTGCTCGAAGCCGGCGGTACGCCCACCGCTCTGCTCCTGGCCGCCGGCGTATTCCTCGCTCTGCTTCTGGTCGGATTCGTCTACGAATGGCGGCGCGGGGTGTTCAAGTGGAACTGACACGCACCGTCGAGCTGACCAGTGCGCCCGGCGGGGGCAGCGAGTTTGCGCTCTCCCGGCTCGACTACCTGATCGACCAGCTCAAGCGGCATGGCATCAACTGGGCCCGCCGGCACAGCCTCTGGCCCATGCCCTTCGCGACCGCGTGCTGCGGCATCGAGTTGATGGCCACCGGCGCCAGCCGCTACGACATCGCCCGGTTCGGCGCGGAGGCGATGCGCTTCTCGCCCCGCCAGTGCGACGTGCTGATCGTCGCCGGGCGCGTCGCCATGAAGATGATGCCGGTGCTTCAGAAGATCTACATTCAGATGCCCGAGCCGAAATGGGTCATCTCGATGGGCGCATGCGCATCCACCGGCGGTGTGTTCGATACCTACGCGGTCGTCCAGGGCGTCGACCAGTTCCTGCCGGTCGATGTGTACGTGCCCGGCTGCCCGCCGCGGCCCGAGACGCTGCTCGAGGGGCTCATGCGGCTCCAGCAGGTCGTGGCCGAGGACGGTGTCCGGAGCAGTCGCGAGCGCGGTCGCGGCCTGCGTCTGACGGTGCAGCCGCCGCGGACGGATCGGGTTGAGTTGGGCCCTGGGTTTCGCGGGTCAGAGTGACCTTGATTGCGGTGACGCATGGCGACGGCCGAGGCAATTCGGGCGCTGCAAGATCGGTTTCCCGAGCTCAATCTAATCGCGCGCCCGCTCGTGACGTACGCCGACGGCCGGGCGTCCGACCAGTTGTGGATCCGCGTGCCGCCTGAGCACCTGCACGACGTCGCCCGCTTCCTGCACGACGACCCGCGCACACGCTTCGAGCAGCTCTGCGACCTGACCTGCGTCGATTACCTGAACTACCCCGACGCCGCAGACCGCTTCGGCGTGATCTACGCGCTGCTGAGCCTGACGCACAACCACCGCCTGTGGCTCAAGGTGTTTGTCAACGACCCCGAGCCGATGGTCCCTTCGGTGACGTCCGTCTGGCGCGGCGCCGAGTGGCCGGAACGCGAGGTCTACGACATGTTCGGCATCCGCTTCGCCGGTCATCCGGACCTGCGGCGAATTCTGATGCCCCAGAACTTCAGGGACTACCCGTTGCGGAAGGACTACCCGCTGACAGGCGAGGGCGAGCGCGAAGACTTCGAGCTGGTCACGCGCGAATCCGCATGACGCCCACGAGAGAGGACCGCGGAGACGCGGAGAGCGCTGAGAACGCAGAGCAAAGCAAAACTATGACGGGACGTGCAGATCAACGTGCAGGCGAAAGAGAACGTCGGCGCCCGAGACTCCTCGATTGCGCCACGTCTCGAACGCGCCCTCAGCGTCCTCTGCGCGCTCAGCGCCTCGGCGGTCTCAGGAGCTGGGAGTAGCCGCGCATGCCCGTCTCCTACGACCTGGGTCTGGAGCCGACCACGCTCGAGCGCGACGAGAGCCACGAGGACCACTGGACCCTCAACTACGGCCCGCAGCACCCGGCGACCCACACGACCCTCCGCCTCGTGCTCGAGCTCGACGGCGAGCGCATTATCGGCTGCATCCCCGACATCGGCTTCCTGCACAGCGGCTTCGAGAAGCTCGGCGAGCACCTGGACTACAACCAGTACGTCGTCGTCGTCGAGCGCATGAACTACATCTGCCCCGTCTCGAACGACATCGCCTGGCACATGGCCTGCGAGAAGCTCTTCGGCCTCGAAATCACCCCGCGCTGCAAAGCCATCCGCACGATCCTGGCCGAGCTGGGCCGCCTCCAGGACCACCTCCTCAACATCGGCGTCGCCGGCCTCGACCTCGGCGGCTTCACCGCCTTCCTCTACGGCTTCAACGAACGCGAACTCATCAACGACCTCGTCGAGCAGCTCAGTGGCATCCGCTTTCACCCCAGCTACACGCGCGTCGGCGGCCTCGCCTACGACCTCCCACCTGGCTGGACGGCCCGCGCGCTCGACCTCGTCCAAAACCGCATTCCGCCCGCGCTCCGCGACGTCGAAACCCTGCTCCTGCGCAACCGCATTTTTATCGAACGCCTCAAGGGCGTCGGCGTCATCAGCCACGACGACGCCATCAACTGGTCCCTCACCGGCCCTGTCGCCCGCGCCAGCGGCGTCAAACGCGACCTCCGCAAGGATGAGCCCTACCTCTGCTACGCCGACAATTGGGACGGCCGCGGCGCCCCCGCCGTCCAATTCAAAGTGCCCATCGCGTACGGCGGGGACGCCTATGCGCGCTTTCTGGTCCGCGTCGAGGAGATCCGCCAGTCCTGCTCCATCATCGAGCAGGCCGTCGCGATGCTGCCGGAGGGACCGATCAACGTCACGGCCAACGCCGAGGTCACGCTGCCGAACAAGGACGAAGTCTACTTCTCGATCGAGGGGCTGATTCACCACTTCGAGAAGATCATGACCAATCGCGGCCACTGCCCGCCCGTCGGCGAAGCCTACTTTGCCAACGAGACGGCCAACGGCGAGCTGGGTTACTACCTGGCCAGCGACGGCGGCAAGGCCCCGTACCGCGCCCGCTGCCGTCCGCCGAGCTTCATCAACTACCAGGTGTTCCCCAAGCTGGTGATCGGGCACCAGATCAGCGACATTCCGGCGGTGCTGAACAGTCTCAACATCATCGCGGCGGAGTTGGATCGGTGAAAACCCGCATGCCAGGCTCGAGGCAATCCTCGACGGACCTACGTAGGGCCGAAAGGGTTCGTCCATGAGTTGGCGAACCATCGATCGCAGGACAGTGCCCCTGGACGACCTCGACCCGGGTCTCAGCGCCGCGGTGAAGGAGAAGATCCGCTCTTTCTTCCCGCGCTATCCGACCCGGCGGGCCGTGCTCCTGCCGGCGCTGCACATCGCCCAGGACGCCCTCGGCTACATCTCGCTGCGGGCCATGCGTGAGATCGCCGAGTTGCTGGAGATTCCGCCGTCCGCCGTCCTGGACGTGGTGGCCTTCTACACGCACTTTTGGACGCACCCCCGCGGCCGCAAGACGATCGTTCTGTGCCGCTCGCTCACCTGCGAGCTGATGGGCGGTGGACGCGTCCGCGAAGCCCTCGAGCAGCGGCTCGGCATCGGCGAGCACGAAACGACGCCCGACGGCCAATGGTCCTACATGACCGAAGAATGCCTGGCGGCGTGCGAGCACGCCCCGTGCCTGTTAATCGACGAGAAGCTGCACAAGGCCGTGCAAGTCGAGGACCTGGACCGCATCCTGGTCGACGCGGAGAACGACCGGCTCGACCTGCCGCGCAGCACGTTGTTCGACGCTCCGCAGGAAACGTGACGATGCCGTTTGAACGCGTACTCATGCGACACGTCGGCGTGCCCAACAGCACGTCCCTTGCCGTCTACAAGGCCGACGACGGCTACGCGGGGGCCGCGCGCGCCCTGAAGATGACGCCCGACGACCTCGTCGAGTTCGTGAAGAAAGCCAACCTCCGCGGCCGCGGCGGCGCGGGCTTTCCCGCCGGCGTCAAGTGGACCTTCCTCCCCAAGGACCGCACCGTCACCTACCTGTGCGTCAACGCCGACGAATCCGAGCCCCCGACCTTCTGTAACCGCGTGCTGATCGACAGCGATCCGCACATGCTCCTCGAAGGCGTCCTCATCGCCGCCTACGCCACCCGCACGACCGTCGCGTACATCTACATGCGCGGCGAATTCTGCGCGCAGTTCCACATCCTCCAGCGGGCCCTCGACGAAGCCTACGCCGCCGGCTATTTCGGCCGCAACATCCTCGGCAGCGGCTACAGCCTCGAGTGCTACATCCACCGCGGCGCGGGGGCGTACGTCTGCGGCGAAGAGACCGGCCTGATCGAAAGCCTGGAGGGCAAACGCGGCTGGCCGCGCATCAAGCCGCCGTTTCCCGCGATCGAAGGGCTTTTCCGCAAGCCCACCGTCGTGAACAACGTCGAGACGCTCGCGTGCCTGCCGCACATTCTGACCCGCGGCGTCGATTGGTGGCTGTCAATCGGCACCGCCAACTCGAAGGGCCCCAAGATGTACTGCATCAGCGGCCCCGTGAACCGCCCCGGCTGCTACGAAGCCCCGCTCGGCCTCTCCTGCCGCGAACTGATATACGGCGCGGACTTCGGCGGCGGCATGTGTGACGGAAAGAAGGTTAAGGCGGTTTTCCCCGGCGGTCTGTCGATGGGCGCCCTCCGCGGCGACATGTTTCCGAAGCCCCCGGACGGCAAAGTGGACCCACGGCAGGACCACGACGAGCTTGACTGCATCCTCGACTTCGACGACGTGCGCAAGTACGACCTGCTCGGCCTTGGCACCGCCGCCGCGGTCGTCATTCCCGAGGACGCCGACCTGCGCGACACGCTGCTGAACGTGACGCGCTTTTACTCGCAGGAATCGTGCGGACAATGCACGCAATGCCGCGAAGGCACAGCGTGGATGCAGAAGATCGCGGAGCGTATCCGCGCCGGCGCCGGCCGACCGGTGGACCTCGACATCATTGTGGAAGCGACCCGGAACATGGGCATGATGCCCGGCCTGAGCATCTGCGGCCTCCCCGACGGAGCCGCGTGGCCCATCCGCACGCTCATCCAGAAGTTTCGCCGGGAATTCGAGCAACGGATCGCGGCGCAGGCCCCGGGCGCCGCGGAGTCGCTCATCAGACGGACCAACGCGGCGGCATACGAGTTGCCCGTTTTGCACGGGCGCGCGGTGCAACCGGTCGGCGGAACCTACGCGACGCCGGTAGACGTTGCTCCGCCACCGTAGGAGCGGTGGGCAGCGCCCACCCTACGATCTATGCCGAAGATCATCATCGACGGACAGACGGTCGAATGCCGGAGCGGCATCCCGGTGCTCCAGGCGGCCCTCGAAGCCGGCCTGGCGGTCCCGCACTATTGCTATCACCCGGGGCTGAGCGTGGTCGCAAGCTGCCGGCTCTGTCTGATGGAAATGAAGATGCGGGACCCGAAGACCGGGCAGATGGACTGGGCCCCGAAGCTCTTTCCGTCCTGTCAGACCCCGGTCCGGGACGGCCTCGAGGTGCGGTTCTGCTCGGACCCGGTCCGCGACAACCAGCAGCACGTCATGGAGTACTACCTGCTGAACCACCCGCTCGATTGCCCGGTCTGCGACAAGGCCGGCGAGTGCTACCTCCAGGACTACACCGAAGCGAGCGGCCCCGCCACGTCACGCATGGTCGAGGACAAGACCAAGAACCCCAAGAAAGACATCGGCCCGCACACCCTGCTCTACCAGGACCGCTGCGTCCTCTGCTCGCGCTGCGTACGCTTCTGTGACGAAATCACCGGCAGCGGCGAGCTGGCCGTCGTCGGCCGCGGCAGCCGCTGCGAGATCGACGTGCTCCCCGGCCAGCCGCTGCAAAACCCGCTGCAGGGCAACGTCGTGGACCTGTGCCCCGTAGGAGCCTTGCTCGACAAGGACTTCCTCTTCAAGCAGCGCGTCTGGCTGCTGCGCTCCGCCCGCTCGGTCAGCCCGGCGGACAGCCGCGGACAGACGATCTGGATCGACTACAACGAGGCCGGCATACACCGCATCCGCCCGCGCTACAACGAGAAGGTCAACGAGTGGTGGATCACTGACGAGGCCCGCTTCGGCTGGAAGCACGTCCATCGCCGCGACCGCCTGCGCCAGCCGCGCATTCGGCAGGGCACAGCGCTCCAGCCCGCCCGCTGGGAAGAGCTGCCGGCTCTGCTCCGTACGTGGTTCAGCCAGCCGAGCCCGACTGTCCCCAATCCGATCGCCGCCATCCTCAGCCCCATGCTCACCTGCGAAGAGGCCTGGCTGCTCGCGAAATTCGCCCGCAGCCTCGCGCCGCAAGCGACGCTGGTCCTCGGCCACGTGCCCACCGTCGGCCAAGACCAGACCTACCCCAAGGGCTTCACCATCAAAGCCGAGAAATGTCCCAACCGCCGCGGCGTCGAGACCATCCTGCAACATCTCGGCGGCCCGACCGCGAGCTTCCAGGAATTCCTCGGCCAGGCCGTGGAAGGCCGCTTTCGCGCGGCGTACGTTACCGGCGGCTACCCCAATGCGTGGGTTATGGACCCGATCGCGACCGCGCTCGCGAAAATCCCGTTCCTCGTCGTCCACGACTTGTTTCCCTCCGCGCTCGACGCCGTCGCCGCTGTGCAGATTCCTGGTTCCGCTTGGGCGGAGCGCGAGGGCACGTTCATGAACTGTGACGGCCTTCTTCAGCCATTCGAGCGGGCCTTGCCGCCGCTGGAGGGCGTGAAAGCCGACGGGCAGTTTTTCTCCGAGTTATTGGGCCAGCCCGGCCTGTTCCGGGCGCGAACGGTGCGCGAGACAATGGCGGCCGAATTGCCGCAGTTCTCCGAGGTGTTCATCCCGCGTGATCTGCCCAAACACGCGCACTAAGGTGTTCTGGTGGTCGAGAGTCTGAATTCACCACGAAGGACACGAAGGGCACGAAGGAAAAACACTATTTGTGCCTTCGTGCCCTTCGTGTCCTTCGTGGTGAGAACCAGCCGTGAGCGACGATGACCGACCCGACGATCAAACGAATCGAGACGCTCCTGCGAAAACCCGGCGTGATTTTCGGCGCCGGCGCCGCCATTCTACTGTTGGTCACCGCGCTCCTCGCGCTGGCGTTCCCGCTCTATAAGCCCCTGCTCTCAGCGCAGTTTCCGTTCTCCATGATCGTGCTCGCGGTCATGCTCGCCCTGATCCTCAGCGCGACCGCCGTGTGCATCCTGGCCGAACGCAAGATCGCCGGCTTCACGCAGGACCGCTACGGACCCAACCGCGTCGGCTTCTGGGGCTTGCTCCAGCCGCTTGCCGACGGGCTGAAATTTCTGCTCAAAGAGGACATCATCCCGCGGCACGTCGACAAGCCGCTGTTCCTGCTGGCGCCCGCGCTGGCCCTGGCCGCTTCGTTGCTCGGCTTCGCGATCATCCCCTGGGCCGGCCAGGTCCGCTGGCCCTGGATGCCGCCCGACGCCCCGCCGCTCTCCACCCAGGTCGCCAACCTCAACGTCGGCTTCCTCTACCTCCTCGCCGTCGGCTCCCTCAGCGTCTATGGCGTCGTGCTCGCCGGCTACGCCAGCAACAACAAGTACGCGTTCTACGGCGGCATGCGCGCCGCGGCCCAGATCATCAGTTACGAGCTGCCGCTCGGCCTCGGCCTGCTCGTCGTGCTCCTGGTCAGCGGCACGCTCCAGCTCGACCAGATCGTCCAGCAGCAAGCCGCCACCGGCGTTTGGAACATCTTCCTGCACCCCGTCGCGTTCTTCCTGGTCCTGGTCAGCGCGCTGGCCGAAGCCAACCGGGCTCCGTTCGACCTGCCCGAGGCCGAGCAGGAGCTGGTCGGCGGCTACCACACCGAGTACAGCGCGATGAAGTTCGCGATGTTCTTCCTCGGCGAATACGTGCACATGATTACGAGCAGTGCCCTGATGGTCGCGCTCTTCTTTGGCGGCTGGCACGTCTGGGGCCTGCCCGGGCTGGAGAACGTGACCTGGTGGGCGATGCTGGTCAAGCTGGTTGCGTACCTGACCAAGGTCGCCCTGTTCATCGCGTTGTTCATGCTGGTGCGCTGGACGCTCCCGCGTTTTCGCTTCGACCAGCTCATGCGGGTCGCCTGGCAGTCACTCGTGCCCATCGGCGTTGCCCTCCTCGCGGCGACGGCCGTTCTGACGTACCTGGGCTGGCAGCACAACGTCTGGGCGAGCCTCGCGGCGAACCTGCTGCTGCTGGTTGTGCTGCTGCGCTCCGCCGCCCGCTCGAAGCGGCCCGTGACGGCCCGGCAGGACGATTTGCCGGAAGTCGACGTGCGCCCGACAGCGTAGCGTCAGGCCTCTGTGCCTGACGGCGTCTCGCCGGGCGCCGTAGCGCCCGGCCTCGAAGATATAGCGGCCGGCGCCCCTGCCGGCCGTGGAACGCAGACGGCCCGCCTTGGCCGGCTGAGAGCTGAGAACTGAGAGCTTCCCCATGCGTGACGACGACATCATCGTTCTGAAGGAACCCGAGCTGACCGCCGCCGAGCGCCTCTACCTTCCGCAAATCCTCGACGGCCTGAAAACCACACTCCGCCACATGTTCGACCTCCAGCGCCGCCGCGCCGTCGTCCACCAATACCCGGAACAGAAGCGCGAAGACACCGGCGAGCTGCGCACCGCGAACTACCACGGCGTACACCGGCTTAACAAGGACCCCGACGGCCGCGTCGCTTGCGTCGCCTGCTTCATGTGCAGCACCGCCTGCCCGGCCCACTGCATCCACATCGAGGCCGGCGAGTCGCCCTGGCCCGATCGCGAGAAATACCCCGTCAAGTTCGACATTGACGAGCTGCGCTGCATCTACTGTGGGATGTGCGAGGAGGCGTGCCCGGTCGACGCGATCGAGCTCACGCCGCTCTACGAACTAGTCAGTTGCACCCGCGAGGAGTTGATCCTCGACAAGGAAAAGCTGCTCCAGGTCTACGAGGAGACCAAGGCCGTCAAGCCCCGCAAGAACCCGCCTGTGACCGACTACGGACTCACTGGCAGGCAGAGTTTGGACGTTGCCCAGCCGAATGTCGAGCGAAAGGTGTGATGCCACAATGCGGAGGCGCGGCACGATTTGGTGGCTCGCAGTCCCCCTCACAGTCCTGGCCGGACCGGGTTGCGCCCCGCTGGTCCCTTTCCGCAATCAGCCCGTCGGCATCATGACCGGCACGCCGCACGGTCTCTACGCCGCGACGCTTCATCTGCCATTCAGCGGCTCGGTCACGACGCGCTTAGCGGCCGAGCCGACCAGGAACGGGTTCCGGGCCAACAGCCGCCCCGGAACACTCGGCGAGTTGCAGGGCGGCGCAAGCGGTGCGTGGGTCAATCTGGTCGGGGTTGCGGATTGCCCGGGCGGCGTGTTGCTGCATTGGACCAGCTCGGCACCGACGGACACGGAGCCGGCCCGCGGCGTGTTGCACTGCCCCATGCTCGCGCCGCTGGCAACCACGCTGCGTACCGTTGATCAGCCCGTCGAGCTGCGCACGCCCGACAACGGCCGGCTCGTCGGTCTGCTCACGCTGGAACCCGGCGCCGTTGACACTGGCCCACTGCGCGACTACGCCGCCCTCGCCGATGAGGCGGCCGCCGTCCTGGCCGAGCAACTCTTCGATCCGCAACTCGTCACCGCAGCCGACACCCGCGCGTTCCTCGCCGACGTGCACCGGATCGCGCGGCTGGCCCAGGACGACGCCGAGTTCCTGGCCGGCTGGTTTGTGGCCGCGCGGCGGCTCGCGTTCTCGCACTGCTATCTCTCCCGCGCGCTCGATCCCGAGGCGGGCGCCCAGCTCGCGCGCGCCCAACAGGGGGCGGAAGAGCCCGGGCCGGAAGCGCCGCTCGCGTTCGCCGTCGCCGACCAGATCGCCACGCTGCGAATTCGTAAGTTCGACGAGGGGCTGGAGCCGCAGATCGACGGCGCCTTCGCCGAGTTGGACCGACTGGGCGCCGCCGCCCTGATCCTGGACCTCCGCGGCAATCCCGGCGGCACGTTCTCCGCGGCCCGCGTCGCCGCTCACCTGATCGACGCTCCCCTGGACGGCGGCATCTTCTTCACGCGTCGTGCGCGCCAGCGCGTCCTCGCTGGCCAGACCGACAGCTTCCCGCGCGTCAGCGCCCTCGCGTCCGTAACCGAGTTCTACGCCCGCTTGGACGAGAGCGGAGCCCTGGTTTGGCGGGTCGAGCCCGTCGCGCCGCACTTCGCGGGCCCGGTAGTAATCCTGATCGACCGCGCCGTCGCCTCCGCAGCCGAACCGTTGGTGGCCGGCCTGCACGAAGCGGGGCGGACGATCCTCATTGGCGAGCATACGGCCGGCGTAATGCTGTCCATGCAGCCGTTCCCGCTCAGCGGCGGCTGGATTCTCTCCGTCCCGACCGCCGACTACCTTACGGCGCGCGGCATACGGATCGAGGGCCGCGGCGTCCGGCCGGACATCGAAACCCCCAGCGCCGCGGCGCCGAGCGCGGCGCGGGCGTACTTGGCGAAACGGATTTGAGAGGCCGGTGCTGCCGCAGAAGGCAGAGAACGCCCCGTTGCGAGCGCCGGCCGGGCAACGCGCGTGTAACATGCTCTGCCGAGGCGTGCGGACGAACTGAGCGCGTGGAAGATTCGGGCCATGCCCACTCTACTGATCGCGATTCTGACGCTCGGGGCCGTCGGGCTGTTCCTCGCCCTGCCCGGCGGACGGGCCGACACGCGCCGCGTTGGTTGGGTCGTCCTGGCGGCAGCCGGCGCGGTCTTGCTGGCGCTGCTGCTGCAACTCGTCCCGGGGGCCGACCCGCGCGGCCTGTTCGCCGGCTTCGCGCTGGTCGCGGTGTTTGCAGCGCTCCGCGTCATCACGCACCGCAAGCCCGTCTACAGCGCCCTGTACTTCATCCTGCTGATCTTCGCGGTGACCGGGCTGCTCGTGCTGCTGGAGGCGACGTTCCTCTCGATGGCGCTGGTCATCATCTACGCCGGCGCCATCCTGGTCACCTACGTCTTCGTCATCATGCTGGCCCAGCAATCGCGCCCGGCTCCGTACGACGTGAAATCGCGCGAGCCGGTCTGGGGCTGCCTGGCCGGCTTCCTGTTGCTCATCCTCCTGGCCCGCCAGATCGAGCTGTTCCTCGTCCCCGCCCAACGCACGCCGCTGCCCGCGCCGGTCGCCGAAGCGGCCGGCACGATCGAAGCCGTCGGTGTGCCGCTGCTGACCGAGTACGTGGTCGCCATCCAGATCATCGGCCTGCTGCTCCTCGCGGCCCTGGTCGGCGCGATCGCCATCGCGCGGCGACGTGCGACGCCGCGGGTGGAAAGTGAGGGGGATGAGTAATGCTGCTCCCGTACCTGCTACTTGGGGCGATTCTGTTCGTGCTGGGGTTGATAGGATTCGTCACGCGCCGGAATCTCATCATCATGTTCTTGTGTACGGAGATGATGTTCCAGGGAATCATCCTGAACCTCGTGGCGTTCGGTCGGTATCCACTCAAGGGTGCCCCCACATTTGACGGCCAGGTTTTCGCGCTGTTCTTGATCGCCGTCGCTGCCGCCGAAGCGGCCCTCGCCCTGGCGCTTGTGGTGCTGCTGTATCGCTACCAGGGCACGCTGGATGCCAACGCATACCGAATGCTCAAGGACGAATGACGTTGCTCGCCGACGCAACCACGACGATCCTCCCGCTCCGGCTCTACGCCACGCTGCCCCTCTGGCCGCTGCTCGGCGCCCTCCTCGTCGGCCTGCTCGTCGTCCTGCGCCGCAAAGCCAGCGCCACCCATTGGCCCGTCGTCCTCGGCGTCGCGGCGTCGGCCACCCTGGCAATAGTCCTCTTCCTCGATTTGCCCAAATCAACCACGAACGCCGCGCTACAGGAACATTGGAAAAGCGGCGTCAGCGCCTCCCAACGCGCAGGCGAACTCTACGCGGTGTTCACCGGCGGCGCGTCGCGTGCCCCGGCCCTCACCTACACCCTCTACAACTGGATCAGCCTCGGCGACCAGTCCAGCCTCTGCAACCAACACTGGCTCGCCGTCAACTTCTACTTCGACGGCCTCACCGCCGTCATGCTCCTCTTCGTCACCGTCGTCTCCACCATCATCGTCGTCTACTCCATCGGCTACATGCGCGACCACCACGGCCAGCCCGAGCGCGGCTATGAGCGTTTCTTCGCCTTCCTCGGCCTCTTCGTCTTCTCCATGGCCACGCTCGTCCTCTCCGGCAACTTCATCCTGCTCTACCTCGGCTGGGAACTCGTCGGCCTGTGCAGCTACCTCCTCATCGGCTTCTACTACCCGCGGCCCGCGGCCGCCGCCGCCGCCAAGAAGGCCTTCATCGTCAACCGTATCGGCGACTTCGGCTTCGCCCTCGGCATCTTCACGCTGTACTGGTTCCTGACCGCCGGCGCCGACCCACTCGTACAGCACGGCGAAAACCCGCTCGACTACGCGACCGTCTTCAAATACGTCGGCGCGCTCGAACCCTGGCAGATCACCACCGTCGCGTTGCTGCTGATGTGCGGAGCGCTCGGCAAAAGCGCCCAGTTCCCCCTGCATGTCTGGCTCCCCGACGCCATGGAAGGCCCGACCCCCGTGTCCGCGTTGATCCACGCCGCCACGATGGTCACCGCGGGCATCTACATGATCGCCCGCTGCACGCCGATCTTCGGCGCATCGCCGCTCGCCCTGAATGTAATCCTCGTGCTCGGCCTGCTCGGCGCCGTTCTGACCGCCACCATGGCGGCGGCCCAGTACGACATGAAACGCATCCTGGCGTACTCCACGATCAGCCAGCTCGCCTTCATGTTCGTCGGCCTCGGCTGCCGCGTGCCCGACTCCGCCGTCTTTCACGTGTTCACGCACGCGTGGTTCAAAGCCCTGCTCTTCCTCGGCGCCGGCAGCGTGATGCACGCCCTCAGCGGCGTCATCGACCTCCGCCGCTTCAGCGGCCTCCGCGACGTGCTCCCGCAAACCTGCCGGACCATGCTCATCGGCTGCCTCGCCCTGGCCGGCTTCCCGTTGCTTTCCGGCTTTTGGAGCAAAGACGAGCTCGTCCACGCCGCCTTCGAGCGGCACCCCGTCGCCGGCCTGATCCTGCTCGCCACCGCCGGCCTCACCGCCTACTACACCTTCCGCATGTTCTTCCTGTGCTTCCACGGGGAGCTTCGGCTGCCCGACGACGCCGCCCAACCGCACGAAGCGCCGCTGGTCATGATCGTCCCGCTCTGGCTGCTCACGCTCGGTGCCATCTTCGCCGGCTACCTGGGCGTGACGTTCGCCGCCGGCGGAGAGTCGTTCCTCGGCTTCATCCGCCCCCACGGCCTTCTGCACGACTACTTGCACGACAGCACCATCGGCACGCCAGAGCACGGTCACGGCGGCCTCTGGCTCATGTACGTCTCGGCCCTCGTCGCCCTCGGTGGCATCGGCCTCGCCTGGGCCCGCTTCGGCCAGGCGCCCGAAACCGACCCCGACGCCCGCGCGCTCGGCGGCCTCTGGCGGCTCTGGCACGCGAAATACTACTTCGACGAAATCTACGACTACGCGTTCGTCCGGCCGCTGCGAAATCTCGGCCGGGTCTTCTCCGCGACCGACGACTACGGCCTCGACGGCGTCATCTGGCTTGTCGCCGCCGTCCCCCGCAGCCTGTCGTTCCTGCTGCATTTCCTGCAGCGCGGCGCGCTCCAGGGCTACGCCCTCGGCATGGTCGTCGGCGTGGCCGTGCTCCTGCTCCTTTGGAACCTCATCGGCGTGTGATGGAAGCGTTAGCCCTCAACCTGCTCATTCTCCTCCCGCTCGCGGCGGCGGTCGTCATCTGCCTGCTCCCCGAGCGCCGCGCCGACACCGCGCCCAAGCTGTCTCTGGGCGTCGGCCTCGTGCTGCTCATCCTCGCCCTCGCCCTCTGGCTGCGCCTCCCCGCGGCCCAGCACACACGCGGCCCCTCGGCCCTCGTCGGTGACACCGACTGCGCCTGGCTCGCCATCGGCGACCGCGCCCGTCTGCCCGAAGGCGGCACGATCCTCGTCAACGGCGTCGAGCTGCGGTACCACGTCGGCCTCGACGCCATCAGCCTCCCGCTGGTCGTGCTCACCGCGCTGCTCGTGCCGCTTTCGATCGCGTGCAGCTTCACTGCCATCCGCACGCGCACGCGCGAGTACTACGCCTGGCTGCTCGCCCTGACGACCGGGATGATCGGCGTGTTCGCCGCCCGCGACCTCCTCCTCTTCTACGTCTTCTTCGAGCTGACGCTCGTCCCTCTCTACTTCCTGATCGGCATCTGGGGCGGCCCGCAGCGGCGCTACGCGGCCACCAAGTTCTTCCTGTACACCTTCGTCGGCAGCGTCATCACCTTCGCCGGCATTGTCTACCTGGCGATCCGCGCCGCCGTCCTCAACTTCGACTCCGTAATCTCATTCGACCTGAACCTGCTCTCCACGCTCCACGGCCTCACCAGCACCGAGCAGGCCTGGCTCTTCTTCGCTTTCTTCTGCGGCTTCGCGATCAAAGTCCCACTCTTCCCGCTGCACACCTGGCTCCCGCTCGCCCACACCGAGGCCCCAACCGCCGGCAGCGTGCTCCTCGCGGGCGTGCTGCTGAAGCTCGGCACCTACGGCTTCCTGCGGTTCGCCCTGCCGATGGTGCCGGATGGCGCCGTGCACTGGGCCACGTTCATGGGCGGCCTTGCGCTCGCCGGCATCATCTATGGCGCCCTGTGCTGCTGGGTGCAGCGCGACGTGAAGAAGCTCGTCGCTTACTCGTCTGTCTCGCACCTCGGGTTCTGCATGTTGGGCATGTTCAGTATTCTGCCGGTTGGCCTCAGCGGCTCCGTCCTGTACATGGTCAACCACGGTCTGAGCACCGGCGCCCTCTTCCTCGTCGTCGGCATGGTCTACGAACGCTACCACACCCGCGACCTCGACCAGCTCGGCGGTCTGGCCCGTCAGATGCCCATCCTGGCCTTTTTCTTCATGCTCTTTGCCCTCTCGAGCATCGGCCTGCCCGGCCTCAACGGCTTCGTGAGCGAATTCACGGTCTTGCTCGCGGCCTTCAACTCCGACGTGCTCGGCCGATGGTACGGCGTACTCGGCGCGACCGGCATCCTGCTCGGCGCCGTTTACATGCTGTACGCCGTCGGCCAGATCCTCTTCGGCCCACTGAAGGAGCCGCCGCAGACGCCGGACCTGTCTACAGGCTTGAAGCGCGACCTCACGCCCCGCGAAATCGCGATCCTCGCCCCCCTCGCCGTGCTCGTTGTGCTGCTCGGCGTCGCCCCGCGCCTGATCACCGACACCCTCGACCCGGCGTTGCAGGCCCAGATCGTCGCACGCGTCCAGGAAGCCACCCAGCGTGCGGACGACATCGCGCTGCGCAAAGCGCCCGCGAATGAACCGACCAACGACAAACCGGAGACCGAAAACGTCAAATTAGAAACGGATCAAGATCGCGCCGGCACATTCGCCGGTTCCTACTCTCCGGTCTTCGGTTTTTCATTTGCCGGTTCCCCTGCGGAAGCGGATGGAGGCCGCTGACCATGCCCCCGCACCCGATCTCCCTCAGCGCCCTCCTCCCCGAGCTGATTCTGCTCGTCGGCGGCTGCGCGGTGCTCCTGCTGGGCGTCGCGACCACCGCCGACCGCCGTCGCCTCGCCCCCTGGGTGACCTTACTCGCCCTCGTCACGGCGGTCGTTGTCGTCCTCTTCGACGTGCTCATCACGGGCCGCGCCAGTCACCCTCCCGCCGCCGGCAGCGGCCTCTTCTACGGCTCCCTCGCGACCTTTGTCCGCATCGCCGCCCTTGAGCTCGGTGTGCTGCTCGTCCTCGTCAACTGGTCCGCCGGCCGCGAGGAGGAGCGCGGCGAGTTTCTCGCGCTGCTGCTCTTCGCGCTCACCGGCCTGCTGCTGGTCGCCCCCGCGGACAACCTGTGGCTGCTCTTCCTCGCCGTCGAGTTGGTCAGCATCCCCACCTACGTCCTCGTCGTGCTCAGCCGCTCCAACGCTGCCGCGCTCGAAGCCGGCACGAAGTACTTCTATCTCGGCGCGCTGTCCGCCGCCGTCCTCGCCTACGGCCTCAGCTTCCTCTACGGCGTTTCGGGCACCGCCTCGCTGGCCGCGACCACGCAGGCCGTCATCCACGCCCTCCGCGAACCCGGCTCGCTCCAGGGCGGCCTGGCGATGGTCGGTATCGTCCTGTCGCTCGCGGGGCTGCTCTTCAAGATCGCCGCCGTGCCGCTGCACTTCTACGTCGCCGACGTGTACCAGGGCGCGTCGAGCCCCGTCGCCGGCCTGCTCGGCTTCGTGCCCAAGCTCGCCGGCCTCATCGCCATCTTTAAGATCGTCGCCCTCACCGGCTTCTGGGACACCGAGAACCGCACCATCTTCTGGCTCCTCTGGCTCCTCGCCGTCGCCAGCATGACCGTCGGCAACGTCCTCGCCCTGCGCCAGACCAACATCAAGCGCCTGCTGGCCTACTCCGGCGTCGCGCACGCCGGCTACATGCTCGTCGGCGTCCTCGCCGGGCCACTCGCCGGCAAAGCCCTCGCGACCGACGGTGTCAGCATCCTCGGCAATGGCCCCGCCGCCGTCCTCTTCTACATCGTCATCTACGGCCTCGCTAACCTCGGCGCCTTCGCAGTCCTCGGCCTGCTGCGGACGCGCGGCGGACCCTGCGAAACGCTGCGCGACGTGGCCGGACTGCTCCGGCGCGAACCCGGGCTCGCCTTGCTGCTCGCGCTGGCGATGTTCACGCTGATGGGCCTGCCCCCGACGCCGGGTTTCTGGGGCAAACTCGCGCTCTTCGGCTCCGCCCTCACCGCCTCCCGGCTCACCGGCGACACCTGGCTCATCGTGCTCGTCATCATCGCCGTCCTGAATTCCGCCCTGGCGGCGGCCTACTACCTGCGCGTGATCGCCGCCGTGCTGCTCTACGAGAACGAGCAGCCCGCCTACGCCGTGCCGCGCGAGGCGCAGAGCATCGGTGCCCTGCTGTGCGGTTTTCTGATTCTGATCTTCACGTTCTATCCGAGCGGGCTCATGCGGGCCGGCCAGCGCGCGACGCGCGAGCTGTCCGAACCCCGCGCCACCGCCGCCCGGACGGAAATCCCCGTCGCGTCGGCCGTAGACCCGCCCTTTGCTCCTCCTTAGGGCGGTTTCAGGAGCGTGAGCAGGAGCGCGAAGGGGGACCGGAACCGGCTTTTTCGGCGACCAGCGCGCTTTGGACAAGCGCGGTGCGGGTCCGTAAGCGGGTCCGTAATCGGAATGTGTTTTGGTGTTCCCCGTCCACATGGTGGGCGGCGTTGT
>PMMM01000134.1 GCA_003162245.1 Phycisphaerales bacterium
CTGGTGACACGTCGTCGTCGCCTGCACAACGCGACCCACCATGAGGACCGGGGACGCCAAAACACATTCTGATTACGGACCCGCTCACGGACCCGCACCGGGCTTGTCCGAGGCGCGCATGTCGCCGCAATACCCGGTTCTGGCCGCCCTTCGCGCCCCGGCTGCGCGCCCGCATCACTGCGGGGCAGGTCGCGCTTGCGTGCGACCTGCTGGGTGCCTGACTGCCGAGGTCGGTCGGGCGTGTGGCCGGCGGGCGCCGGCGTCGTTATCATCTCGGGCTGCGTTTGACACTACGGAGTTCCACCGATGCGTATAGACGACTACTCACGCCGAGATTTTCTCCGCCAGGGCTTGCAAACGGCCGGGGGGCTGGTCCTGACGCCGACGCTGCTCGCACAAACGGCGACCTCGCAACCCGCGACCACGCCGGCGTCGAGCCCCAAGAAGTTCGAGATCTCGCTCGCGGCCTGGTCGGTCCACCGCATGTTCTTCGCCGACAAGATCAAGCAGATCGACATGCCGGAGCTGTGCCGCAAGGAGTTCGACATCGGCGGCCTCGAGCTGGTCAACAGCTTCTTCGCCAGCCCGCAGTACACGTACTGCAAGGACCTGCGCAAGCGGGCCGAGGACAGCGGCGTCAAGATCCTGCTCATCATGTGCGACGGCGAAGGGGACATGTGCCACTCGGACCCGACGGAGCGCCGGCAGGCCGTCCGCAACCATCGCAAATGGCTCGACGCGGCCCATCTGCTCGGCTGCCACTCGATCCGCTGCAACGCCAGCGGCGCCGAGCCCGGCGACCCCGACGCGGTCAAGCGCTGTGCCGAGAGCTTTGCGGCGTTGGTGGAGTTGGCGCGCCCCGACAAGCTTAACGTCATCATCGAGAATCACTGGGGTTTCTCGTCCGACCCCGACGCGCTCCTGGCCGTGCTCAAGGAGGTCAACGACCCGTTCTTCGGCACCCTGCCGGACTTCGGCAACTTCCCGCCGGAGGCCGACCGCTATGAAGCGGTGCGGAAGATGATGCCGTATGCGAAGGGCGTCAGCGCCAAGTGTTACGGTTTCGATCGGGAGGGGAATGAGACGACAATCGACTACGCCCGCATGATGCGGATCGTCCTCGACGCCGGCTACCGCGGCTTCGTCGGCATTGAATACGAAGGCAAGAACCCGGACGAGATCGCCGGCGTGAAGACTTGCAAACGCCTGCTCGAACGGTTTCAGTAGGCTGGGCGTCGAACGTCCTGTGATCTGGAGGTCGGTCGCCCGCAACTGCGGATCCACATTATGAGTCAGTCTGCGAAGAAAGCGGTCGTCATCGGGGCGATCGTCATCGTCGTGCTCGCTGTCGCGGTCTGGCGGATCGCTGGCCAGCAGCAGTTGCCGCGCGTACGCGAGATCACGGGGGCGACCATCACGATGCTGGATGTCGCCCGGCAGACGGCCGAGGTCGAGTTCGTCCATCCCAAGACTGGCCGCATGATTAAGCTCCCCGGTACGCTCGCGCCCGGCTGCCAGATCTTCATCGATGGCCAGCCCGCCCAGCTCGCGGACCTGCGCGTGGGCGACGTGGCCAGCGTGCGGGGCACGATCTACCCCGGCTACACCACGTCCGTGCAGGCCGATGTGGTCCGCGTCACGCGCGCCGGCCCGAGCACGCAGCCGGCGCCGACCACGACGCGGGCCGCGGGCGGCTCGTAGCGCAATGCCCGCCTCTACCGACGTCACGACCTTCCCGCCTCGCAACCGCGGGGGGCTCTGCGGCTTGGCCGCGCTGGGGCTGCTGGTTGCCGCCGGCCTGCTGCACCTCTGGTACCTGATCGACCACTGCCCGCTGGACCTTTCCGGCGACGAGGCCCACTACTGGGAATGGTCGCGGCGGCTCGACTGGAGCTACTACAGCAAAGGCCCGTTAGTGGCGTACATCATCGCGCTGGGACGCTGCCTGCTGGCCGGTTGGTCCGAGCGGGTCGTCGGCAATGAAGCCCTCGCGGTGCGCGTGCCCGCTATCCTGCTCTCGATCGGCACCGGCCTGGGCGTCTACACGCTCGCGCTGCGGACCCTTGGCCGGCCGCGGCTCGCACTCGGCGCGGTCGCGCTAACTTGCACGATCCCGGTCCTCGCGGCCGGAGCGATGCTGCTGACGATCGACGCCCCGCTGGCCTTCTGCTACGTCTGGGCGCTGATCGCATGCGTCCGCGGGCTGCGCGGCCCGACGACCGCGCCTTGGCTCGTGGCGGGCGTGCTCATCGCGCTCGGCTTCCTCGCCAAGTTCACGATGCTCCTCATCTTTCCCGTCGTCGCGCTCGCGATCCTGACGGAGCCGGACTTCCGCGCGACCCTGCGGCGAGCCGGGCCGTACTTGGCGACGTTGATCGGCCTCTGCGGTCTGGTGCCGATCGTGATGTGGAATTCGCAGCACAACTGGGTCAGCCTCCGGCACGTCGCCGGCCAGGCGGGCGTCGCGCACCGTGCGACCTTCAGCTTCGCCGGTCCGCTCGAGTTCTTCGCCGGCCAGGCGGCGGTCGTCGGGCCGATCTGGTTCGGAGCGATGATCTGTGCCGTCGTGGCGCTGTGGCGGCGGGCGGAACCGTGGGCCCGCGAGCAGCACTCGGCGGCGGAGTTGCGCCTGCTGCTGTACGCGACCGTCGTGCCGTGGGCCGTGTTTCTGGCCTTCAGCCCGATCACGAAGGTCCAACCGAATTGGCCGGTGCTCAGCGTGCTGCCCGGCTGCATCGCCCTCGCGCTCTGGCTGTCGCGCTTGCTCCGCGAGCGCGGCAGCGAGGCTCACCGGTGGGGCCGGGCGCTCGTCACGACCGGGAGCTTCGTCGGCGTGGCGACCGTGCTCCTGCTGCACTTTACGTCGGTGCTGATGCCGGTCTTCGCGTGGCTGGCCCGCAGCGCGCCGCCGTGGAGCGAGACGCCGGTCGCGAAGTACGATCCGACGGCGCGGCTGCGGGGCTGGTCGCAACTGGGGGCCGCGGTGGGGCGGCAGCTCGCGGCGCAGCGGGCGGCCGGGCGCGACCCGTTCATCGTGACCGACGATTACCAGGTTGCCAGCGAGATCGCGTTCTACTGCCCCGGCGAGCCGAACGTCTATTGCCTGCAATCCGTGCTCGGCGACCGCGAGAGCCAGTATGATCTGTGGCCGAATCCGATCCGCGACGCCCGCCGGTTCATCGGCCGCCCGTGCCTCTACGTCGGCGTCCGCAAGCCGGAGCTGTTCGGCGGCGGGGCGTTTCAGCACGCCGTGCTGCGCGGCACGCGGCTCGCCGAGACCGTCGAGCACCGCGTGCGCGGGCAGTTGCTGCATGCGTGGTCGGTCTACGCCTGCGATGAGTTCGCCGGCGTGCCGCCGGAGTTGCTACGGCGGCTTGGCAGGAAGTACTGATGGTTATGTCCGATCCATCGCCCGCCGCCAGCGATCCGCATGACGCGCCGACCGCAACGGCGCGTTGCTCGTGCTCGCTGGCCGCTTGGCTGTGGCTGCTCGCGGCCGGCGTCATGATCGTCGCCGGGTTCGCCGGGTTCGACCGGTGGTTCTACGAGCATGTTTCGCTCGTCCTCAACAACGAAGCCCGGCCGCTGGACCGCGGGTTCTACGCCGTCACCAAGCCGTTCTGGGAGACGTGCCGGTGGGTGTTCGGCAGCCCGCTGGGTGTGCTCGTGCTGTTCGGCGGGGCGGTTTTCCTGCGGCCCACGCGCTGGCGGCTGTACGCCGCGGGGTTGATCGGCATCACCGTGGCGGCGCTGCTGGCGAACGTGGCCCAGGGGGCGATCGGGCGGCTGCGGCCGAACCAGGCGGCCAGCGCGCTGACCTTTGCGCCGCCGTTTTCCGAGCTGCTGACCAAGGAGCGCGTCTGCTTCCCGTCGGGCGAGGCCGCGACGGCGTTCGCGCTGGCGTGCGTCGCGGCGCGCTTTCTACCGCGGTGGCGGGCGGCGTTTTATGCGATCGCCGGGCTGACGGCGGCGGCGCGGCTGGTGAACGGGGCGCACTACGTCAGCGACGTCGTCGCGGGTGCGGTCTTCGGCGTCGTGGTCGCCGGGTTGCTGTTCCGATGGCTGTCGCGGCTGTCGTCAGGTGCCCAAGTCGAGCGGTCGTAGCGGGCGGCGCGGGGCAAGGCCGCCAAGAGTGCCAAGGGGTTGGCATTGTTCCGGATAAAAGGGCCGCTGGCGGGGTCGAAAACCCAAGGATGCCAAGTGTGCCAAGGTGTGTA
>PMMM01000046.1 GCA_003162245.1 Phycisphaerales bacterium
ACACCAAAACACATTCCGATTACCGACCCGCGCCGCGCTTTCTGCCGGAATAGCGGGTTTTGGCCGCCTTTCGCGCCCCCGCTCTGCGCGCCCGCGCCCCTTCCCGGGTCGCCACGGCCTGGCTTCGTACGCCACGGCGGCCTTTCGCCAGACCGGGCCACCCGCCGCCTCCATAGAGAGTAGTCACCCCCGGGGGCGGCGGTCGTCCACGACGCATAGTTGCCAAGCGGGGGTTGCGGGACGTACCCTATTCACTATGGAGTTGTCCGTCACCCTGCACGAGCCGCACCGGCGGGCTGAGCTGTTCGGACCCCAGGATCGCTACCTGCGGCAAATCCGCGATGCGCTGGCGGTTCGGCTTCACGCCCGGAACACCACCGTCCAAATCGTCGGCGAAGCCCCCCAGGTGGCCAAGGCGGCCGCCGTCATCGAGCACCTCCAGGAAACGCTGCGGCACCGGCAGTACCTCGACGAGCACGCCATCGACATGGCACTGGCGGAAGTCGACGAACGGGAACGCTCCGCCGACGCGCAAGCGATCACCGTCTTCTCGCGCGACGCGGCCATCGTCCCGAAGACGGACGGCCAGCGGCATTATGTCGAGGCCATGCTCAAGCACGACCTCGTGTTCTGCCTCGGCCCCGCCGGGACCGGCAAGACCTACCTCGCCGTCGCCGTCGCCGTGCATCTCCTTAAGGTCGGACACACGAAGCGCATCGTGCTGGTCCGGCCGGCGGTCGAGGCCGGCGAGCGGCTGGGCTTCCTGCCCGGCGACCTGCAACAGAAGGTCAACCCCTACCTGCGGCCGATCTTCGACGCCATGCACGACATGATGACCTTCGAGCAGCTCAAACGCCTCATGGTCAACGATGTGATCGAGGTCGTCCCTCTCGCGTACATGCGCGGCCGGACCCTCAACAGCGCGGTTATCATCCTCGACGAGGCCCAGAACTCGACGCCGACCCAGATGCTCATGTTCCTGACCCGGCTTGGACACCAGAGCAAGATGATCGTGACCGGTGACGACAGCCAGGTCGACCTCGAGATCGACCAGCGCTCCGGGCTCATCGACGCCGTCCACCGCCTGCGCGGCGTGCCGGGAATTGAGATCCTGCGTCTGACGGAACTGGACATCGTCCGCCACCGGCTGGTGCAGGAGGTCGTCGCGCGCTACGGTGACGGTGCTTGGCGGGCAGTGGACGCGCCCGCCAGAACCGATAAAAACAAGTCGGAAACGCGCCCAGCCGGCGACCCCGCGGCCAAGTAGATCGGCCGGTTGAGCGCCGCCATTGAAAGCGACGACGCCTATCACCATGCGTTTCTTTGGAAAGCCGACAGCCCGCGAGAAGGAGATCCGGCGGTCGAAGGCCGAACGCCGCCCCATCTGGTACCAGCGCGTCTTCGAGCGGGTTCATCCGGCATCGCTGGCCCTGCTGGTGCTGTCCGCCGCCGCAACGGTGCTGATTGTTGACCTGGGGGACGAGGTCCTGGGGTTGCGCGAGGGGCAGCGGATACCCCGGGCGATCACCTCACGGGTCGCCTTCAGCATCGCCGACGAGGCACGCACGCAGGTCATGCGAATGCGCGCCCGCGACAACGCCCCGGATTGCTACAAGCTGGATGCCTCGCTGCTCCAGGATATCCGCGGCCGCCTGGCCAGCGCCCTCCGCATCGCCCGCGAACAGGCCGCTGATCCGCAGAAGCTCCGCGAGGCGGCGACCGCCATCAAGCTGCAACTGGACGACGCCGGCCTCGAGGAGCTCGCGCGCATCGCCGCCTTGCCGGACGCCACGAGCTATGAATGGGCCGTGGACCGGGCCCTGGAGGCCCTGCACCGTCAGCCGCTCGTCGAGGCCAGCGAGGAGGTTCCGCGGCGGACGGGCATCGAGGCGGTCCTGATGGACCCCAACCAGCCCGTCCCGCGCCGCGTCCCCATCGGCCAACTGCTCTTCGCGAACACGCGCGACAGCGTCGAGAAAATCGCCGACGTGGGTGCGGCGTCGTTTCCGACCCCGCTGCGCCCCAGCATCAAGACTTCGCTCGTGGCCATGCTCCAGGGCGACACGCCGGACACGTTCAAGCCGCTCTACCGCTATGACGCGGAGGCGTCGGCCAAAGCCGCCCAGGAAGCGGAAAACAACGTCCAGGTCCAGGAAGTTCGCTACGCCGTCGGCAGTCGCCTGACTGAGGGCAGCGACGTGGCGCGGGAGAAATGGGGCGAGCTGACCCGCCAGGAGATCGACGTGCTCCAGAAGGAACACGACCACTTCCTGGCGGCGCGCGATTCCGACCCGGAGGCCCTGCGGGCTTACCGTTGGACCCTCGCGGCCCGCGGCGCGATGATCTTCGTGGTCGTGTGCGGGCTCGGGGGCTACATCCTGCTGCGGCACGAGCGGCCGCGGGAGACCAGGCGTTCGCATTTCGCCACCGCCGGCGCCCTGCTGCTCATGCTGCTGCTGGCGCGCCTCGCGTACCTGCACGCACCGGACGTGTATCCGGCCGTCGGCTCGCAGGCCTTCGTGATTGCGCTGCTGGCCATCACCTCGCGGCGCGTCGCAGGCCAGGCCGCCGGCGCCCTGCTGGCCCTGCTAATCACCCTGGCCACACGGCAGGGGATCAGCTTTCTGGTCGTGCTGGCGGTCGTCTCCGGCGTGCTGTTCATTGGCCTGCGCGATGTGCGGAACCGCGGCCGGATCATCGCCGTCGGCGCACTGGCCAGCCTCGCCGTCGCAGTCGCGGCCGTTCTGGTCGGCGTGGTCGACGGTCAGACGCTCCGCTTCGTCTTTTGGAACCGCGCGCTGTGGGCCGCGCTCGCCACGCTCGCCGCCGCCTTCATCGTCGAGGGCGTTCTCCCGGGCATCGAGCGCCTCTTCGGCGTCACCACCAACATGACCCTGCTCGAGTGGTGCGATCCGGGCAAGACGCTCCTGCGCATGATGGCCGCCGAATCCCCGGGCACCTACAACCACAGCCTGCTCGTCGGCGCCCTCGCCGATGCCGCCTCCGAGGCCATCGGTGCCAACGGCCTCCTCGCCCGCGCCGGCGCCTATTACCACGACATCGGAAAAATCAACAAGCCCGAGTACTTCGTCGAGAACCAGGGCCTCGGCATGGTCAACCGCCACGAACGCCTCTCCCCCGCCATGAGCCACCTCATCATCATCGGACACGTCAAGGACGGCATCGAGATGGCCAAGGCGTACGGCGTTCCGACCCCGCTGCGCGCCTTCATCCCCGAGCACCACGGCACCTGCGTCATCGAGTATTTCTACCACGCCGCCACCAAGGCGCGCAAGCCCGGCGACCCGGAAGTGTCCGACCTCCAGTTCCGCTACCCCGGCCCCAAGCCCCAGTCACGCGAGACCGCCATCGTCATGCTCTGCGACGGCGTCGAGGGCGCCGTGCGGGCCATGCCGGAGCCCACGCCGCAGCGCATCGAGGACATCGTCGTGGGCATGATTCGCAAGCGGCTGATGGACGGCCAGTTCGACGAGTGCGACCTGACCTTCCGCGAGCTGGCCATGATCCGCCAGAGCCTCGTCAAGAGCCTCATCAGCATCTACCACGCCCGCATCACCTACCCCAGCGACGAGCAGGACATGGCACCGGAAGTACAAAGTGCGTCGTAGGAATAAGGGCCACAGGGACGCCGACGGCAAGGGGCCGAGCCGCCGAGTCGCGGGCGAACCACCGCCGCAAATCGATATCGCTTGGCTCCTCCCCGCCTCCTGGCGCATGGTCCCCTTGCTCCGCCGCGTCGCCGAGCATGTCCTCGCCGCCGAGGGCTTTCGCAGCGGCACGCTGTCGATCGCCGTCGTCAGCGCCCGCGCGATGAGCGCCCTGCACCGCGAATTCACCGGCCGCCCCGGCCCCACCGATGTGCTCGCCTTCGACCTGGACTCCGACCGCCGCGCCGGCCGCCTCGACGCCGAGGTCATCCTGTGCGCCGATGTCGCCCGCCGACAAGCGGCGACCCGCGGCGGCACGCTCCAAGCCGCCCGCGCCGAGCTGGCCCTCTACCTCGTGCACGGCATCCTGCACCTGGCGGGCTACGACGATCACGCGCCGCGCCAGTTTGTGACCATGCACCTCCGCGAGGACGAATTGCTCGAGCGGCTCGGCCTGGGCCCCGTCTTCAACGCGGCTTCCAGCCGGTCAGCCGGTTGTATAGGAAGAGCCCGTGCACGACGACCGTGATCGGCGGAATAACCCGGCACGCCGCGACCAGCCGTGGCGGGGATTGGAGCCGCGCTGACCCGTCCGTCTGGGGTGAGCCCGAGTGGCAAGGGTGCCAACGGTGCCAAGCGGTTGGCGGAGTTCCGGATAAAAGCCCGGCTGGCGGGGCGGAAAACGCAAGGATGCCAAGTGTGCCAAGTGTGTGTACCCCCCCTTGGCACACNNGGCACACTTGATTATCCGGACGTGCGGCAGGGCAACCGCCAAGACGCCAAGAGCGCCGAGGACGCGGAGCGAACGGGCTAGTCGGGAGCAGGGTCATAGAAAAGATATCAGCTCTCAGCGGTCAGCGCTCAGGCACACCTGCGGGCGCGGGCACACGGGGAATCCGCGCCGTGGGACCTAGATAGTATAGATCGGGAATGGGCGGGCGGCACGGGAAAGCGGGCGGATGTCAGATTCCGGCGGGGACTCCGCGATTCTGGCGGAAAAATGCAACCGCAAAGACGCAGAGAAGCAGAGCAAACGCAGAGTTACGCCTGGTATTGCGGACAAGAAAGGGCCGAGTCGAGAGCGCAGAGGCACACGGCAAATAGAAGACGAGCACGGGGACGGTCCGCAGATTACGCGGATTGCGCAGACATCGGGGCGGGGACGGCGGGGAGACGGTATACTGGGCAGCAGGCCCCTAGCCGGGCTCACCGGGCACGGGTTGGTGGGGCCGCTAGCGCAGGCTGGATCCGAACATCGCGCGGACGTGGCGGTGCGATGCCAACGGCGACCGTGCGTCGTCCGCAGGCGGCAAGGGCAGGAAATACGTGCTTATCTCGTTTGCTGGAAGTCCCGCTTTTGTTCAGCGGCGACGGAGGTGCACCAATGGCTGAGCCCACGAGCGCCATGCTCCCTCGGTTCCTGAACAAGCGCGCCTTCGCTCTGCTGCGCGCCCGGCTGCGTTTGTCGCGGCGCGAGGGCCAGATCGTCGAGCGCATTTTCCGGGATGACAAGGAATCGGCCATCGCCTGCGGCCTGGACATGTCCCCCCACACCTTGCGGACGCATGTCACGCGCCTCTACCAGAAACTGGAGGTCACCAGCCGGATGGACCTGGCCATCCGCCTGTACGAGTCCTTCCTGTCGCTGGCCTGCGAGCCGCGCAGCCCGCTCCCGCCCTTTTGCAGCCGGTACGCGGCTGGACGCTGTCGGCTTCGGAGCTGACAGCTCAAGAAGCGACTGGCGGGGCTGGGTGGTGCCGTGTTAGGCTATTATTATCGGGGCGCGCGGGGTGCGCGCCTTTCAGCATGTTCGCATGGCGCAGAGGAGTTCCTGCGGGTCCTGGAGGAAGAGGAGGACGGTGGGCAGGGCTGTTCCAGACACTTTGACCTTCGGGAGGTGCCTTCCCGCGTGCGTCGCTTGAGCGGCGATCGTCGCTTCTCGCATCGTTCCCGGCTCAGCTCCCGCAAAGCGAAGTGCCTGCTCTGACGCGTGCGCACGGGTGTGCATCTCGTCGCCCGGCAAAACCAACGGAGCGCCTGGCAGGGCTGCTGGGGAAACCTCGTTTTGCGGCCCCGCGTTGAGCGTAACANNGGTCCTCGGCGGCGAAGGTCCTTTTGCGGTGGACTGGTAAGCCCGGAAGGCGATGGAGAACATGCAGAATACACAGCCAGGAAACAACGAGCCGCGGCGTTCGCGGCCCGATTAGCGTGCACAAGGTTGACTGTCCCAGGTTCTTGTCGAAAGGTAAGTCCAATGAAAACGAGCATCGTTCGCACCGTTCCAAAGGCACATACAACGAAGACAAGGAAGCTATCGGTGTTCAGTTGCACTCCGGTCGCGATGTTGTTGATCTGTTGCGCCGCAGTCTTCGGGGCTGGAGTACCGGTGGAATTGACAGGGCTAAGTGCGACCGGAACGCCAGCTGGAGATCCAACGGGTAAATTCGCGGTCGTTGACGTCACAGGTTATTACGGCAATGTCGGCGCAAGCATCCTCTTCAGTGCAGCCCAGGCCGCATTGTGGACTGACTCCGGTATTGCTGGGGCGAATGTCGGCTCTCTGGACCCCGCGTTGGGGACGTTCGCAATGAACTGGGCCACAGAAGCCCTTTTCAGTGTTTTCGACGCGACAGGGAACATTCAAATAGGGACTGGGATGCTACTTGTTGTCTCGCCAGAGGCTGGCAGTTATGACCCCTTCACTGGGGACTTCACCAGCGAGACGACGGTGCCTGCGCCTGCGCAGATCGTCCTCCACAGGCCAGGGGGGCCCGATTGGGTGCCAGCTCCTGCCGGTTGGATCAATATTAATCGGGGAGAGACGCAACCGAGCTTTTGGGACGCTCCGACGGTCGTTGACGGGGTGTTCCGCGCAGACTGGACGCCTGGCCCAGAGTTGACGATTGGGATGCCCCCAGAACTCGGGTCTGGCACTCTCTACGCCGACCTTTCAGGCACATTCACGCTAAATGTCATACCTGAACCCTCCGCACTCAGCCTGTTGGCCCCGGGTGGGCTGGCAATGCTCCGCCGTCGCCGCACGACATAGGCCAACATCACGCGATGATTGTCAACGGCGGGCGGTCGCTTGCGATTGCCCGTTGTCGTGCGCCAAAAAAGAGAGTTCATCCGGGAATTCCGAATACTGCGGGACAGCCACGAATGGCATTAAGTCAAGCGGCATCTTTCGGTCTCCGCAGGGCTTGGTGCAGCTTCGCGCGGGGCTGGGTCATGAGGGAGTACTCCGACGGACGGCGTTTGCGGACGCGGGGCTCGTAACGGTCGGGACGGAGCGGATTCACCCACAAGGGCGGTGGCGCCGTGACAGGCAGCGGCCGGTCGTGGCCGCGAGGGGGGGCGCTTCGGCGCGCGAGACCGACTGGTGATCGCGGGCGGCGCCCTGCCGGTCGCGGCTCGAACAGAAGCGGTTGCCGGCCGCGGCGGCACGTGCAAGCCGGTTGTCCGTCGATAGTGGCCCGTGTCAGCCAATCCAGTCACGCCCCGCCGAACAGAGTCTGAATCTGGAGTCGTGGAACGCCTATCAAGACCCGGTCGTTTTGACCCTCCCCCAGCCCCTCCCTGAGAGGGAGGGGGGTTCTGTTAGGCACACTTAGACGTGCAGCTCGACCTTCCCGGGCTCGCGCGCACGGAACCGCCGCAGAATTGGACGGACATGCCGGCGGAGGAACGCGTGCGTCTGCCGGGCCGCGAGGCCGGTGTAGCGCTTCGCATCCAGGACCCTGGACCACGACACCCGCGCGAAACTCGGATCGGCCTGAAGACGAGCCATCAGATCGTTCGGTCGGCCGTGCTTCCTGGCCTGCTCGCCGGCGCGCTGCGCGTGCCGGCGGATGCGCTCGTGGAGCTGTTGCCGGTCGCCGCCGCGCGCGACCGCCGCCATCAGGATGTTCTCAGTCCCGATGAGCGGCAGCTCGGCCTGCACGTGGGCCGCGATGACGGCGGGGTAGACGACCAGGCCGCCGAGGATGTTGTGCAGCAGAATCGCCAGCGCGTCGGCGGTCAGGAACGCGTCAGGCAGCACGAGCCGCTTGTTGCTGGAATCGTCGAGCGTGCGCTCGAACATCTGGGCGCCGAGCGTCATCAGCGGCGAATCGGCGAGGCTGATCAGATACCGCGCCAGCCCGGTCGCCCGCTCGCAGCGCATCGGGTTGCGCTTGTAGGGCATCGCGGAGCTGCCGACCTGCGCTGGCTCGAACGGCTCCTCGATTTCTTTGAGCATCGCGAGCAGGCGGATGTCGTTGCAGGTCTTTTGAGTGCTTGCGGCGAAGGAGGCGAGTGCGGACACGATCTCCACGTCGACTTTGCGCGAGTAGGTCTGCCCGCAAACCGGGTAGCACTCCGCGAACGCCAGCTTTCGCGCGAAGTTGCGCTCCAGGCGCTGCACGCGGACGGCAGTGCCGAGCAGCTTCAGGAACGAAGCCTGCGTGCCGGTGGCGCCGCGCAGTCCGCGGCACTTCAGCCCGGTCCGCAGCGCCTCCAGCCGCTTCAGGTCCGCCAGAAGGTCCTGCAACCACAGGCAGGCCCGCTTGCCGACCGTCGTGAGCTGCGCCGGTTGCAGGTGCGTGAAACCGAGCGTGGGCAGCGCGGCGTATTCCTCGCAGAAGCGCGCCAGCACGCGCACGACGCCGACGAGCCGTCCGACGAGCAAGCCCAGCGCGTCGCGCATGACGAGCAGGTCGGCATTGTCGACTATGTCCATGCTTGTCGCGCCGAGGTGGATGATGCCGCGGGCCGCCGGAGCCGCGTCGCCGAAGGCGTGAATGTGCGCCATCACGTCGTGCCGCGTGCAGCGCTCGTACGCGGCCACGGCCGCAAAGTCGATGTCGTGCACCGCCCGCCGCAGAGCGCGAACCTGGGCCGAAGTGACGGGCAGCCCCAACTCGTGCTCGGATTCCGCCAGGGCGACCCAGATTCGCCGCCAAGTGGCGTACCGATGCGACGCGTTCCACAGGCGCGCCATTTCCGGCGACGCGTAGCGCGTCGTCAGCGGATGCTCGTAGGTATCATGCGGCCGGGGCTTGCGGCGAATCGGCGGCATCGCGCCCTAGTCCTCCAGCGCCTGACGCAGGTCGTGCAGCAGGTCGTCGATCGTCTCCAGCCCGACGAACAGCCGCAGCAGCCACGTGGGCCGGTCCGGGTCGCGGTCGAAGAACGTGCCGCCGGTCGCGAGGCTCTCGTAGCCGCCCCAGCTCACGGCAATGCGGAAGACCCGGAGCCGATTGAGAACCCGGTGCGTGGCCTCGCGCGACTGCTCGTGCAGGGCGAAGCTGAACAAGCTGCCGTACCCGCGGAGCTGCCGTTGGGCGACGGCGTGGTTCGGATGGGATTCGAGCGCGGGGTGGTTCACCTGTCGCACCTTGGGGTGAGCGGCCAACATGCTGGCGATAGCCAGTCCGCTGCGCTGATGCTGCTCCATGCGGAGCGCGAGCGTGCGCAGGCCGCGCAGCAGCAGCCAGGCCGCGAATGGGTCGAGGGTGGCCCCGTGCAGCTCGGCTTCGCGCCGTACCCGGCGGTGCAGGTCCTCGTCGCGCCCGACGACCATCCCGGCCACCACGTCGCTGTGCCCGCCGATGTACTTGGTGGCGCTATGGACGATGAGATCGCAGCCGGCGTCGAGCGGTTGCTGGAAGTACGGCGTGGCCCACGAATTGTCGAAGATCGTCACGATCCCGCGCTGCCGCGCCGCCGCCGTGAGCGGGGCCAGCTCGATGATCTCGTTGAGGCCGAAGGTCGGGCTCTCCAGGTAGAGCACGCGCGTGTTGTCGCGCAGCGCCGCGAGCAGGTCGGCGGGATTCGTGCCGCGCACGAAGGTGGTCGTGACGCCGAAACGCTGCAAGTATTGCTCCAGGTACTCGCGCGTCGGCGGGTAGCAGTTGGCGACGGCCACGACGTGCGTGCCGGATTCGACGTTCGCGTTGATGGCGGCGGTGATCGCCCCCATGCCGGAGGCGAGGCCGCGGGCCCAGTGCCCGTGTTCGAGCAGGGCAAGCTTCGCTTCCAGCATCGCCGTCGTCGGGTTACCGACCCGCGTGTAGTCGTAATACGGGCTCTGTGGCAACAGGCGCCGCTCGAACGCCTCGGCGTCGGGGTACACGAAGTTCGACGTCTGGTACAGCGGCGGTGCGGTCGCGCCGCCGTGCGCCAGACGGTGCTCGCCATAGTGGGCACAGAGCGTCTCGAAGCCGCCGTCGACCAACGGATCGCCCGTGACAGGCTGCTCTTCCACGGTTACCTCCTGGCGGGCCAGACTCCCCGTCGCCGCTGGTCCCGCGCCTGACCGTCTAAAGGGTCACCGTTTTCGCGCCGCCGGTCAAGCGGACGCGTCGCCGCGCGCCGGCGCTGCTGCGCTACGCGCGCCGGGCAAAGTAGTCCACGTTCGGCAGGAGCTCGGCCGCGCGGTGGAAGACGATCTCGTTGAAGCCCAGCACGCGGCACGCAGCCGCGGCGCGCTGCGGCCACGAGCGGATCGCGGCCAGCCGCGCGTAGCTGGGCCCGAGGTCGCGGCGCAGCCGGCATAAGCCCGTTGGCACAGGGAAGTCCGTGCCGAAAAGCAGGTGCGCGTGCAGTTCCGGCATCCGCAGCAGCCGGCGCAGGTACCCGACCTTCGGCCAGGCGGTCAGCGCCGCGATGTCGCTGTACAGCGGCGCGTCCGCGAACTCCCCCCGCAGCGCCTTCAATAGCGCCCGGTGCGAGTCGCGGTCGCCCAACGGCGGCACCGGTGTCGCCGCGTGCGCGACGATGACGCACGGCATGGCGTCTTGCCGCCGCAGCACACGGAGCGCCGTCAGCAAGGGCTGCACCGAGCGGTATTGCGGCCGCTGCGTCGTCAGCGAGTACTCGTCCCCGCAGTGCACCAGCAGCGGCAGGCCGAGCGCGGCACATTTGCGCAGCACCGCCACCGTGCGCGGGTCGGCGAAATTGACGTTGTGGTGCAGCGGGATCCACTTCAGCAGGCAGGCCCCCGCCGTGAACACCTCTTCCACGCACTCCACCGCGTCGCGGCGGTAGGGGTGCACGGACGCTCCGAACAGAAACCGCTGCGGGAATCGCCGACACAAGTCGCGGATCAGGCTGTTCGACGTGTAGATGTCGCTGCCGAGCCGGTCCCCCGGCGCCGGCAGCGGCGGGCAACGGCCTTCATCGTCGTACACCGCGTCGAACGCCAGCAAGACAAACCGCTCGATCGGTCCGGCGGCGAAAAGGTGCGCCTCGTAACGCTGCGCCAGCGCCCGGTCCAGCTCCGTCCATCCGTCCGGCACCGACACCGTCCGTGCGTCAGCCGGCGGCGGCAAACGCAAGCCCCAACGCGCGATTCGCCACGCTGGCCGGCGCAGGGCCCGGTCGGACACACATGAGTCGTAGTCCGTCGGCCGAGGCCGATCGGGCGAAGCGTCGGCCGTGGGCGCCGGCTCGAAGCGGAAGCGGTCGGTTACCGCGGCGCGCAAACGCGTGAACGTATGGTGGCAGTGAACGTCAATGATCATCGCTGCGCTCGGAGCCGTTCTCGCGCGCCTGCCGCTGCGCCCAACTCTCCAGGTCTTCCGCCAAGTTCAGCGGCGCCGCACGTGCGGCGTGCAGATCGCGAGCATCGTGGCGCTTGCCGCGCCCGGTCTGCCAGATGATGGCGATCACGACCACCAGCCCGGCCGCCAGCGCGCCGACCATCCAGCGCCAGTCGAGCCCGCCGGCAGTTGTCGCGCGTGGGACCGCGCGCGTGATGACCGTCGGGCCGGGGGCGACGATGAGCGCGGCTTGCTGCGGCCGGCCCGATGGCCCGTAGAACTGGTCGATCATCACGAAATAGCCGGTGACCTGGACCGACGCGCCGACGGGAATGTCCGCGACGTTGTTCGTCAGGATGAGCGTGCACGAGATCGGCTGATCCGGCCGCGACAGCTCGATCTGCCAAAGCTCGCCGAGCTCCGCGTGCCGCGGGAGCACGTAGGGGTCCTTGTTGCGCCCCGCCAGGCCCTCGACGGTCACCGGCCGTCCGCGAAACTCGCTCGGCCGCTGCAGAAGGTCCCGCCAGTCACTCACGACGATGGGCGTCTGCGCAAAGCCGGGCGAACGCGGGCCGTGCTTCACCGCCGCGAGGACAGCGTAAAAGCCGGGCTGGTCAAAGTTGAACGTGAAGTCCTGGATTTCGTCCAGCTTCGCCCGCACCTCGGGCGACAGCTCCCACGTGACGTCCGGCTGCGTCGCCGGCTGCGTGTCCTCACCGCGGGCGCGGGCCGGAAGAACCCCAGGCACGAGCGCGCTGACAGTGAGCAGCCCGATTACGCAGCGCGTCGCGCCGGCGCGGGACAGGGGCGTTCCACGCTGTCGCCGAAACCGTCTCAGTAGTCGCCATCCTGGTCCCATGGGTAACTCGGTGCGGAGCTCGTCGCCGGTGCGGAGGTGGCCGCCTGCGTCTCGGTCGTGGGCTGGAGCTCGGCGGGTGCCAGGGCCAGCCGCCACTCGCCGTCCTCTTGCAGAGCCAGGATTGCCAACCGGCGTGGTTCGCCGGAGCGGCGTCGCGTCGCCTTCTCATCCAGCACGAATTCCGCCTTGCAAATCACGAGGTACACGGGGGGCGGGACTTCCTGCAACGAGAGCGGCTCGATGGTCTCCACCGTCAGCCGGTGGAGCGAGTGGAGGATCCGCTCGAAACGGGCCCGACTCTCCGGATCGCTCCGCCGGGCTACGAGCCGGCGATACCCGGAATAGTCCCCGGCCAGGCACGTCTCCAGGAAGTGCCGCATGAAGCCGACCACCTCGGGGTGGCTTTCCGCGAGCCCGGCGGCAAACGAATACTCGGGCTTCTCCGCCGGCAACGGGACAAGGTCCTTCGCGGGCTGCGGCGCGGGCTTGGGCGGGGGGGGGCTCTTCCGCTCGCAAGCGCAGAGGCTGCACGCGAGAGCCGCCATCGCCGCCAAGCCAATCATCCGCCAGGTCTTCGACACGTCGCGCTACTCCTGGTCTCGACCGCTATCTACGCACGGCGGGCAAAGCGCACGGCCTGCTTGAGCCACGTCACGGCGTCTGCGGCGCCTTCGCCGAGCCCTTCGAAGTCAAATGTACTCACGCCGGCCTGGGCCGCTTCTGAAACCAGCCGCACCAACTCCGCTGCCTCGCCGAAGGTCGGCCGCCACACCGGGAGGGCGAGCGCGCTGATCTCCGGCAGGGCTTGCAGGCGCCCGGTCCAGACCGGCCCGTCCAGCGGGCCGCAGTAGCCGGCCGGGAGGCGCGTCAATCGCACCCAGGGCGCACAGTTCCCCAGCGGCGGTTCGCCGAACGTCCGCACGAGGAACCGGCGGCGTTCGCTGTCGCCCTCCGCCAGCCGTTGCAGCCACTGGCAGCAATCCGCGGCCCGCGCCGCCACGTAGGCGGCGACCACGGGATCGTCCTCGTCGGGCGTCGTCTCGCCGCCCGGCGTGGCCAGCAGGCGCTCGACGCGCACGCGCACGCTGCGGGCGGCCTGCTCGGGGTCGATGCCCTCACGCTCGGCGATCTGCCGGCACGAAGCGCAGAAGCAGACATCCAGGAGCCGACGCACGGCTTGGTGCCAGCCGAGCGGCCGCGCCGCGGCCCGGTCGGCGGCGGTGTCCGGCGCCCAGTCCACCAACTCGTACCCGGCGGGCTCGTAACGGCGCAGGTCGTCGAGCGTTGCCCGCAGCAACTCCCGCAGCTCCGGGTTGCACGGGCAACCGCCGGCGAACGGGACCTCCTGGCCCCAGGCGTTGCGCTGGGACAGGTGCCGCTCCTGGTCAACCAGGGCGCGGACGGTGCGGACGTCGACGCGCAGGAGCAGGCGAACATTCAGCGCGGCCGCCCGCGCCCGGACCTGCGCCAGCGCATCAGCGCCCGTGACCCAGCGGGCCTTCGCCGGCCGCAACGCCACCCCCGCATACGCTTTCGTGCTCACTCGGTAATGCCAGCCGCCCTCCGTGTGGAAATGCGGGGCCTCTGCGGTTGACCCCAGCCGAAAGTGGGTCTGCGCGCCGGTCACGACCGGAATCGTCAGGTGCTCGATGCCCACCTCGCCCGCCACGCGTTCCAGCAGGCGGCCTTCGTCCGCGGCGAAGTCCCAGAGCGGGTACACGACTCCGAATTCAGCAGGCATGGCCGTTCAAACCCATTCACCAGCCCGGATCGGCTCAAAACCGGTCCCACGGCCGGAGGGTAGCCGATTCGGACCCCTTCGGCTAGCATTCCCAGGGGGAGCGGTTTCGGAGTGCGACGTGCCCACAGACCCGAGCGAGCAGCGGTATTGCCCCGGCGAGGAGCATATCAAGATCTCCGAGGCCATCTGCATCGGTCGCCGGCGCGCGAACTTCCGCAAGTGTCCCGGCTGCCAGTTCAACGATGACGAGCGGGGCCAGCCGGCTTTCTTCGGGGCGGGCGCCGTCCAGGCGCGGAACGTGCCCCTCGCGGTGCTCGAATCGGAAAAACGCGACATGATCCATAAGGTCTTCAAAGCGTACGACGTGCGCGCTACCGTGCCCGACCCCCTCAACGAGGACGTGGCCTGGCGCATCGGGAACGCGACGGCCCAATTCCTGCGGACCTGCCTCACCGGCTACGACCGCAGCGACTCCACGATGAACACGCTCATCGTCGGGCGCGACATGCGCAAGCACAGCCCCAAGCTCTGCCGGGCGTTCATCGAGGGCGCCGCCGCCGTTAGCACCCCCGTCGTCGACATCGGGATGATCGACACGCCGCAAATCTACTTCGCCGCCAACTACATGCCCTGCTGCGGCGGGGCGCAGACGACGGCCAGTCACAACCCGTCGAACTACAATGGCTTCAAGATTTGCGGGCCCAAGGGCAAGCCGATCGGCGCGGAAAGCGGCCTCAAGGAGATCGAGCGCATCGCGCGGGCGATCTCGCGGCACCCCGTCGCCGAGGCCGCGTCGGTCCGCACGCTGGACCTGTCCGAACCCTACCGGCAGTACCTGCACCGCTTCCTTCGCCCGCCGCGCCCGCTGAAGGTCGTCGTGGACGCATCGAACGGCATGGCCGGGCGGTGGTTCCCGATCCTGTTTAACGGCGTGCCGAACCTCACGATTATCCCGCTGTACTTCGAGCACGACGGCGAGTTTGTGCACCCGCCGAACCCGCTCGTCCCGGCCAACCTGGAGCCGCTGCGGGCGGCGGTCCGCGAGCACCAGGCCGACTTCGGCGCGTGCTTCGACGGCGACGCTGACCGCTGCGTCTTCGTGGACGAGCAGGCCGAGCCGGTGCGGCCCGACCTGGTCACGGGCCTGCTGGCGGTGGATTATCTCCGCGAGCGCCCGGGGGCCACGGTCGTGTACGACCTGCGCTCCAGCCGCATCGTCCCGCAGGTCATCGAGAAGGCCGGCGGCCGCCCGCGCCGCGAACGCGTCGGGCACGTCTTCATGAAGCGCACCATGGCCGAGAACAACGCGGTCTTCGGCGGCGAGCTGAGCGGACACTTCTACTTCCGCGACTTCTACTTCTGCGACTCGGGCATGATGGCGTTCATCGCCATCCTCAATGCTCTGACGCGCAGCATGAAGTCGCTGTCGCAGCTCATCGAGCCGCTCCAGGTGTACGTCAGCAGCGGCGAGCGGAACTTCGAGAACGAGGACAAGGAGGGGACGCTGAAACGCCTCGCCGACAAGTACCACGACGCCGAGATCGACCACCTCGATGGCGTCACGGTGCAGTACAAGGACTGGTGGTTCAACGTTCGCCCGTCGAACACGGAACCGCTGCTGCGCCTGAACGTGGAAGCGGACGACGGCCACCGGCTTCAACAGGCGCTCGCCGAGCTGACCCCGCTGCTTGGCAAGCCGGTGGACCATTGATGTTCCGGGCAGACCACGCCGAGCCCGGAGCGCCGGCGACGGGTTCCGATCGCGTTGCACGGTCGGGCAGCCCTTTCTTCCACAGCTCTCTCCCCAGCGGCGTCGAATTCGCAGCCGACGTGCTCCCGCAACGTCAGACCGTCGCCCTCGTTTTTCGGATGCTCTGCGGCCTCGTCGACGAGCCGGAGGAATTGACCGGCGTAGGCGAGATCGTCGAGAACGCGCTTTCCAAGGGCACGCACCGATTCAGCGGCCAGGAGCTGGCGGACGCGTTCGACCGGCTTGGGGCGCAGTGGGCCTCCGCCAGCGGCCGGCAGTCGATGCTCGTGCGCGTGCTGTGTCTGCCGGAGTTCATGCTCGACGCGACCGACCTCGTGGCGGAGATGATCTGCCGGCCGACGTTCCCGGACGATGCGTGCCGGGTCGCCGTCGAGTTGGCGCAGCAGGAACTGCGGCAACTCGAAGATGAGCCGCAGGACCTGTTGCGGATCATCATTCAGCGCCTCACGCTGGGTCCGACGCTGGGGCGGCACCCCGGCGGCACGCCCGAATCGCTGGCACGGCTGACGCCGGAGGTCGTGCGTGCGCACTGGCGGCGCGTTTACCACGCCGGTCGGCTCCAGGTGACCGCCGCGGGCCCCATCGACCCGGACAAGCTGGCCGCCCACGTGGAGCGGTGCTTCGCCGGGTTGGGATCGTCGAAGCGCGAGGGCCGCGATCCGGCCCAGTTCGAGTTCACGCCCGCGCGCCAGCACCGGCACAAGGAGCTGGAGCAGCAGTACCTCGCGCTGACGCTGCCCGGCCTGCCCCGCGAGCACGACGATTTTGCCGTCGAGCAGGTGCTCCTCGGCGTGCTCTCGGGTGGGATGAGCGGGCGGCTGTTCACCGAGGTGCGCGAAAAGCAGGGGCTCGTGTACTGGGTCGGGGCCTGGCACGAGCAGCCGCGCGGCAAGGGCGTGCTGCACCTCGGCGCGAGCACGACGCCGGAGCGCAGCGACCGGACGTACGAGACGCTGCTGCGGGAGCTGCGGCGGGTGGGCGAGGACTTGGCCGAGGCGGAAACGGTCCGTGCCCGCGACGGCCTGATCGCCCAGTTCGAGACAGAAGACGATCTGACGCGTGCCCACGCCGCCGGCCTTGGCGATGACCTGTTCCATTTCGGGCGGCCCGTCGGCCGCGAGGCCAAGCTCGACGCCCTGCGGGCGGTTACGCTCGACCGCGTGATCGCGTACGCCCGCCGCCTGCCGCTGGACCAACTCTGCGTCGCGACGCTGGGGCTGCGGGCGATGTAGAACGGCCGGTTGGTGTTTTCCGCATCCGCGTGTGCTGGATGTGACGCCATCGGTAGAGCAGGGGGAAAGATGTGGCCCTACTCAATCCCTTGTGCCGCCAGCCACCGTTCCGCGTCCAGGGCCGACATGCAGCCGGTGCCGGCGGCGGTGACCGCTTGACGGTAAACATGGTCGGCCACGTCGCCGGCGGCGAAGACACCCTCCACGCTGGCGTACGTGCTCCCCGCCTTCGTGAGCACCAAATACCCCTTGTCGTCCATCGCCAGCACGGACTTGAACAGCTCGGTGTTCGGCGTGTGTCCGATCGCCAGGAACAGCCCCTTGCACGCGAGGTCGCGCGCCGCGCCCGTCTTCACGTTCTTGAGCCGTAGGCCGGTGATCGTCTTGTCACCCAGGACGTCGACCACGACCGAGTCCCAGACCGCCTCCATCTTGCCCTCTTTGACGAGCCGGAAGAACCGCTCCTGCATCGCCTTGCTGGCCCGCAACTGATCGCGGCGGTGAATCAGAAGCACTTTCTTGGCGAATTTCGTGAGGTAGCTACCCTCTTCGATCGCCGAATCCCCGCCGCCGACGACCGCCACCTCCTGGTTGCGGAAGACCGGCAGCGCCCCGTCGCACACAGCGCACGCGGACACGCCGCCGCCGCTTTTGGCCAGCCGCTGCTCGTTTTCGAGGTCAAGCCAGTTCGCGCGGGCCCCCGTCGCGACGATGACCGCGTGTGCCTGGACGGTCGTGTCCGGCGTCTGGACGGTAAACGGCCGCCGCGAGAAATCGACCGCGCTCACGTCGTCGCGGATGAAGCGCGTGCCGAAGCGCTCGGCCTGGTCGCGCAGTGCCTTCATCAGCTCCGGCCCCTGGATTCCCTGCGGAAAGCCGGGGTAGTTCTCGACCTCGGTCGTGAACATGAGCTGCCCGCCGGGAATGAGCCCGCCCGCGTTGTAGCCCTCAATACAGAGCGGATGCAGGTTGGCGCGGGCGGCGTAGATCGCTGCCGTCAGGCCGGCCGGTCCGGAACCGACGATCACGAGCTTCTCGACCGCCATGTCGCCTCCGGTTGCGTTGCAGGGCGACTCGCCGACGCATTGGCCGCCGGGGAAGACCGCAGCGCCGTCGGCCGCGCGGACCGCTAGCCCTGGGCTTCATCCGCCAGTTTCTGTTCTTCGCCCTTCCCCGACTTGCCCAACATGCCGGTGACGGTCGTGCCGCGGAGCTTGGCTTCGATCTTCATCTGAAACTCCGCCGGCTGCCGGGCGCGCTCGACGCACTCGTCGGCCTCGACGATCTCGTTGTCGTACAGCGACCAGAGGTGATCGTCGAGCAACTGCATGCCGTATTTCTTGCCGGTCTGAATCGCCGAGTCGATCCGGTAGGTTTTGTTCTCGCGGATCAGGTTAGAGACGGCGGGCGTGACCACCAAAAACTCGTACGCCGCCACGCGGCCGCCGGTGCCTTTCTTGGGCAGCAGCGACTGCGACAGCACGGCCAGCAGGTTGGTGGAGAGCTGGACGCGGATCTGCTCCTGCTGGCTGACCGGGAACGCGTCGATGATACGGTTGATCGTGCCCTGGGCGCCGGTGGTGTGCAGCGTTGCGAACACCAAGTGGCCCGTCTCGGCCGCCCGGATCGCCGCCTCCATCGTCTCCAGGTCGCGCATTTCGCCCACCAGGATCACGTCGGGGTCCATACGCAGCGAGCGCCGCAGCGCCTCGGCGAAGCTCGGCACGTCCACGCCCACCTCGCGCTGCGAGAAGCAGCACCTTTGGTGCGTGTGGTAGTACTCGATCGGGTCTTCGATGCTGATGATGTGGCGGTCGCCGACCTCGCGGTTAATGTAGTCCAGCATCGTCGCCAGCGTGGTCGTCTTGCCCGAGCCCGTCGGCCCGGTCACCAGGAACAGCCCGCGCGGCCGGCGGCACAGCGCCTTGACGATCTTCGGCAGGCCGATCTCGTCGAAGCTCAGGATTTTCGACGGGATCAGGCGCAACACCATCGAGACGTTGCCCTTCTGCCGGAACACCGAGACACGGAAACGCCCCTTGTCGCCGAAAGCGAAGCCGTAGTCCGTCCCGCCTTCCTCCTGCAACTCCTGCTGGTTGCGCTCGGGCGTGACCGACTTCATCAGGGCCTGCGTGTCGTCGGGCTCCAGCGACTTGGTTTCGAGCGACCGGAGCCGGCCGTCGATGCGCAGCACCGGCGGGCGCCCGACGTGCAGGTGAATGTCCGACCCGCCCACGCGGATCACGGTCTCCAGCAGACGGTCAATATGAACAGTGGCCACGAAAGCACCTCACCGGCCCGTTAATCCTCGGCCAACACGCCCTCCATCTGGGCGATGCGCGCTACCTCGTCGGGCGTGGTGACGCCGCGGAGGATCTTCAGCTTCCCGTCCTCCAGCAACGTGCGCATGCCGCTGGCGACGGCGGCCCGCCGGAGCTGGTTGGTCGGGGCGCGGTTGAACGCCAGCTCGCGCAGCTCGTTGTTCATCGCGAGCATCTCGAAAAGGCCCTGGCGGCCGCGGAATCCGACGTTCCCGCAACGGTTGCAGCCCCGGCCGCGATACACGTGGTGGCCTTCCAGGTCGTCGTCGGTGATGCCGAGCATCTTCAACACGAAGCGGTTCGGGGAGGGATCGACTTCCTTGCACTCGTGGCAGACCACGCGGATCAGGCGCTGGGCCATGATCGCCTGGATCGACGAGGCCACGAGGAACGGCTTGATGCCCATGTCGATCAGACGCGTGATGGCGCTGGAGGCGTCGTTGGTGTGCAGCGTGCTGAAGACCAAGTGCCCGGTCAGGGCGGCCTGGACCGCGACCTCGCCCACCTCGCGGTCGCGGATCTCGCCTACCAGGATGATGTTCGGCGCCTGGCGCAGCATCGCCCGCAGAATCCGGGCGAACGACAGCCCGATCTCCTCCTTCACCTGACACTGGTTCATGCCCGCGAAGTTGTACTCGACCGGGTCCTCCGCCGTGATGATCTTGCGGTCGGGCCGGTTCAGCTCCTGCAGGGCGGCGTACAACGTCGTGGTCTTGCCCGAGCCCGTCGGCCCCGTCACCAGGAAGATGCCGTTCGGCTGGCGGATGATCTTCTGGAACCGCTCGTAGTCATCCTCTTCGAACCCCAGGCCGGTGATGCCGATCTTGACCGAGTCCGGCCGCAGAATCCGCAGCACGATGCTTTCGCCGTGGTACGCCGGCAACGAGCTGACGCGGAAGTCGATCGGGCTGGCGCCGATCTTCATCTTGATGCGGCCGTCCTGCGGCAGGCGTTTCTCGGCGATGTCGATGCCGGACATGATCTTGAGGCGGGCGATCACCGAACCCTGCATGCTCTTGGGAATGTTGTCGCGCTCCAGGCACACGCCGTCGACGCGATAGCGCACGCGGACGCGGTCCGCCATCGGCTCGACGTGGATATCCGAGGACCGCATCCGCACCGCTTCGCCGATCAACAGGTTGATCAGCTTGATGACCGGCGCGTCCTCGTCGGCGGCCTCCAGGGCTTTCTTGTGCGCTTCCACCTCTCGGGCGTGCAGAGTGGCGTCGTGATCGATCTCCTCGATCGCGTCATCGACGCTGGTCCCGTAACCGCCGAGGAAGTGGTCGATGAACCGCTGAATCTTGCTGCGCGGGGCCAGGGCGCATTCCAGCTCCATCCCCAGCAGGAAGCGGAGCTTGTCCAGCAGCTCGAGGTTCAGCGGGTCGCTGATGATGATCTTCAGGCGGTTGTCCACCTTCTCCATCGGGAGGACCCGCTCGTCCTTGATGATCTTCTCCGGTATCAGGCTGAGCGCCGCCGGTACCTGGACGTTCTTGTCGAGATCCACGTATTCCAGATCGAACTGGGTCGCCAGTGCCTTCGTCACGTCGTCTTCGCTGGCCAGCTCCAACTCGATCAGCGCTTCCCCGACGCGCTTACCGTGCTGGGTGGCGTAGGCCAGCGCGTCGTTCAAAGCCTCCGGCGTGACGACGTTCCAGCCGACCAGGATTTCGCCGAGCTTCTTGCGGCGTCGAGCCATGCCGTCGTTCCTCTGACGAACCACCGTCCGGGGTCGGGTACGTGGCCGCGTACCTCTGCCCCTCCTGCCCTGTCATCAGATTATACCGTCACGGTCCATTCTGGCCCGCGTCGGGCGGCGACGCAAGGATCGGCGCCGGCCGCGGGGCTAGGGTCGCGTGCCCGGTTCCCCGGGCTGACGGAGCCCTGCGACGCGATATAGGACTCCGGCCGGCTCAAACGTGTAGTGCTCCAGCAGCCACCCCGGGCAGTAGCCCGGCACCGGCGAGACCACGTATAGCCGGCCCGTTTGAAGCGGCCTCGCGAGGTCCGTTGCGGTCGGCCAGGGTGTGTTTTCGGGGCCACCCAGCGCCGGCCACACCGCCACGTCGCGCCGCCAACGATCCGTCTCCATCAGGTAGTGGATGGGACGGACCGCTGTGTCGTCCGCGAGGAGGAGGGCGCCGTCGGGCAGTGTTCGGCGTACCTCGGTCGCGAAGCGCAGCGGGCCCTGGTCGCCCGCCTTCCACGGCCACAAGAAATATGAATACGTATCCCGATAGGGAATCTCCCGCCGGACGCCAAGCGACAGCCCCGCCGCCCGCACAATCCGGGGCAGCGGCAGGTAGACCAGCGGCGGCAGCGCGGCCAACGCAACGGCCGCCACGACCCACGCGCGACCTCGGCCGGCCAGGAAACGGTCGGCACCGAGCCCGAGCGCGATCGCGATTAACACGATTGCGGGGATGAAGAACGTGTATTGATCCGGCACATTGTAGTGCAGGCCCCACAGCAGGTGGATCACGAGCAGGGCGCCGATCGGACGCGTCGCGATCGGCCAACCGGCCGCGGCGGGCCGCCACAGCGCGCCCAGTCCCAGCAGCGCCAGCAAAGCGACCGGGGTCGGGAAATTGAGCCCCAGGTACAGAAGAGCGCGCCCAATCAAGCCGGCCCCGATGTGTATGTTCAGCACGTTGCCGGCGTACTGATCGCCAAACAGCGCCGAGCGCAGCACGGCCCCCAGCGATTGCCCAGCGGCCACCTCGTGCGCGATCATCGAAAGATAGATGCCCGCGCCGATGACCCAGAGTACGGCTGCGGCCGGCAACAGGACGGCGTTCCGCCGTCGACGCCAAGCGAGCCAGACCAGCAAGACAATCCAAACGGGCAGGTTGAGCGCGGCCAGCATGTGATTGCTTACGCCGAGTCCGTTGAGGACGAACAGGGTCAGCAGCCAGGCGCTCTTGCCGGAGCAGGCGTATTGCACCAGGCACAGCAGTTCCGCGGTGAGCAGGGCGGTCGAGACCGTGTAAACCTCCGCCAGCGCGCAGTGTTGCCAAAAAGTATGCGCGACCGCCAGGCTGATCGTCCCGACCACCGCCGCCGCCCGGCGCGTGGTGAGCAGCCGCAGCAGTAGATACACGTTGCCGACGGTGAGGGCGCCGAACACGCTGGCGACGAGGTTGGTCTTGTACGCGGACTCGGCGAAGGGCAGCTTCTGAAACGCGATCGCGATCAGGTAGTAGAGTGGGTGACTGAGGGCCAGTCCCAGGCCACCATACAAATCGTGCCGCAGAGCGCGGACCTGCGCGAGCCCGTTGTCCTGCCACAAGGGTCCGGGCGCGACGGTGGCCACATAGAGCACGCCGGCGGCTGCGAGAACGACGAGGTATTCCCGCCCCAGGCGACTCGACGGCCGCCTCCCCGCGGATTCGGTCGGACCCGGATGCAATCCAGAAGCCAAAATCCAAAATCCAAAATGGCTTGTCGCGCGCCTAGCGCGGCCAGGCCGCGTTGGTAAACCGGCCGTTCCGGCTAATGACCTTGCCGTCCACCTCGACGATCCCGCCCTTGTGCAGGTCGCAGACCATGTCCCAGTGCAGCCCGCTCTCGTTCTTGCTGCCGGTCTCGGGGTAGCCGCTGCCGACGGCGAGGTGAAACGTTCCGCCGAGCTTTTCGTCGAAGAGCGTGTTCCGGGTGAACTTGCGGATGTCGTAGTTGCAGCCCAAAGCCAACTCGCCGAGGATCCGCGCCCCTTTGTCCTGATCCAACATCTTGACCAGGAAGCTCTCGCCTTTGGCGGCCGCCGCGTCGACCACCTTGCCGCCCTTGAACTTCAGCCGGACGTCCGCCACCTCCCGCCCGCCCATGACCGCGGGATACGTGTAATGAACTGTGCCCTCGGTCGCGTCCTCGATCGGCCCCGTGAAAACCTCGCCGTCCGGGAAGTTCTCGTGCCCGCAGCAGTTGACCCAACGCCGGCCTTTGATGCCGAAGCGGATGTCGGTGCCGCCCGGCGCCCGGATGCGCATTGCCCGCCCGCGGTTCAGCACGTCGGCCAGCCGCTGCTGTGCGATCGAGACTTTCTGCCACGCCGCCACCGGGTTCGGCTGATCGAGCTTTCCGCCCCGGAAGACGAAATCCGCATATTCGTTGAGCGACATCTCGGCGTCCTGGGCGGCGGCGTGGGTTGGCATTTGCGTTCCGACCCAGCGGACATGGTCGGGGTCATGGGCCGGCTTGGCGGCCCGCTTGAGGAAGTGCGTCAGAATGGGCTTGCGTGCCTTGCTGGCCAGCGCCTGCTTCGCGGGGTCGATGTTCGTCAGGTTCCGCGTGTTTTCCTCGCCCCAGAACGCGATGTAGACGTTGCACGTCGCCATCAGGTGCTTCTCGAACGGCGACGTGTGCGCGATCTGCCAGTCGCGGTCGTACTTGAGCAGCGCTTCCTTGCAGTCGTCCGACGTGATCCGCACCCACGGATGCCCGCCGGCCGCCAACACCGCCCGGTACGCCGCCACAAGCGCGGGTTCCGTCACCGGCGTGCCCGTGAGCACGACCCGGTCGTCCTTCTTGACGCCGACGCTGTAGGTTGCCAGTACCGCCGCGAGCTTGTCGAGCCGTGGATCGTGCATGGGGCCTCCTTGTCGCGACCGTGCTGAATGCCCGGGTGTTCGCGCCGTGGATCATACGAGCGGCGCGCGGGCCGCTCAAGCCGCGATCCGCCTCACCGCGCCGCCCCGGCCTACGGCAACGTGCTCGTTTCGCCCACGGCGGGCGGCGTGAAGGGCTCGTACGCGCCGTCGCGCCAACACAACCAGCGCAACGACGAATCCTCCAGCGCTACGTCGAAGCGAAACGCCGCTTCGAGTGGCCGACCATCCGCGCTCACGGCCGTAACCTCGACCGTCAGCCCGGTCAGTTCGACCCGTTCCCCGACGTGCATCGGGTGCCGATCGTCGCGCAGCAGGCTCTCGAACCGCCAGGATTGCCAGCCGCGCTCCGGACGCACGACGAGCGTGTGCAGGTCCGTGCGCCGGACCTCAGTCGCCTGTGGTCCCCCCGCCAGCAGATGCATCCGCCGCGGCACCGGCAGCCCGCGAAACTCGCGATCCGTCGCCGTGTGTGCGATGTGTAGCAGACTCGGCGGGTTCACCACGATCAGGTCCTGTTGTTCCACGGCCGCATCCAGCGGCATACGCAGGAAGAACCGGTCGGTGGACGGCGGCCCGAGTGGGATCGCCACGCGCACCGCCAAGGCGACCGGCGCCAGGACCAGGTGAATCGCGATCGCTAAGCCTGCCAGACCGACGGTGCCGGCGCGGAGCAACTTCCCGCGCGCTGGATGAGGCGTCTGCGAAAAGACGCCCGCCAGAAGCTGCGCGAGCAGCCCCATCGCTCCAATGCCGACGAATACCAGCATCCGGTCGGCCGGAAATGTGCTGCAACCCGGCAGCAGCGCCAGAGCACTACCCAGCGCCCAGAAACGCGCGGTGCGGTCTCGCCGCAACAACGGTATTAACACCAGCACCAGCAGGATCAGCGCGCCGACGCCGAGCCAGTACACGCCGGCGTACAGCCACGGCGCGACCAGGTCGCTCAAAACCGCCATGTCGGCAGGCGGCACGCCCCACTGCCCGAGTACGAGAAAAGGCACACGCTCCACCACGGCCGCCGCGAAGCGTCCCGGCTCGCGCAGCGGATCGACATATAACCCGACGTCTTGCACCCCGTAGCCAAGCTGAGCCCACACCAGCCGCCACGCGATCACGACGACGACGTAGGGCAGCAGGCTGCGCAGCCGCGGCCACCACGACCCCCGGTCGAGGAACAGTGCGTACGCCGCGAGGTATGCGCACGTGGCCACGCCCTCTTCCTTCGCCAGCAGGCTTAGCGCCAGCAGTCCCGCCGCGAGGGCGGCGAAGCGCCCCCGCCCGCCTTGCCGCCAGCGGTCGTGCGCGAGCAACGTGAGCACCCCCAGCAACGCCGCCAGTAGCGTATTGCGGTTGGCGAGAAATCCCACCGGCATGGCGTGCGCGTCGTCGACCGCGAAAAGCAGCCCCGCCAGCCCGGCAATCCACGTCGGACCCAGCATCCGCCGGTACAGCAGGGCCACGACGGCGATTAACGCCCCGTACCACGCAATGCTCTGGGCGTGCATGAGCGCCGGACAATCCGGCCACAGGCGATAGTCCAACACATGCGTGGCCACCGTCAGCGGCCGCCAGAACGCGGCTTTGACCCCCAAGTACGTCCACCATGGCGGAAAGCCGCGGTCGATCCAGCGCAGTGTCCGCTGCGGGTTACCGTCGAAGAAGGAGAACATCTCCCACGCGGGCGGAACGATGTCTCCCATGGTGCGCGAGCCGTGCAGCACCGCGCGTTGGTAGTAGTCATCCCCGATCAGCCCGACGCGCAGCGCCGGGAGGGTCAACAGCATCCCCACCACGGCCACGCCGAGCGGTTGCCATCGGTGTGTCAGCCCCGCCAGCACGAGAGCATGTACGCGCGCTCGCCTGGTCACGGCCCGTTCCCCAGAAGTCATGCCAATCGGACGATCAGCCCTTCAGCCGCCGAACCTCCGCCGTCATCGCCGGCAGCACCTTAAACAGGTCGCCGACGATCCCGTAGTCCGCGAGCTTGAAGATCGGCGCCTCTTTGTCCGAGTTGATCGCCACGATCACCTTGCTCCCCCGCATCCCCGCCAAATGCTGGATCGCACCGCTAATGCCGCAGGCGATGTACAGCCGCGGCGTTACGGTCTTGCCGGTCAGGCCGACCTGGCGGCTGTGCGGCTGGTAGCCGGCGTCGCACGCGGCCCGCGAGGCACCCACCGCGGCGTCCAGCTCCTTGGCCAGCTCGAAGACGATCTTGAAGTTCTCTTCGCTCTTTAGCGCGCGGCCGCCGGAGACGATGATGTCGGCCTCGGTGACGTCCTTCACCTCGCCGCCGGCCTTGGCAACTTCTTTGACATCGATGCGGTCGTCGCCCGCCGCCGGCGTATAGGCCAGCGTTTCGCGCGCGGCCCCGCCGCCGCCGGTCGCCGCCGGGAACGTGTTCGGCCGCACCGACGCGATCGCCGGGCGATCCTTGGGGAAGCCGACATGGCATGAGGCCTTGCCGTTGTAGACAGGCCGGATGATGTCCAGCGACCCCTCGGCGTTGATGCTCAGCGAGGTCACGTCCGTCGCCAGCGCCGCACCCACCTTAGCGGCGACGCGCGGCCCCAGGTCGCGCCCCATGAAGGTCGCCGGCAACAGCACCACGCGCGGCTGCACTTTCCCGATGACCGCCGCCAGCGCCGTGCGGTACCGCAGTGTGGAGTAGTTCGCCAGCGCCGGGGCGCTGACGGTCACGATTGCGCCGACGCCCGTTTTGTCGATCGCCTCGACGGCCGCGTTGAGCGTGCCCCCAATCAGGCACGCCACGACCTTACCGCCGGTCTTCGCGGCGAGCTCCTTGGCCGGCGTGACGATCTGCAGCGCCGCCGGGTGCAGTTTGTCATTCCGTTGTTCGGCGAAGACGAGAATGTCGTTGGTCATAAAAAGCTCTCAGCGACCAGCTTTCAGCCATCCACTCACTGCGTACTGCTCGTCGCACTAAACCACCTTTGCCTCTTCCCGCAGCAGCCGCACCAGCTCTTTCGCCGCCGGCTCCGGATCACCGGGGATCATCTTGCCCGGCGGACGCTCGGGCGGCGGCTGGAACGCGTGCATCTTCACTCCGCCCAGGTTCGCCGTCGCTGCGGCGAAACCCGCCACGTCCGCCGCCTTGAGCACTTTCACCGGCTTCTTCTTGGCCTTCATGAGGTTCGGCAGCGACGGGTAGCGCATCTCGCACAGCCCCTTGTCGGCCGTGATCAGCGCCGGCAGCGGCACCTGCACGACCTCTTCGGCTCCCTCGATCCGCCGCCGCGCCACGAACGACTTGCCGTCCGCCGCGATTTCGAGCTTCACCGTCGTGCCCACGTGCGGGATGTCGAGCAACTCCGCCAGCGCCGGTCCGAGCTGGCCGCTGTCGAGGTCGATCTCCTGCTTGCCGATCAGAATCAGGTCGTACCCGCCGTCCTTGACGACACCGGCCACGAGCGCGGCCGTCTGCAACTCGTCGAGCCGGTCGAACGCCTCGTCTTGCAAGTGGATGCCGTCGTCGGCCCCGACCGCCAGCGCCGTACGCAGCGCCTCGCCGGCCGTCGCGGGGCCGACGATCAGCGCGGTGACGCTCGCCACGTCCTTCCGCTTCTCCTTGAGCTGGACCGCCTGCTCGATGGCGAACTCGTCGAACGGGTTCACGACCATCTTCACACCGGCCCGCTCGATGTCCTGCCCGCCGGCCTGGATTTTGATGTTGGTGGTGGAGTCGGGGACCTGGCGAACGATGACTAGAACCTTCATGTGCGCCTCCGCGACACGTCCGCATCGGGGTCTAATGCTTCGCGCGGCATGATAGCGGCCCGCTACAGCCCTGCAAAGCGCCGCCCCACCGCGTTCGCCGCTCGGATTGCGCGCCGGCGTCTGGCGCGCTGCCCTCAGCGCCCGGCCTTCTGCTTAAACGGCAGTCGCATGCTGCAGTCGACGAGCTTGGTGACCTTGCGCGGAAAGAAGCCCTCCTCGCCTGTTACCGGTATCGTGAACTCGAGCTGAAGCTCGTCGCCGTTCAGCGTGCACTTCCAGTTCACGCTGAGCGAGCCACTTGAAAAATCGCCCGAAAACAACGGAGGCGGAGGGAACCAAGGCAGCCCGTTCGGCGGGGGCGGATTCCGCAGGTTCAGATGGATAGCCGGCTCGACCATCTCGGACGCCCATTCCGCCAGCCAATTCCGCACTTCAGGAGGCGGGAGAGGGCCAACGCGCGGCGGAGCGAAACCAGATCCGTGGCAAATCGGGCAATCGTCGTCAAAAAGCTCGCATTCACCGAAGCATTTCCAGCACTCTGGCAGATCGTCTTCATTTTCCTCAGGCATGGCCGGCTCCACTCCCGACGTTTCCGCGACGTCATTTCTCTCGCGTCGCTGTGCTTTCCGAGTATTGGCGCATCAGGCTCCCCAGGTGAACCACCGACTCCGTAGCCCATGCGACATATTCCCGGACGTGCTTCAGAGAGACGACATCGATGAGCAACTGGCGGCGGCCCGCACTCCAATTCACCCTGCCCCACGCCGCCTCCTTAACGATCAGATCACCCGCGGCAGGGTCGTATGATGCGTCAAATAGCTGGCCATCTACGACGACAAGCGGCAAGAATAGCACGTGAGCATCGGCACCGCGCATATTGAGTTCGTCAAAAACGTCAGCGTAGCTGAACGTCACGTCGGTCAGCTTCATCATGGTCGCGTAGGCGCGATCATCGTTCTTCCCCTTCTTCAGGGCTTCGATCGCGCTATGCGCAGCTCGCTCACCGCTCCGAAAATGGAAGTTGGATTCGAGCGATTCCAGCACACCCCGCGCCGCGCCCATCCCGGTCAGCGTCTTCGTCCTTGCCGCGAGCAGAGAAGAAAACAACGCGTCGGTCCGTTGCTCGCCATAAAGCAATATCCAAGGAAATCGGAGGTACTTGCACTCACACATAATCACCACTCGGCCGGACGTGCAAGCCGTGTGCATCACGCGAAGATCGACCTCGCGTTTGTCCCCCAGTTCGGGCCCGATGCAGGCCCCCATCGTTATGCTCAGCTCGGGGCTTGAGTTCTGAAAAGCGTGCGCGACTTCAAACTCAACCCGATACCCCTCCTTCTTTAGCCAACATGTGACCTCGTCAGCAGTGTGTTCAGGAGCTGGCATTCAGCACCTCGGTCTGGGCGCCCGACGAATCAACGCGCGGGCCTGCATTTGCCGCAGTATACTCCGCCGCGCGCGGCCAGCCAGTTCGCGGCAGGAGCAGTTGCCGCCGATTTGCGCTCACGCTAAAAGACCCCTATGCGTATCCGCGAGTTGCTCACCACCGGCCGCCCCAGCTTCTCCTTCGAGTTCTTTCCGCCCCAGGACGAGGCCGGGTTCGCCCAACTGCGGGAAACCCTCGCTTCCTTGCGCGAGCTCCAGCCCACCTACGTTTCCGTCACGTATGGCACCGGCGGCAGCACCCGCCAGCGGACCATCGCGCTGGTCACCAGCCTGCGGGCCCAGTACGGCCTCGAGGCCATGGCCCACCTGACCTGCGCCGGCGCGTCCCGCGCTGAAATCCAGACCGTTCTGGAAAGCCTGCAGGCGGCGGGCGTGGAGAACCTTCTGGCCCTGCGCGGCGATCCGCCCGCGGACCAGGCCACCTTCATCCCGCAGCCCGACGGTTTTGCCCACGCCAGCGACCTGGCCGCCTTCGCGAAACAGCAGTTCCGCTTCTGCATCGGCGGCGCCTGTTACCCCGAGAGGCACGTCGAGGCCCCGAGCTTCGAGGTCGACCTGCAGAACCTGCAACGCAAGGTCGAGGCCGGCTGCGAGTACCTGATTACTCAGCTCTTCTTCGACAACCAGCGCTACTTCGACTTTGTCGCGCGGGCCCGCGCGGCCGGCATCGGCGTCCCCATCATTCCCGGCATCATGCCCATCACCAGCGTCCGGCAGGTCGAACGGTTCACGAAGCTATGCGGTGCAACGCTCCCCGAGCCCCTGCTGAGCGAGCTGCAGCGCGTCCGCGACGACCACCACGCCGTCCTGTCGCTCGGCGTGGCCCAGGCGACCGCGCAGTGCCTCGAGCTGCTGCACCGCGGGGCGCCGGGCATTCACTTCTATACGCTCAACAAGTCGCCCGCGACGCGCACCATCCTGACGGCCCTACGTACCGGTTATCCGCCCGCCCGCTACCCCGCCGGCCGCTGAGGCAACGTGCAGAAAAGAGCGGAGAAGGTGCACGTGTTACGGCGCCTTCTCCGCTGAAAATCGTCGCGTTTGGGTTTCGCGAGAGCTGTGAGAGCCTTACGGCTTCTTGGGCTCTTCCTTCTTCGGCTCTTCTTTCTTGGGCTCTTCCTTCTTGATCTCGGGCTTCTTCTCGGCCACCTTCTCCGGAATGATCACGCCGTCGATCTCGTGGAGCACGCCGTTCTTGGCGGCGATGTCGGCCTTGGTGACGGCAGTCTTGTCATCGAGAATGAGTTTGCCGTCCTTGAACGCGACCTTGATGTCGCCGAACCAGGCCTTGAGGGGCTCCTTGGCCTTCTCGAGGTCGGCCTTCAGCATCTTGCCCTTGACGATGTGGTTCTTGAGCACGTCGGTGAGCTTGGCCTTGTTCTCCGGCTTCTTCATCTCATCGAGGTCTTTCCAGGCCTTGAAGGCGGCGTCCGTCGGCGCGAAAACGGTGAACGCGCCCGGGCTCTGGAGGTCTTTCTCCAGGTCGGCCAGCTTGACGAGCTCCAAGAAGGTGGTGAACTTGAGTTCCTTCGCCATCGCGAGGATGTCTTTGGCCTCTTCCTTCTTGATCTCTTCCTTCTTGGCCTCTTCCTTCTTCACTTCCGGCTTGGCCTCGGCCTTCTTCGGCGGCTCCTGGGCTAGGGCCCAGCTTCCGAAGGCCAGCGCGACAACAGGGATCACCACACCCACCAACCGCAGCATTCCGTTCGACATCCGAATCTCTCCTTGCCACTGCTTTAAGGCGACCACACGCCCGGGTGGTCTACACTGACCGCACCGTCCGCCTTGAAAGCGAAGCCACGTATGTTAACGATGCGCCGGACGAACGCAAGGGGGCGGCAATTCACGAGCACGGCGCGTCCGTGTCAGAAATCGTCCGACCGGGAACGGTCACGGACGCGCGGCCGAGATGACGTCCGGCCACACCCGGCCCGGATCAGATTCAGCCGTAATTAGTTCGCCAAAAACGAGTTATGATCTGGATCGTCCAGCCACATTCCGCCCCACCGCGAGCGCCGCCACCGACGCGAGCTTCGTCCCCGCCAGCACCCACGCGGTCGTCGCCATGCCGAATACCGGCACCAGAAGGACTCCGCATAGCAGCGCCCCGACGCAAGCACCCGCATGATCCGCCCCCACGACACTGCCGGACGCGCGACCCACTTTGCGCAGAAATCCAAGCTGTAGCTCGCCCGCCAGCGGGAACGCCGCGCCCCCAAGCAGGCCCGTCGCGACGACCAGGGCCGAAATGCAGCCCTCGACCAACCGCAGCACGCCGGGCGTCGTCGGCAGGGCGGCCAGCGCCGGCAGCACCAACGGAACGGCCAGCGCCAGCAGCGTCAGCAGCACGTCCACGAGAATCAGAAGCCGCCACAGTCGCGACGGAGCGCGGCGGCCGGCATCGCCCGCAGACGGTGCCGCATCCGGCCGCCCGCCGGGCTCGCCGACCAGCAGGCACCCCGCGACCAACCCGGCCATGAACAGCGCGATGATCCACCCGATCCGCTGGTAAACGTAGCCATACAACGTCTGAAAGGCGTACAGCCACAGGATGCTCAGTGCCATGGTGGCAAACCCGGTCGTGCCGACGGACAGCGTAACGGCTCCGCTGGCCCACCCTTCCCGGCCGCCCAGCCGCAAGCGCGGCACGACCACGGCCAAAGCGGCGAACGCGGCCAGCGCCGCCACGAGCTGACCCAGCCGCACCTTCTGCAGCCAGGCGATCACGTGACTGCCGCTTGAAGCGGCCTCCCAGAGCACGAGTCGTTGCACATAGAGCCCGGGCCGCAAATCCGTGTTGACCCGCGCCCCTTCGGCCGCATCCAGCTCGCGTGCCCGGCTCGCGAGTTTATCGGGCTTCAGCCAGTCCGTCGCGCCCGCGAACCAGAGTGGATCGAACAGCGGCGAAGCCACGCCCCGCCGCTGGTAGCGCGCCGCCAGCTCCGCCGGGTCGGTGGAGAGCAGGCCGGTCGCGGTCGCCGCTAGGATCTGCGCCGGGTCGCCCCAGCCGACCACGAGATCGGGGAAATGGCGGGCGAGCGTCTCCCGCACCGACGCCAGGTACGTCCGCGACGCCGGCGCCAGCTCCGTCGGTCCGGCGGCCGCCGTCAGGCATAGCACAGCCTGCGGCGTCATGGCCCGACGGAGCTCGCCAAAGAACTCGTCGGTGTAGAAGCGGGCGCAAAGCGCTGAGATCGGTTCCGGCAGGCGGGCGATGACGAGGTCGAAGCGGTCGCGCTGCGTCTTCACGAAGTAGCGGGCGTCGACGTTGTGGACTGTGACGCGCGGGTCGTACAGCGCCTGGCGATCGGGTTCCGCGAGGTACGGGCCGACCAGCTCGAGCTGCCGCGGATCGGGCTCGACGTAGTCGAGGTGTGCGACCGGGTGGCGGAGCAGCTCGGCCAGCAGGCCCTCCGCGGCCCCGCCGAGGACGAGCACCTGCTGCGGGTGCGGGTGCTCGCACATCCAAAAATGCGCCAGCGGGACGAACGTGTACGGGTCGGGGAAGTCGGCGGACACGTGGCCGTTGCAATACAGCGTGAACTGCCCGGCCCGGCGGCCCAGGGCGAGATTCTGGTACTTCGACTCGGCCTCGGCGACCAACTCGTACCCGGGCGCGATGTTGCGCCAGCGCCGCTCGACCAGCCGGCGGTCCAGCGTGTCGCCGGCGAAGATCGCCGTCACCAGCGCCCCGCCCGCGGTCACGCCGAGCAACTTGGCGGCCGCGCGCCGTAGCGTCAACCCTCTGTGGCTGACGGCGGCGTCGGACGGGGCTTCGCTGGCGCGCCGCGCGAGCACCACCGCCGACAGCGCCGTCGTGAGCGCACCGCACAGCAGCGCCGTCTGAAGCGGCCCGAGGTGCTCGACGGCCCAGAAGCTGAACGTGGCCCCGCCGATGAGGCTGCCGAGCGACTCCAGGGCGTAGATTCGCCCGAACGACAGGTAGGGGCCGCCATGCGGACCACCTGCCGCGCCATCGGCCACGTAGGGTCCGCTGTGCGGACCGCCTGCCATTTCGCCGGCCACCGAGCGGTCCGCACAGTGGACCCTACGGACGCAGCACGCCAGCGGAAACGACAGCCCGACGAGCGCGCTGGTCGGCGACACGAGCAGCAGCGCCGCCAGGGCGATTTTCGGCAACGGCAAAAGCTCGCCGGGGCCGACTCCCAGCCACGCGCGGGCCCCGCGGAAGACCCACAAATCCACGCACGCCGCGAGGCCGAGCAGCGTCAGGACCGCGACGAGTCCCACGTCCGCCCGCGTCTGCCCGGCGCGTGTGCTCGTGAGCCCAGCGCCCAGCTTCGCTCCGCCCGCGACGCCCAGCAGCCACGCGCACAGGACGACGCCCCAGGCGAACTCGCTGCCGTACATCAGCACGATGGCTTCGCGCAGCAGCAGCGTCTGCGTCACGATCGCCTGCGCCCCCCAGGCGACGACCAGCGCGCCGAGCCACCAACGGCGGCCGCGGTCGCCGGTGGTCGGCGCGAATATGGTCTGGCACGCCGTCATGCACGGGCTCCCGCGCCAGTGTAGTGCCTCCCGCAGCCCGAATCATGGGGAGCACAGGCCTCCGACGCACTGACGCCTCATCCGATGCGAGCCCCCCCGGGGCGCCACCGGACCACAAGTCATTGATCGGCACCGTCGATCACGCCGGTCGCCTCCGGTCCTCGGAGGGTGCCCGCGCCGCCCGCCTCCGCGCACGCCTCACCGCACTCCGGGCATCGACCGGAGACGTTGCCGGTGAGATCGTAGCCGCATCCGTGACAATGCCCTGGTACGGGGCGGCGCACGTTGGAGAGCCACAGCCAGAGCGTCGGGATGGCAAGAACGGTGAACGGGATCCACATGGGAAGGCCATATACGGTGCCGATGAACACGGGGGGATTCACCATCCCGTTGACGCACTTGGTCGCGTGCGGCCAGTTGAGGCCCCACGATCCCGGACTTTGCCACGTCGGAAAAACTCGGAACGGGAGCTTGTTTAGCCGGACGTCGACAAACAAGTGCCCAGAACCGATGCCCCAGAGGCGATTGCCGATGTTCATGCGGAGGGAGAACCGGGGGGTGGTCAACCACACGGCACCGAGTACCGCGCAAGCGATGGTGAGATAGAGCTTGGCCCGTTTACGACGGCGAGCCCGGGCCGGAGAGCCGGGAGCGGGTTCCGGCAAGAGACCCCCGGCGAGGAACCCGGCCGAGGCACCCACGATCCAGCAAATGACCGGCGAGAACGCAAACGCACGCGTCCATGGTCCGATGACCAGGGTCAAAACGAGGGAGCAACCGAGGGCGACAAGGGCACCGCCGGTGACCGATCCGGCTACGCGTGCCGGAAGGCGCACTCGATGCTGCGGGCGAATCGAGAAAACGGCGAGCGCCGCGAATAATAGAGCGAACACGGACGTCAAAGCGGCGAACGGACGAAGGTCGCCTGCTCCGAACCAACTCTGCCGCATCAGCAACAGGATGGCGCAGACGACCGCGACAGCTTCAACGATCAAGAAGAGAACAACGAATTGCCATGCCCGCTGCATCGTTGCGCGCCCGCGCAGAGTACTGGACGCGATCTTCGGCCTTCTGCGCAAGAAGAGCAAGCCCATCATGTGCGGCGACCACATACCGTGCATCGTTGCGCAAGTTCGTCAGTCGCGGCCCGTACGGTTCGCCGCCTGGTCGAAGAACTGCGTGACGCGCTCGGCCAGCTCGCGGGGGTGTTCTTCGAGAATCGCCAGGTGCTCGGCGCGCGGCGCCAGCCAGAAGGACTTCGGCTCGCCCGCGGCGTCGTACAGCTCGCGCGCCAGCTCCGGAAAGCAGATCTGGTCGTTTTCGGCCGCGATCACCAGCAGCGGCCGCGGCGAAAGGCGGGCGACCACGTCGATCGGATCGTAGCCGCCGGAGATCGAGATCGTCGCCAGGAACCGCGCCAGCCAGTCGAAACGCACCAGCCGCCGCACGTGCCGCGCCGCGATGCCGCGATGGCTGCTGAACGTCGATTCGGCGACGACCGCGGCGACCTCGGGCCGGTCGGCGGCGACGACGATCGCGACCGCCCCGCCGAGCGACTGCCCGTACAGGAACACGGGCAGGCCGGCGGCCTCGGGCCGCGCGCGGGCGTAATCGAGGGCCGCGTGCGCGTCGAGGATCGTTCCCGCGCGGGTGACCCGGCCTTCCGACTTCCCGTACCCGCGGTAATCGAACATGAGGACGTGATAGCCCGCGTCGGGCAGCCAACTTACGAGCACGACGTGCCCCGTCACGTTGGCGGCGTTCCCGTGACAGTGGACAACCATCCCCTTGGCGACGCCGACCGCCGGCAGGAACCACCCGTGCAGCTTGACGCCGTCGCGCGTGCGAAAGGTGATGTTCTGGTAGCGCAGGCCGAGCTGGGCGGGGTCCACGTAGACCTCGTGGTCGGGGTAGTAGAACTTGGCGTCGAGTCCCACGAACTTCAGGTATCCAACCACCAGCGCCAACAGGCCGAGGCGAACGGACCACCTGATGCGCCGCCAGCCCTTGCTCCGCACCATCGCTCTTGCGCCTCGGCGCGATTCGCGCGGCCGAAAGCCTGCCCGCGCCCGCCGCGGTCGTTGGTCCGCGCGGCCTGAAGGCCGCGGCTCAGCCCCTGATACGGTCGGTTTTTCCGAGACACTATACTAATGGGCCAGTACGTCCACGAAGGGATCAATGTCCGTGAACGTGACCTGCCCGTCGCCGTTGACATCGGCGTTCAAGATGGCGCACGGCGCCGGGGCCCCGCTACGCGCCTGGCCGTACGCCGGCGTCCAGGGCGGCGGACGCTGCCCGAGCGCCGCAACAAAGGCGTCGATGTCCGCGGCATTCGCGACGCCATCGCAATTGCAGTCGCCCGGGATGCCGAACGGGACGGTCCAGGCCCCGCGGCCCTGCGTGCCGATCACCAGGCGGCTCCGCGCCAACTCCAGCCGCAGGTCAACGACCGCCGCGTTCGGCAGGCCCGCACCATAGCGGTGCCATGTGCCGCCCCCGTCGACCGAGCGGTACAAACCGTTGTCCGCTCCGGCGTAAATCACCGGCCGCCGCGGGCGCACGTCCACCGCGACGGTGTTGACCGGCACGTCGGGAAAGTTCGCGTCGAGCGCCGTCCAGGTCTGTCCGCCGTCCGTCGTCCGCCGGATCTTGGGTACGCCGAAATACCCCACGGCGAGGTAGACGGTGTTGGGGTCGGTTGGATGGACGAACAACTCGCGCGTCGTCCGCGGCCAGCCGGAGACGCCGCTCGCGATCAATGCGAAGTTCGCGCCGCCGTCGCCGGAGCGCAGGATGCGGCCGTCGTTCGTCGCCACATAGACGATGTTGGGGTCGGACGGGGCGAACGCGACGGACCGGATGGCCGCGCTGCCGCCCGCGGTCAGGTCGCCGCTCAACGCGGACCAGCCGGTGCCGCCGTCGGTGCTCCGATAGAGCCGGTGGGTGGCGTACAGCATCCGGGAGGAGTTGGTCGGATCGATGAGGTAGGGGGCCTCGAAGCAGTTGCGGTCGCTGGTGTTGATGCCCGACCCGCAGAAGTTGACCGACGCGCCGCCGTCCTGCGAGCGATACACGGTGCCGCTGCCCTGGTACTCGACGAAGAACCGCAGCGGGTTGGTCTGATCGAGTTGGGTCCAACCGCCGTCGCCGTCAAAAACCTGCGTCCACACGGGCGAGCCGGGCAGCCGGTAGCCGGAGCCATTGTCCTGCATTCCGCCCAGAAGGAAGCTGTCGTCGGTGGGGTGCGTGGATAGGCCGGCGTAGAACTGAATCACGCCCAGGCCGTCGTTGAGCGAAGTCCACGTGTTGCCGAGATCGTCGGTTCGATGCACCCCGCCGTCGTCGCCCACCACGAGCCGTCCGGCCGCGTCCCAGTCGACGCCGTGCAGGTCGACGTGCGGCGGGGTCACGTCGTTGAACGAGAACCCGTCCGTCGCGCGGCACAGGCTGAGCCCGGCCATGAAGGCGACATTCGGGTCCGTGGGCCGAACGGTGACGAAAGAGAGGTACCAGCCGTAGGTCGCTTGGATGCTCGGCAGGCCCACCGGAGTCCACGTCGCGCCGCCGTTTAAGCTGCGGTAGGCGCCTTGCGTGGAAGCCCCGCCGCCGGCCGCGTCGCAACGCCGCGCGAGGAGGGCGTACAAGCGGTTGGGATCGCTCGGGGCCACGGCGACGCTGATGCGCCCGGTGATATTGTAGCTCGGGGTCCAGGGCAGGCCGCCGCGGAGCTGGGTCCAGGTGTCGCCGCCGTCGGTGGACTTGTAGATTCCGTTTTCGAGCGCGCCGAAGGGGTGGCCGATGCCGGCGTACAGCGTGCTCGGGTTCGTGGGGGCCAGCGCCAGATCGGTGGCCGCCTGGTTCGGCAGGCCGCCGGCGAGTTGCGTCCAGGTGACGCCCGCGTCGTCGGAGCGGAATACGCCGACCGGACCGTCGCGCGCAGGATGACCCTTGGCCGCGGCGAGCGCCGGAAACCCGCCGGCGCGCGCGAGCGCGGCGTAGATACGCTGGGGATTCTGCGGGTGCACGATAATGCGGGAGAACGTCCGCCCACCGAAGGTGCTCTCGCCGAGCTGGACCCACGTGTTGCCGCCATCCGTGGACTTGTACAGCCCCAGCCCGTACCGGCTGTGATTGGCGTAGTTCGCCTCGCCGGTGCCTACGTAGATTGTGCTCTCGTTCGTTGGATCGAGCGCCAAAGCGCCGATCGATAGCGTGGGCATCTTGTCGGTCAGCGGCGTCCATGTCGTCCCCCCGTCGGTCGTCCGCCACACACCGCCGTCCGCGCCCGCGATGTAGTACCGGTTCGGGTCCGTGCGACTGCACGCGACGGCGGAAACGCGGCCGGTGTAGGCGTTGTACGCGTCGCCCACCGGGGCCGGCCCCAGCTCCTGCGCGATGCCGGCGAGCGTAGGCGCCGCCAGCGCGAGGCAAGTCAGGGCCGCGGGCTTCAATCCGCGCGGACGAGCCACGCGACCTGTGTTCGTCCATGTGTCTCCGCGCTTCACTGGCCCGCTCCTTTCGCCGCCTCGAATGTCAGCGTCCCGCTGTAGATCGCCCAGTCGGCGGCAGGATCGTCGGTCACCGGCTCGGCGTGCTCAAACGCGACCCGCCAGATGCCCGCGTCCGTGAGCGGGAAGTACCCCGTGCCCGCGCCAACCGCGTGGAAGGCCGAGGTCTTGCAGGCGGCAATGTTCGTGGCCTCGATCTTGATGCCCTCCTTCTTGATGCCGTCGATGTAGACCGTCAGCGGCACGTCGCTGCCGACCTTCACCGCGGTCGGGTCGAGCCCCAGCCGCAGCTCGACGGTCAGCGTGGTCTTGCTCGTGGCGAGTGCGGAGGGGCGGAGCCCGCCTTTTTCCGCCGGCACGCGAATCAGCGTCTTGGCGGATGCGAAGTGACGCACGTGGAGCTTCTGGTCGTCCTTCAGAGCGCCGGCCTTCTCAATCGCAACCGCGTCGCCCACGTTCCGCTCGACGAAGGTCCGCAGTTCGGCGCCGGTCATGTCCAGCAGCACGGGTTGCTGATCGACCCCGATCACCGTGACGCCGGGCTGCACGATGTCTACCTTGACGAAGTTGTCCGTGTCGCGCGCGGGTCGCACCGCGTGCCGGTTCTGCTGCGTGCCACCGCTGCGCACCAGCATCAGCTTGACCTGGTCGCTCGGCCAGCGCGTCGCCGGGGCGTCCTTCGCCGCGCCGGCGACAAACCGCAGCTCCACCGCCTCGCCCAGCCCGGCCACGTGCCGGTCCGGCGCCAGGTACGTCGCCGTCGGCGGCGAGGCGTAGGTCGCGCCGGCGACCGCGGCCGCCAGCAGCAAGTTCACAAACCATCCGTTGGGCCTGTTCACGGGGTGTCTCCTGACCGGGAAGCCGGAAGCCGTCCGTCCCATCCTATCGTATGTATCCCCCTTCCCCGCACCAAGCGCAAAAGCTGCGGGTGCCCATTGAGGCCCTCGCGGACTAGGTTCTCGCCTCCTGCACCCGCTGCATCTCGTCCACGAACGCGCTGGCGTGGTTCGCCCACTTCTCCGCCTCGAGCGGGGCCACCGTGCCGCTCGCCACGAGCAGCGCCAGCGAGCGCTCGAGCGTGATCATGCGCTCCTCCGGGACGTCGCGCGTGCGGCTCTGGAGGATTGAGTAGATCTGCTCCACCTTGGCCAGCCGGATCAGGTTCGCCGTCGCGTAGGTGTTGTTGAGAATCTCCATCGCGACGACGCGGCCCTTGCCGTCCTGCCGCGGAATCAGCTTCTGGCACAGGATGTAGCTCAGGCCCAGCGAGAGCTGGCTCGCCACCTCGTCCTGCCGGCTGGGCGGGAACATGTCGAGCACGCGCGTGACGGTGCCACGGACGTCGCGCGTGTGCAGCGTCGAGAACACCAGGTGCCCGGTCTCCGCCGCCGTCAGCGTCCAACTCGTCGAGTCGCGGTCGCGCATCTCGCCCACGAAGATCACGTCCGGGTCCTCGCGCAGACAGTCCCGCAGCCCGCGCTCGTAGCTCGGCACGTCGCGCCCCACCTCGCGCTGTGAGACCATCGCCGCCTTGCTCGCCAGCCGGTATTCGATCGGGTCTTCCAGCGTGATGATCCGGCACGGCCGCGTTTCCGCGATCCGGCGGATCAAAGACGCGATGGTCGTGGACTTGCCGGCCCCGGTGATGCCGGTCACGAGGACCAGCCCGTGCTGCCGGCCGACGATGTCGTGCCAGGCCGCGTTGGGGAACCCGACTTCCTCGACCGGGGGCGGGTCGTCCTCCAGCGCCCGGATCGCCACTGCCAGCCCGTCGTTGTCGAAGAACGCGTTCAGGCGGAACTGCATCGTCTCGGTAATGTACGAGCCGTCGACCGAGCGGCCCTCCTCCAGCCGCTGCCAGTTCTCTTCGCCCAGGATGCTCTGCACCAGGGCCTGCACCGTCGCGTTGTCCAGCGCCGCGCCCTTCAGCCGCTGCAGGCTCCCGTCCACGCGGTAGATCGGCGGACAACCGACCTTCAGGTGCAGGTCCGACACGCGCATCGAGCCGTGCTTGACGAAGTACTCCAGCAGGTCCTTCATGCTCAGCTTGCGCTCGGCGCTGAACGCATACACCGGCGTGTCCACCGAGAGAACGTCGCTCATGAAACCTCCTTGCGCTCAACGGCCGCGTAGCAGGTCGGGCATAGCCGCGCCCCGTCCGGCAAATGGTAAACCTGCTCGTACGCCCGCGCGCAGGCCGTGCAAAGCCCGCGGCTCGCCGGCGGCAACGGCGTGCCGTCCGGGCGCAGCTTGCGGCGGCGCTCCGCCCGCTCCGCCGAATGCTTCTGCTCTTCCCAAACGAGAATCTTGAGCCCGGTCCACGCGGCGATGAGCACGACGGCGCCGACGCCCAGGACCGCCAGCGCGCCGATCAGGAAGTACAGGTTCAGCCCGAACATCTTGAGCTGGCCGTTCATGCGCCGTCTCCAACCACCCATCTTACGCCGCGGACGGCGATTTCGCGCGCCCGCCGCGCCGGCCGCACCGTCGTCCCTGCGCCCGTGGCGTTGCCCCTCAAACGTAGTGTCGTCCCCCGCAAACGTAGCGTCGCCCCCCCGTGGGCGACGTAGGACGCGGAAAACCGTCATCGCGCCGTCGGACGCCCCGCTTGGGCTAGCCGGGGACGGCGGGGAGACGGTATACTGGACCGCAGGCCCCTAGCCGGGCTCACCGGGCACGGGTTGGTGGGGCCGCAGCGCAGGCTGAATCCGAACATCGCGCGGGCGTACCGGCATAATGCCAACGGCAACCGCGCGTCGTCTGCAGGCGGCATAGGGCAGGAAATACGCCATTGTCTTGCGCGCTGGAAGGCCCGCTTCTCTTCAGCGGCGATGGAGGTGCACCAATGGCCGAACTCACGAGCGCCACGCTTCCTCGGTTCCTGGACAAGCGCGCCTTCGCTCTGCTACGCGCCCGGCTGCGTTTGTCGCAGCGCGAGGGCCAGATCGTCGAGCGTATTTTCCGGGATGACAAGGAATCGGCCATCGCCTGTGGCCTGGACATGTCCCCCCACACCTTGCGGACGCATGTCACGCGCCTCTACCAGAAACTGGAGGTCACCAGCCGGATGGACCTGGCCATCCGCCTGTACGAGTCCTTCCTGTCGCTGACCTGCGAGTCGCGCAGCCGGCTCCCACCCTTTTGCAGCCGGTACGCGGCTGGCCGCTGTCGGCTCCGGAGCTGACAGCTCAAGAAGCGACTGGCGGGGCCGCCTGCGGCCGTGTTAAGCTGTTATTATCGGGGTGCGCGGGGTGCGCGCCTTTTAGCATGTTCGCATGGCGGAGAGGAGTTCGTGCGGGTCCTGGAGGAAGAGGAGGACGGTGGGCAGCGCTGTTCTACGCACTTTGACCTGCGGGAGTTGCTTTCCCCCTGTTGTCGCTTGAGCCGCGACAGTCGCTTCTCGCATCGTTCCCGGCTCTGCTCCCGCAAAGCGAAGTGCATGGCGTGACGCGTGCGCGCGGGTGTGCATCTCATCGCCCGCAAAAACCAATGGAGCGCCTGGCAGGGCTGCCGGGGAAACCTCGTTTGGCGGCCCCGCGTTGAGCGTAACAGTCCGCCGCAGAAGTAGCGTCGGCCCCCCGTGGCCGACGTAGAGCACAAGAAAACACGGCCTTCATGGGTGGTCCTCGGCGGCGAAGGTCCTTTTGCGGCGGACTGGTAAGCCCGGAAGGCGATGGAGAACATGGAGAACACACAGCCAGGAGCAACGAGCCGCGGCGTTCGCGGCCCGCGACCCGATGAGCGTAGAGGTAGGTGACTGTCCTTGGTTTCGAGGGTGTGGAAAGGAATTGGCCATGCACAAGACAACTGTTGTTCTCGTCGCGGGTGTTATTGCCATCTGTCATGCCGGCCCGGCGAGAGCAGGTGACGTAGACGTAAATGTCTCATTCCAGGTCCTCGATACCCAAAAGCACGTCAAGGATGCGGGGATCAAGATAGTCAACGGCACGCCCAAGGGCTGCAGTGACCTAGGCGGATTCGGGAGCTTTAAACCGGGAACCAACTCCTTCACCTTCGACGGCGGAGACATTCAGTCAGGTGGTGCACATGAGCTTACCCTGCAAGTAACTCCAACAGACCCGACAAAACCGGTCAAGGCCAAGTGGACGAAGTTCTCGAGCCAAGACAATGCAAGCATCCCAAGCAAAAAAGAAATGCGGAGCACAAGCGACAAGGACGATATCTTCTCGAAGGCTGTATGGGGCGGACCGTCCGGCACGAGCTTCCTGGGCGTCAGCATCCCAGCGAACCAGTGGGCGTACTTCTACCAGTTCGATCGATCGCCAGACTACACTGCCACTCCGGACCACTTCGAGATGGACGTAGGCGGCGGCTCTCCTACTGCCATGGGGTACATCTCCAACACCTGGCCGGTCAATCTGCTCCTCAACGACCTGCCGCAGGACATCGCCATTGACGGATCCGTCACGTACGGGATCATAGATCACATGGATGCTGAGAACCTCTCCGGGAACGCCGGCATCGCTCCGAGTCAGTGGTTCTACAGCACCGGAAAGATGACCGCCCTGTATACATCGGCATTCAATCCGGGCGACATCTCAGACATCCTTTGGTTCACGCATCCGGGTGAACCTGAGATCGGCGGGCCCCTGGGCATAGACGGCGACAATGCCCGGATCTTTTCGGGCGGCGACACGGTGCTTCAGTTTACCAATGGGGTTATCACACCAACTCCAGAGCCGAGCGTAATGGCCCTGCTTGCGCTGGGCAGCGTTATGCTCCTGCGTGGAAAAAGAAAAAGTTCGTAGGGTGGGCATCGCCCACCAACCTCCTAAAAAGAGTAAAAAGAGGGACAGTGGGGCTGTTGAAAAACACGCG